>JBIIHJ010000213.1:0-6915 GCA_044235875.1 Pseudoxanthomonas sp.
CTCACTGTCTTCCCGGCCGACGCGCTTGTCCGCAGCCGGAAACGCCGTTTCCGGGGTTAGGCAGCGCGGCTGTCCGGTGGCTGTGCTCTCAAGCTGCGCCGTATAATTTGCGATCGATGATGGCCCCCAGACTCCCATGCTGCTGGATTGGCTCAAAGACCTGATCGCCATCGTGGAGGCTGGGACCTATGCCGCGGCCTCCAAGACGCGGCATGTCACTCAGCCTGCCTTGAGCCGACGCATCCAGGCGCTTGAGGAATGGGTGGGCGTGCCATTGTTCGTCCGCACGCCTTCTGGCGTGACCTTGTCCGAAGCCGGCAAAAGCTTTCTGCCGGCAGCCCGCGAGACCTTGAGTCGGCTGGAGGTCGCACGCGGCGCGGCGCAAGCGGCGGCCTTCCAGCAGCCGGGTGTCGTGCGTTTCTGCGCCACCAATGCGTTGACCTTCAGTTTTTTCCCTCAATGGATCTCAAGCCTTGAGGCCCAGGTGCCTGGGTTGCAGGTTCAATTCACGACCAATCACCTGGAGGCATGCGAGCGCATGCTCGTCAGGGATGAGGTGGATTTTCTTCTGGCGCACCGGCCGGCCGGTCAAGCTGGCCCGCTAGACCCCGTCCAGTATCTGCAGAAGGTGCTGGATCTGGATGTGTTGATGCCGGTCTCCAAGCCAAGCCGCTCCAAGAGCAAGCAGCCACTGCATCGACTGCCCGGCGCACCAGGCCGCCCGGCCGCTTACCTGTCCTATACGCCCCAGGCCGGCCTCGGACGCGTCGTCGACAGCATTGGGGTCTTGCTGGAAAGCCGGGCGCATCTGAGGTCTGTCTTTGCCACCCACGCTTCCAGCGTCGTGGCTGCCATGGCGCTTCAGGGCCGTGGCATTGGTTGGTTGCCCGCGTCCCTGATTCGCGCCCAGCTTGATCGCGGTGAGCTGGTCAGAGCCGGGACGCAGCTGTGGGATGTGCCGATGGAGATCTGCCTGCAGCGCAAGGCTGCATCGCTGCCGCCTGGCGCCGAGATCCTCTGGTCAACCGCTGTGTGTCGCTAGCCTCAGATACCGTGTTCCAAGCGGTGGGCGATACCGCTGACGCATTGCGACATGTGAAAACGGCATTGGGCGACTGCGTGATTCACGTCAAAAATGCACGCCTGCTGCAAGATTTGCCGCAGGCGTTTGCGCGTGTGTATCCAGTCCGGACCAGGCGGCAGGCGCCCAGCCAACTCTCTCCAGGGAGCCAGCCATGTCCACCTCGGACGACGATGCATCGTCGATGTCGCCTTCGCGACGTCGTTTCTTCCAGGGCCTGACCCTGATCCCACTTGCCGCGGCTTTGCCCGGCTGCAGCGATCCTGCCGATTCGCAGCACAGTCCCGGCGCCAACGGCACGGGGCAGGAAGGTGGCAACTACAAGCCGTCGTACTTCAGCGAGCCTGAGTACGCGTTCGTCAACGCCGCCTGCGCGCGCCTGATTCCGCACGATGACATCGGGCCCGGCGCGGTGGAAGCAGGCGTGCCTGAGTTCCTTGACCGGCACATGCAAAGCCCGTACGCCGCAGGTTCGACCTGGTACATGCAGGGGCCTTTCGTCGAGGCGGCCAAGGAGTTCGGCTACCAGGGCAAGCTGCCGCTGCGCGAATTGATCCGCGTGGGCATCGGTGCCATGGACGCCCACTGCAAGAAGACTTTCGACGGAAAGACCTTTGCCCAGCTCGATGCGCAGCAGCAGGACACCCTGCTCAAGGCGGCGCAGGACGGCAAGGTCGAGCTCGACGGCATCTCCGCCAAGACCTTCTTTTCCTACTTCCTGGGCGAGGTCAAAAACGGCTATTTCGCCGATCCCAGGCATGGCGGCAACAAGAACATGGGCGCGTGGAAGATGATCGGATATCCGGGCATGCGCGCCGACTACATGGATTGGATCACCGTGCGCGACAAGGCCTATCCCTTGCCGCCGGTCGATCTGGCCGGCAAGCGAGGCTGAGGACATGGCAACCGTCAAACCAAAAGTAGATGCCGTCATCGTCGGCATGGGCTGGACCGGGGCGATCCTGGCCAAGGAACTCACCGATGCGGGCTTGAACGTGGTGGCGCTGGAGCGCGGCCCGGACCGCGACACACAACCGGATTTCTCCTACCCGCGCGTGGTCGACGAGCTTGAGGGCTCGGTGCATCGCCGCTTCCTGCAAAGCCTGGCCCAGGAAACGGTGACCATCCGCCACACCCCCGGCGACATCGCGGTGCCCTACCGCCAGATGGGCTCATTCAAGCCAGGCACCGGCGTCGGTGGCGCCGGCAGTCACTGGTCGGGCGCCCACTTCCGTCCGCTGCCTGAAGACATGCGCCTGCGTAGCAACGTCGAGCAGCGCTATGGCAAGAACTTCATCCCCGACGACATGACCATCCAGGACTTCCCGGTCAGCTACGACGAGCTGGAACCGCATCTGGACATGTTCGAGAAGGTGTGCGGGACCTCGGGCAAGGCGGGCGTGCTCAACGGCGTGGTGCAGGAGGGCGGCAATCCGTTCGAAGGCTCACGCTCGAGCGAGTATCCGCTCGGTCCCAACCCGAACTACCTGGGCGCCGAGCTGTTCTACAGCGCGGCCAAGAACATGGGCTGGCATCCGTATCCGATCCCGGCTTCCAATGCTTCCGGCCCTTACGTCAATCCCTACGGCTGCCAGATGGGTCCGTGCAACGCCTGTGGTTTCTGCAGCGATTACGGTTGCCTGAATTACTCCAAGGCCAGCCCCAACGCCTGCATCCTGCCGGTCCTGCGCCAGCGCAAGGGCTTCGAGCTGCGCACCAACGCGCACGTGCTCAAGGTCAATCTGGACAACACCGGCAAGAAGGCCACCGGCGTGACCTACCTGGATGCGCAGGGGCGCGAGGTGGAGCAGCGTGCCGACATCGTGCTGCTGTGCGCTTTCCAGCTTTACAACGTGCACCTGATGCTGGTGTCCGGGATTGGCCAGCCATATGACCCGGTCACCAACACCGGCACCATCGGCCGCAACTACTCCTACCAGAACCTCAATCGCGTCGTGCTGTTCTTCGACAAGAACGTGCAGGCCAATCCTTTCATCGGGATCGGCGGCGCCGGGACCACGATGGACGATCTCAATGGCAATCAGCTGGACAACGCCAAGGCGGGTTTTGTCGGCGGTGGCCTGGTGTGGGCGCGGCAGCCTGGTGCAGGACCGGTGCGTGGTATCAACGTGCCCGACGGCACGCCCAGCTGGGGATCGAAGTGGAAGCAGGCAGCGGCCGACAACTTCCGCCATTCGTTCTACTACGAGGTGCAGGGCGCCTGCATGTCCTATCGCCAGCATTACCTGAGCCTGGACCCGACCTACAAGGATGCCTTTGGCAGGCCACTGCTGCGCATGACCTTTGACTGGCATCCCAATGAAATCAAGGCCTCGCAATTCTTCGTCGACCAAGCCACGAAGATGACCAAGTTCCTCAACCCGACCTCGATCTCGGGCGATGCGAAGAAAGAAGGCAGCCACTACGACATCACCAAGTACCAGAGCACCCATACCTGCGGCGGCGCGATCATGGGCAGCGATCCCAAGACCTCGGCGCTGAACAAGTACCTGCAGTCCTGGGACGTGTCGAACGTGTTTGTCATCGGTGCCAATGCCTTTCCGCAAAACAACGGCTACAACCCGACTGGGCTGGTGGGCGGGCTGGCGTACTGGGCGGCGCAGGCCATCCGCACCCAGTACATCAAGTCACCCGGCCCAATGGTCCAGGCCTAAGGAGCAACCCATGAAGAAGTTGCTCCTGACCCTTGTCGCATTGGCCGTAGTCGTCCTGGCCGCCGCGCTGGTCTATGCCTTCATCCCGACCAAGACTCCGTCGATTGCAGGGGGCGAACCAGCGGCCGGAGATACGACGCTGATCGCGCAAGGCAAGTACCTGGCCGCCGCCGGCGATTGCACCGCCTGCCACACCGCGCCAGGCGGCAAGCCGTTCGCAGGTGGACTGCCGATCGCCTCGCCAATCGGCACGATTTACAGCACCAACATCACCCCGGATGCGCAGACCGGCATTGGCAAGTACACCCTGGAGGATTTTGATCGGGCGGTGCGGCACGGTATCGCGCCTAATGGCAGCACGCTCTATCCGGCCATGCCGTACCCGTCGTACGTGCGGATGACCGATGCCGATACGCGGGCGCTGTATGCGTACTTCAAGCACGGCGTGCCCGCGGTCAAAGCCGACAATCGTGGTTCGGACATCACCTGGCCGCTCTCCATGCGCTGGCCGCTGGCGATCTGGCGCAAGACCTTCGCACCGGATCCGCAGCGTCCCGGGTTCGATGCAAGCGCCTACGGCAACCCGCAGATCGCCCGTGGTGCCTACCTGGTGCAAGGCCCTGGGCACTGCGGCAGCTGCCACACCCCGCGTGCGCAGACCCTGCAGGAGCTGGCCCTGAGTGAGCGCGATGGCCAGCCAGGCGCTTATCTGTCCGGCGGCCAGGTCATCGATGGCTGGGTCGCGGTAAACCTGCGCGGCAACCCCGCCGATGGTCTGGGCGCGTGGTCGCAACAGGATATCGTCGACACGCTCAAGACTGCGCGTAATCCGCACACGGCCGTGGTCGGCAGCGCGATGGCCGACGTGGTGGAGCACAGCACCCAGCACCTAAGCGATCAAGACCTTGCGGCGATGGCGGCTTATCTGAAGACGCTGCCGGCTTCTACCCACGATGTCGCCTCGTTCAAGGCCGATCCTGCGACCGCCACCGCGCTGCAGTCCGGCGTCAACAGCAGCCGGGGCGCGGAGCTCTACGTGGACA
The DNA here is from genome assembly GCA_044235875.1 of Pseudoxanthomonas sp. GTDB lineage: Bacteria > Pseudomonadota > Gammaproteobacteria > Xanthomonadales > Xanthomonadaceae > Pseudoxanthomonas_A. Next base: position 4,800 of record JBIIHJ010000213.1, read on the forward strand.
ACTGCGCGGCCTGCCATCGCACCGATGCGCAAGGCTATGCCCACGCGTTCCCGAAAGTGGCTGGCAACCCAAGCGTCCTGGCCCAGGACCCGGCCACGCTTGTGCGCTTGATCCTGGCCGGCAGTGCGCTGCCCTCCACCAACGCCGCGCCCTCGAACCTTGGCATGCCCGGTTTCGCCTGGCGCTTGAGTGACCAGGAGGTGGCCGAGCTCGGTACCTTCATCCGTAGCAGCTGGGGCAACCGGGCCTCGGCAGTCACGGTGGCGCAGGTCAAAAGCGTGCGCGAGAGCTTGGCCAAAGCGGGCGTGCCCAAGCACGAAGCGCCGCATGATCCGACCCAGGCCGACGCCGGCGATAAGTAATTTGATCTGGATCGGCAATTTGAGAAGCCCGGCCATTGGCCGGGCTTCCCTTTTTTGCAGGTAGGTCGCTTGGTGAAAGAAGCCGAGTAAAAAACGCGCCGTTACAGAATTTTTGTCAAAGAGTATGGAGGCCTGCTCCTGGCAGGAAGCGTCGCCTGGACACCTGACCTGCGAGCACCCACAGAAGGTGCATCCGGTCCCAACTGTGGCGATTCGTCCACCCCAGCGCTTTCCCCGCTCTGACGTTCTTTCGGTCAAGGACCGACCTCATACGAAGGTATGAACCGCAGAGCCTTGGACCAAGGGATGCACGGGGCTACAGTCCCCGCAGGGGCATAGGGATGCACGCGCAGGGGAATGACATGCTCGACGAACGTTGCCAAGAGCGCCTCACGACGGCCGCTATCGCCTGGACCACTGCGATCTCCGAATTTGGGATTGCACCCAACCTGCTCGATCAGATCGGCGCGATTGCCGTGGCAGGACTGCCCGAAGCACAGCGGAGCGAGGTGCGATGGCAGTTGGGCCTGCTGGTCGGGATGTTGGAAGAGAGTATGGTGCCCATGGCCGTCGCATCAGCCTGACCGGACCAATTCCCGGAAGCGACGACCCGCCCGCATGCCTCACCCTGGGCCCTTACGCGCCGCGTGCATCGATGACACCCGAGCGGACCTCGCCGTGGTGGCGCGCCAAGATCTTGGCCCAAATCCGGCCGAAGGCCCGGCGCCGACTTTCCTCGCATAGGCCGCTTGTCGCAGTCGCTTCAAGGTAGCGAGACAACACCACCTCCAACGGGGCCTGCGGGTCATTCAAGGCAAGCCGATAGGCGACGCTAACGACCGGCCACCGCAGCTCGAACTCTTCCTCGGACATGCCACGGAGCTGGCAGAAGCTACGCCAATACCTCTTTTCCTCATCCAGTTGCCACTCAATCGCACCACGAGAAATCCCTGCTCCCGCGCTACCCATGCTGGCCCCCAGGCCACTCGGTTTACTTGGCGCGATTCTCTAAGGTGGTCGTCGAAACGATGTGATGGAATTCCGGCCGCAAACCCCCTGGTCAGATAGCCATCGTGGGAGCCCAGCCAGAGCCGAAGTTGGAGCGGCTGCCGCATATGCCACAACTGGCGGCGCTATGGTCGCCGTCGCGTTGTTCGGGCAGCATCCCACCCAAATCCGACATTGCCCGATTACGCTACTGATCGATGCAGAGCGGAAAAACGAGTATCGAACAGGAAGGGGAGGAAAGTACTGCGCTACCGGGGAGGACGATGAGCTGCCTTGGCCTTCCGACCGCGTGATGAGGGCTTCAAAAGGCCCGGTTCTCACCGGGCCTTGTTGTCCACAACGGCTGTGTCGCTTACGGGTCTTCGCCCTTCTCCGCCAGCTGCTCGCGGATCTGCGCATCGACCGCGGCGATGGCGGTCATGTTAAGCACGCGGCGCGGGGTGGCGCTGGTGGTGAGGATATGGACCGGCTTGGAGATGCCCATCAGGATCGGGCCGATCGCCACGCCCTCGGTGAACACGCGCACCAGGTTGTAGGCGATGTTGGCCGCTTCCAGGTTGGGCAGCACGAACAGGTTGGCCCGACCCTTCAAGGTGCTGTTGGGCATGATCTGCCGGCGCAGCACTTCGTCCCAGGCGGTGTCGCCCTGCATCTCGCCGTCGACGTTGAGCTCGGGCCGGCGCTTGAGCAGCTGCTCGCGCACCTGGCGCATCTTCAGCGCATCGCGCGAGTCGTGGCTGCCGAAG
>JBIIHJ010000022.1:0-22520 GCA_044235875.1 Pseudoxanthomonas sp.
GGTGCCGACGATGACGTCCAGCTGCCCGTCGGCGAGCTTGGCCAGCTCGGCCTTGATCTCCTTGGCGGACTTGAAGCGCGAGAGCACTTCCACGCGCAGCGGCCAGTCGGCGAAGCGGTCGCTGAAGTTGCGGAAGTGCTGCTCGGCCAGCAGCGTGGTCGGCACCAGCACCGCGACCTGCTTGCCAGCACTGGCTGCGGCGAACGCGGCGCGCACGGCGACCTCGGTCTTGCCGAAGCCCACGTCGCCGCAGACCACCCGGTCCATCGGTTGGCTGCTGGCCAGGTCGCGCAGCACCGCGTCGATGGCGTGCAGCTGGTCGGGCGTTTCCTCGAACGGGAAGGTCGCGGCGAACGGCTCGTACATTGCCCGGTCCACGTCCAGCGCCAGGCCGGCGCGCGCGTGGCGGCGGGCCTGGATTTCAAGCAGTTCGGCGGCCACGTCGCGCACCTTTTCCGCGGCGCGGCGCTTGGCCTTGGTCCAGGCCTCGCCGCCGAGCGAGTGCAGTGGCGCGGTCTCCACCGACGCGCCGGAATACCGGCTGATCAGGTGCAGTTGGGCGACCGGCACGTAAAGGCGGTCACCCTTGGCGTATTCGATCTCGACGTATTCGGCCGGCATGCCGCCTGCTTCCAGCGTCACCAGGCCGCGATAACGGCCCACGCCATGGTCCTCGTGGACGATCGGAGCGCCTTCTGACAGCTCGCCCAGGTCGCGGATGATCGCCTCGGGTTCCTTGCCACTGCGGCGCCGGCGATGCGGCTGGTTGGCGCGCTCGGGGAACAGCTGGCGCTCGGTGAGCACAGCGATGCGCGGCTCCTCCAGCGCAAAGCCGTCTTCCAGCGGCGAGACCGCGATGGCGAACGGCTTGGCCTTGCCGCCGGTCTTGGCCAGGAAGGCAGTGAAGTCGGCCACGATCTCCGGCGCCAGACCGGCGGACTGCATGACTTCCATCAGCGCCTCGCGGCGGCCGGCCGAATCGGAGGCGATCATCACCCCGCCCGGATAACCGGACAGGAAGGTCTTCAGCGCTTCGCCGGCCGGGGCATCACGCGGCGCCAGCGGCAGCGGCGGCAGGGCCACATCGCCCAGCGGCCTGGATTCGGCAAAGCGCGGATGCGCCGGTCCGCACAGCTCGATGCGCGGCAGCGTGTTGAGCAATTCGCGCAGCGGGTTGGGCGCCAGGTACAGCTCTTCGGGGGGCAGCACGGGATGCTCGACATCATGGCGGCGTTGCTCGTAGCGCGACTGCGCCTGCAGCCAGAACGCATCGCCGTTGGCCAGCGCGGCTTCCGCCAGCACCGGCAACGCCCTGGCGCCGACGTAATCGAACAGCGTGGCGGTCTGTTCGTAGAACAGCGGCAGGTAGTACTCCACGCCCGCCGGGGCGATGCCGGATTTGAGGTCCTGGTAGAGCGCGCTCTTGCGCGTGTCCACGTCGAAGCGCTCACGCAGGGTGTTCATCGCCTTCTCGACGCTGCGCGGGTCCAGCGGCACCTCGCGGCCCGGCAGGATGCGGATGGCGTCGGTCTTCTCCAGCGAGCGCTGGGTCTCCGGGTCGAAGGCGCGGATGGTGTCGATGTCGTCGTCGAACAGCTCGATCCGCAGTGGCGCCTTGGCACCCATCGGGTAGACGTCCAGCAGGCCGCCGCGCACGGCGAAATCGCCCGGGTCCTGCACTTGCGGTACGTTGCGATAGCTGGCCGCTTCGAGGCGGCGCTTTTCCGCGTCGAAGTCGAGCCGCTGGCCCACCTTGTAGTCGAAGCTGCTGCCCACCATGCGCGCCACCGGCGGCAGGCGCTGCATCAGGGTCTGGATCGGCACCACCACGATCCCGCTGCCCAGCGTGGGCAGGCGGTTCAAGGCCGACAGGCGCTGGGAAATGATGTCCGGGTGCGGGCTGAAGCGATCGTAGGGCAGCGTCTCCCAGTCCGGGAACGGCAGCACGGGAAGGTCGGATTCCGGCCCCAGCAACGTGTGCAGGTCCGATTCCAGCTGGTGCGCGGCCTGGTTGTCGGCGGCGATGGCCAGCAGCGGACCGTCATGCGCGCGTGCAGCCTGGATCAGGTACCACGCCAATGCGGTCGGAGAAGAGGGGGCGCGCCACCAGGCACGCGACTGGCCGGCGCGAGGCAGCGGCAGGGAAGGGGAAGGCTTGCTCATCAGTCCGCCATTTTAGCGTGGCGGGCGGGCCCCTCCGCGTGAGCCAGGCATGACCCGCGCAACGCGCCCCTGTAGAGCGGCGCCTGCTCCGCTGCTTCTGTCGCGGAACGCCTGACAATTCTTTTTGGGAACTGCGCTGGGCCGTTCTCAAGCGCCGGACCTTTCCCGCGCGCGTTGGTCTTTTTCAAGACCCGCCGGAAAAGCAGCGGAGCGAGCTCCGCCCTACGAGGACGTCGCTAGCCTGCAGGCGCTGGATCCGGGTCGCCGGTCTTGCCGGCGGCAGTTTCCAGGTCGAGCACCACGCGCGCCAGCCCAGGCGTGTCGTGGCCGGGGAGCACCCGGAAGCCCAGCGATTTGACCAGTTGCAGCATGGGCTGGTTGTCGTCCAGCACATCGCCATGCAGCTGCTGCAGATCGCGGCCGCGGGCCCACTTCACCAGCCTGCGCATCAGATGACGGCCCACGCCCTGGCCGGCGATGAAGCGGCTGACCAGGATCGCGCATTCGGCGTGCCGGGCACCGGCAGGCACGCGCGCCCTGGCCACCGCGCCGACCAGGGCCTCGCCGGGAGGCAGCGGTTCGGCCGCGACCAGTGCAAATTCGCTACGGGGATCCGGACTGCACAGACGGGCGGCCTGTTCTGCCGGGAGTTCAGCCATGGTCGTGAGAAAGCGCTGTCGAATTTCCTGTGGCTCCAACAGCAAAAATGCGCCGCGGATCGGAGCCGCATCCTCCTGACGGATCGGGCGGATCAACAGTTCCCGACCATCGCGCAGTCGGAATTTCTCGTGCCATGGCGGCAATCGCTTTTGCGCGCTCATGGATTTGATGCTGGCACGCGCCAAGTGAAAGCCGATTTGACATCAGGATTACACCGCCGCAAGCCACCGGTACCGGTGGGCGCGGGCAGATCCACTCACTCTGGCTGCTTCAACCACTCAAGGCGCGTGGTGGCGCCAGCCTCGCCCAGCAATTTCTGCAGAATCGGCAGGGCCGGGGCGATTTCCTGTTCCAGCTGCCAGGGAGCATTGATCATCAGCATGCCGCTACCGGCCAGGCGCAGCGGTGAGTCGTCCGGTCGCACCTGCAGCTCGGCCAGCCAGATCGACTTGGCAGGCAATGCAGCCGCCTTGCGGAAGAACGGCAGCAGGGTGCGGCGCTGCTTGATCGGATACCAGATCGCCCAGGTGGCGCTGGGCCAGCGGGTCAGCCCCTCGCGCACGTTGGCGATGATCTGTGGGTACTCGGCGTCCTGGGCCTCATAAGGCGGATCGATCAGGACCAGCCCGCGGCCGAACTTGGTGTCGCCGATGCGCGGCGGCAGCAGCGCCTTGATCGCGCCATAGCCGTCGCGGGTGTGCACGGCCACGCGGGCGTCGCGATGGAACAGCTCGCGCAGGGCCTGGGCCTCTTCGGGCTGCAGTTCGCAGGCGGCCAGGCGGTCCTGTTCGCGCAGATGCTGGGCCACCAGCAGCGGCGAGCCGGGGTAGGCCACCAGCGCCCCGACCGGGTTGTGCGACTGCACCGCGCGCAGATAGCGCTCGATGCTCTCGTGCAGGCGCGCCTGGCCGAACAGCTTGATCACCCCGTCCTCGGCCTCGGAGGTCTTGCGGCTTTCGGGCGAGGCCAGCAGGTAATGCCCACGGCCGGCGTGGGTATCCAGCACGAAATACGGGCTGTCCTTGCGCCCCATGGCCTCCAGCAGGTTGACCAGCACCGTGTGCTTGAGGACATCGGCGTGGTTGCCGGCGTGGAAGGCGTGTCGGTAATTCATCGGTAGAGGATAGAGGTCGCAGCGGGCCACGGCTATGCTGCGCGCCATGCCCAACGTGCTGGTCGTCGAAGATGAAGCCGCCATTGCAGACGCCGTGCTCTACGCACTGCGCAGCGAAGGCCTGCAGGCCGAACACGTGATGCTGGCGCGCGACGCGGTGCCGCGGGTACGGGCCGGCGGGGTGGATGTGGTGGTCCTGGACGTGGGCCTGCCCGATGGCAGCGGCTTTGACGTCTGCCGCCAGCTGCGCGCGTTTTCGGAAGTGCCGGTGCTGTTCCTGACCGCGCGCAACGACGAGATCGACCGCGTGCTGGGCCTCGAGCTGGGCGCCGACGACTACATCGCCAAGCCCTTTTCGCCGCGCGAACTGGTCGCGCGGGTGCGTGCGCGCCTGCGCCGCAGCACGATCACGCCCATCGAGGTGCCGGCGCAGGGCGATTTCAGCGTGGACCGCGACGGCCACCGGGTGCGCTTCCGCCAGGCCGTGCTGGACCTGACCCGCTACGAATACGCACTGCTGGCCGCGCTGCTGCAGCGTCCCGGCGCGATCCTCAGTCGCGCCCAGTTGATGGACCGCGGCTGGGACCGCGACGCCGACAGCGCCGACCGCACCGTGGATACCCATATCAAGACTCTGAGGGCCAAGTTGCGCGCGGCCGGGGCCGATCCTGACCCGGTGCGCACGCATCGCGGGATCGGCTATTCGCTGGAGCTGTAGGACCGGTCGATGCGATGGGAGGTCCTGCCGCGCCTGGCGCGTGCGAAGCAGGAAGAACGGAAGGGCTCATGTCGATCGGAGAACACACAATGACGTTGCAGCAACCATATCCAGGTGCGCCTTGCCGGACTGCCGTCGACGACGGCAATGGGGCGCTTTGCAATCGCGATGACAGGTCCTAGGCATGCGGATCGGGGTCAGGCTGTTCCTGGGGTTTTTCCTGATCACCGGCCTGGCCGCGTTCTTCGTGATGCGGGTGTTCGTCAACGAGGTCAAGCCCGGCGTGCGCCAGGCGATGGAATCCACCCTGGTCGATACGGCCAATGTGCTGGCGGTGATGGCCGCGCAGGACCTGGCGTCGGGACGGATCAATGGCGGCACGTTCTCCCGTGACATGGAAGCGGCCGCAGAGCGCGAAGTGGACGCGCATATCTGGCAGATCCCGAAGAAGCGTGTCGACTACCGTGTGAGCATCACCGACGCGCACGGCGTGGTGGTGTTCGACTCGCGCGGGCGTGACGTGGGCCGTGACAATTCGCGCTGGAACGATGTCTACCGCACCCTGCGCGGGGAATACGGCGCCCGTTCAAGTCCCGAGTCGCCCGGCGACGACGTCCACACCGTGATGCACGTGGCCGCGCCGGTCTACGCGCCGGGCGTGACGCCGAAACGACTGATCGGCGTGCTGACACTGTCCCAGCCCAACCGCACCTTCGAGCCGTTCATCGCCGCCAGCCAGAAGAGCATCCTGCGCCGCGGCGGCTGGCTGATCGGGCTGTCGGCGCTGATCGGCCTGATGATGACCTGGTGGCTGTCGCGCGGCATCGGCCGCCTCAACCGCTACGCGCAGGCGGTCAGCGCCGGCCTGCCCGTGGCGCCGCCCAAGCCGCGCCGCGACGAGATCGGCGACCTGGGCCGGGCGCTGGAAACCATGCGCCGCAAGCTGGAAGGCAAGGATTACGTCGAGCAGTACGTGCAGTCCCTCACCCACGAGATGAAGAGTCCGCTGGCGGGCATCCGTGGTGCGGCCGAGCTGTTGCAGGAGTCATTGCCAGAGGCCGAGCGCCAGCGCTTCGCCCGCAACATCCTGGACCAGCAGCAGCGGCTGACCGAAACCATCGACAAGCTGCTGGCGCTGGCCGAGGTGGAACAGCACGGCTGGTTGCAGACCCGTGAGCGGGTGGTGCTGCAGGCCCTGTTCGCGCAGGCGGCCGAGGCCGTCGGGACGCGCCTGCGCGCGGCCGACGTGGTGCTGGAGGTGAAGGTTGCGGAAGGACTGGCCGTGCAGGGCGATGGCTTCCTGCTGCGCCAGGCGCTCTCCAACCTGCTGGACAACGCGATCGCGTTCTCGCCGCGCGGTGGGCGGATCGTGCTGTCGGCTGTCGCGCGCGGCGATCAGGTGGAGATCAGCGTGCGCGATGCGGGGCCGGGCGTGCCGGATTACGCGCTGGAGCGGGTGTTCGAGCGGTTCTATTCACTGGCGGCGCCGGCCACGGGACAGCGCGGGACGGGTTTGGGGTTGCCGTTCGTGCGGGAGGTGGCGCGCTTGCACGGCGGGAGCGTGTCGTTGGGGAATGTGGAGGATGGGGCATTGGCGGTGGTGCAGTTGCCTGCTTCGTGAGATTCCTTGCTTGGGTCGCAGGTGACGCAAGCGCTTTCACGCCGAGGCGCGGCGCGGGCTACTTCCGTCCTTGGCAAAAATGGCCAAAGCCGCGGCGCCCGCTCCCCCGAAGAGGGATTGAGAACACTCGCCGACGCGCACACCGCCCAAACTCGCTACGTTCAGACAGGGCGCCTCTTCGGTGGATCAGTCTGCGGTCCTCGGCTCGCTTTAAGGGCGCTGAGTGTCAGGTGCGAAGCAAGAGCAGAAACCAAAAGCCAAAACCCATAAGCTCAAAGCAGCCGAGCACGCTCGGCTCTACAAGAGCGGATGGTCTCGGGATTTTATGCAGAGCGGAGCTTGCTTGGCCGCTCTGCTTTCGCTCTTCGCCTCTGCTTCAAATCACCGTTGAGCTATGGCGGAGCGGCGAGGTGAAGACCCGCAGTGCCCACCCGTGCTTGATGCGCCGGGACCAGGCATGGAGGTACGGCGCGTTTGGACCGGAAACGGATGTCCGGCCAAAAAAATCCCTCGGCCCGTGCCGGACCCGCGCACTGGGCGGGTGGGCCGCCTCGGGCGTGTTGATAAGACATTCGTTCGTGGGAAAGCGCTTCTTCGCATGGCTTGACCCGCCACTCGCCTGTTGAAGAGCCCACACGCGCAAGGACAACAGGTCGAATCGTGAACCGGCAAGAAAGCTTTGCTGCCGCTTCAGGAAGAACCAGCGTCAGCGTGACACTCAAGCCGTCGCCCGGATCACATCCCCCAGCACATTGAAGATCCGATCGATGTGCTCCTTCTCGATGATCAACGGCGGCGACAGTGCGATCACATCGCCGGTGACGCGCGTCAGCATCTGTCCATCGTGGAAGGCGCGGCTGAAGACCTCGAAGCCGCGCGTGCCCGGTGCACCTTCGCGCGGCGCAAGCTCCACCGCGCCGATCAGGCCAAAGTTGCGGATGTCGATCACGTTGGGCAGGCCCTTGAGCGAATGCAGGCCCTGTTGCCAGTAGTCGCCCAGGTCGATCGCCTTCTCGAACAGGTTGTCCTCGGCGTAGGTGTCCAGAGTGGCCAGTGCGGCGGCGCAGGCCAGCGGATGGCCGGAATAGGTGTAGCCATGGAACAGGTCGATGGCATGGTCCGGTCCGTGGGTGAAGGCCTCGAAGATGTCCTCGGACACGAACACCGCGCCCATCGGCACGCAGCCGTTGGTGATGCCCTTGGCGGCGGTGATGATGTCGGGCGTGACCCCGAAGCGCTGCGATGCGAAGGCCTTGCCGACGCGACCGAAGCCGGTGATGACCTCATCGAAGATCAGCACGATGCCGTGCCTGGTGCAGATCTCGCGGATGCGCTTGAGATAGCCTTCCGGCGGCAGGATCACGCCAGCCGAACCGGAGATCGGCTCGATGATCACCGCGGCGATCGTGGAGGCGTCATGCAGCGCGATGATCCGCTCCAGTTCTTCGGCCCATTCGATGCCATGCGGCGGCAAGCCCTGCGAGAAGCCGTTGCGCTCGATGTCCAACGTATGACGCAGGTGATCCACCGACGGCAGGCCCGGGCCGAACCACTTGCGGTTGTTGGGCAGGCCGCCGACCGAGATGCCGCCAAAGCCCACGCCGTGATAGCCCTTTTCGCGGCCGATCAGGCGCGTGCGCTGGCCTTCGCCGCGCGCGCGGTGATAAGCCAGGGCGATCTTCAGCGCCGAGTCCACCGACTCGGAGCCGGAATTGGTATAGAACACGTGGTTGAGCTTGCCAGGCGTCAGTTCGGCCAGGCGCTCGGCCAGCACGAACGGCAGCGGCGAGGACATCGAGAAGTTCGGCGCGAAATCCAGCGTGCCGATCTGCTGCTTCACCGCCTCGACAATGCGCGGCCGGGCGTGACCGGCGTTGACGCACCACAAACCGGCGCAGGCGTCCAAGATCTGGCGGCCCTCCACATCGGTGTAATACATGCCCTGGGCGCTGGCGAGCAGGCGCGGCTTGGCCTTGAACGCCTTGTTGGCGGTGAACGGCATCCAGAACGCCTCCATCGAGGCCGGCATCTGCGCGCCCAGGGCGGCGTAGTGGGCGGCATAGCCGGCGTTCGGGGACAGCGAATCGGCGCTCATGCTCACTCCGGCAGGCGGCCCAGGCGGGCGGACCGGGTTAGCGTATCGCGTTGAAAAAACTTTACAACCAAGGCCTGAAAGGGGCTCAATGCGGCCGGAGTGTCAAGAATCCGCAACACGTTCGAGGGCCTTGGTCGATGGACATCGGTGCACGCCTGCAGCAGGTACGGACCTCCAAGCAGCTGAGCCAGCGTGAGCTGGCCAAGCGCGTGGGCGTCACCAACAGCACCATCTCGCTGATCGAGCAGAACAAGGTCAGCCCCTCGGTCGGATCGCTGAAGAAGGTGCTGGACGGGATTCCGATCTCGCTGGCCGATTTCTTCACCCTGGATCTGGATGCCGGGCCGCCGGACAGCCCGTTCTATGCGGTCACCGACACGCCCGACGTGGGCAGCAACGGCGTCCACTATTTCCTGATCGGCCAGCGCGTGACGCAGCGCCAGATGTGCATCCTGCGCGAGGTGATGCCGCCGGGCACCGACACCGGGCAGACCATGCTGGTCCACGCGGGCGAAGAGGGCGGGGTGGTGGTGTCCGGCGCGGTCGAGGTGACCGTCGGCGACCAGGTGCGCGTGCTCCAGGCGGGAGAAGGTTATTACTTCGAGAGTCGCGTACCGCACCGTTTCCGAAACTTGAGCGATGCCGAGGCCGTCATCGTCAGTGCCAATACGCCTGCCACCTTCTGAGCTCCGCGCCTCCTGACAGGACACGCCCATGACCGCCACACTGGAATCCCGCAAGACCCAGGCCGCCGCGTTGTCCATCGCCACCCAGGCGTTCATCGACGGCCGGCATGTCGATGCGGCCAGCGGCGCGACCTTCGACTGCATCAGTCCCATCGACGGGCGTGTGCTGGGCCAGGTGGCCGACTGCGGCGCGGTGGACATCGACAAGGCGGTGATGGCGGCGCGGCGCAGCTTCGAGGCCGGCCACTGGGCCCAGACCGCGCCCACGCATCGCAAGAAGGTGCTGCAGCGGTTCGGCGAGCTGGTCAACGCGCATGCCGACGAACTGGCGCTGCTGGAGTCGCTGGACATGGGCAAGCCGGTCGACGACGCGCTGGGCTACGACGTGCCGGCCACGGCGCGCTGCCTGGCCTGGACCGGCGAGGCCATCGACAAGGTCTATGGCGAAGTGGCCGCCACCGGCCCGGGCGAGCTGGGCATGATCACCCGCGAGCCGCTGGGCGTGGTCGGCGCGATCGTGCCGTGGAATTTCCCGCTGGTGATGTCGGCCTGGAAGATCGCGCCGGCGCTGGCGATGGGCAACTCGGTGGTGCTCAAACCGTCGGAAAAATCGCCGCTGACCGCGCTGCGCTTGGCCGAGCTGGCGATGGAGGCCGGCATCCCGGCCGGGGTGTTCAACGTGGTGCCGGGATTCGGCAAGACCGCCGGCGAGCCGCTGGCGCTGCACATGGACGTGGATGGGCTGGTGTTCACCGGTTCCACCGCGGTCGGCAAGCGCCTGCTGCAATGCGCTGGCCTGTCCAACATGAAACGCGCCTACATGGAGTGCGGCGGCAAGAGCCCCAACATCGTCTTCGCCGACGCACCCGACCTGGACAGGGCCGCGCAGGCCGCGGCCTCGGCGATCTTCTACAACCAGGGCGAGGTCTGCACCGCGGCGTCGCGGCTGCTGGTGGAAGAGTCGATCCGCGAGGATTTCGTCGCGCGCGTGGTCGAGGCCGGACGCAAGCTGCAGCCTGCGCATCCGTTCACCCCCGGTGCGGCGATGGGCGCGATGGTCGATGCCGGCCATGTCGAGCGGGTGATGGGCTACATCGCCAAAGGCCAGGCCGAAGGCGCGCGCCTGGCATTGGGCGGCAAGCAGGCCAGCGTGGTCGACGGCGGCTGCTACATCGAGCCGACCATCTTCGATGGCGTGCAGCACGGGCACACGATCAGCCGCGAGGAGATCTTCGGGCCAGTGCTTTCGGTGATCGGCTTCAACGACGAAGCGCAGGCGATCCGGTTCGCCAACGACAGCGAGTACGGCCTGGCCGCGGCGGTGTGGACGCGCGACATCGCGCGCGCCCATCGGGTCACCCGCAAGCTGCGCGCCGGCAGCGTGTGGGTGAATTACTGGGATGGCGGCGACATGACCGCACCGTTCGGCGGCTACAAGCAGTCCGGCAACGGCCGCGACAAGTCGCTGCACGCCTTCGACAAATACACCGAGATCAAGGCGACCTGGATCAACCTGGAGGGTTGAATCCCGAGGCTGGCCAGGCGATTGCGGCGCAATCTGCGTCCGCACGTAGCCCTCAAAACGCATGGAGAGGTGGCGCGGCCCAGCATGAGTGCGTCATCGGCGCGCCAAACGCTGTTCCATCAGAAGCGACACCAGCATCCGGATGCGTCTGCGCACCTGCCAGGCATTTGTAAAACAAGCCAGTGGCCGCGCAGGCCGTCAAACCCGCGCCAAGGGCCGCAGACAATGCTCAAGGCAGTTCAAACCTTGGACGTTCCCCGGGGCCGATCAGGCGTTCGGTCGCGCGACAACGCGGCAGGCGGAACGACCCAATCGCAGTGTAATCAAAGTTTCTCCCTGTTCCGATGTGCAGCCGAGATCGCGTCAAACACACCACATGGGTGACGCGATGTCTTCACTTTCACATGAATGACGCTTCAGTAATCTTTGCGCCGGTCCAGCCGCCGTGCACGGCAGCGTCGGGCCACGCCATGACGCGCCCGGCCCGCAAGGCCCACGACGTCCTGGCAGGAACAGGCGGTCTTCGCCTGCCGTCCCTCCCACGATCAATACGCCTCGAAAACGGAAGCGTGTTGGAGCTTTCTTCAGGTAACGAACATGACCACATCCACACAGGTCCCCGCACGCGCGGGGCGGTGGCTGCTTGCGCTGTGCTTATGCGCATTCGGCCTTTTTCTACTTGGCGGCGGCCTCTGGCTGATCGCACTAGGCGGCAGCTGGTACTACGCCATCGCCGGCGTGCTGAGCCTGGGCAGTGCGGTCCAACTTTGGCGCGGCCGCGCGAGCGCGACCGGTTGGTTCGGCACGCTGTTCGTGCTGACGCTGCTGTTCACGATCTGGGAATCCGGCACGGATTACTGGGGCTGGGTGCCGCGCTTCGCGCTGGTGCTGGTGTTCGGCATCTGGTTCTCGCTGCTGCTGCCGGCGCTGCATGCGGGCTTCTCGCGCGCCAAGGCCAACGGCGTGACCGGCGTACTGGTGTCGGGCTTCCTGGTGGCCGGCGGGCTGGCGTTCGTACCGCACCATGTGACCGAAGCCTCCGACGTGCCTGACGGTGATAGCCCGACGTTCGAGGCGCAGACCGGCACGGGTGTGGGGCATGACATCGCCTCCACTGACTGGCCGGTCTACGGCGGCAACCAGGCCACGACCCGCTATACGTCCGCGGCACAGATCACGCCGGCGAATGTGAAGGACCTCAAGGTTGCCTGGCAGGCCGAAGTTGGCGACATCCCGAGCGACACCCGCTGGGGCGTGCAGAACACCCCGCTGAAGATCGGCAGCCTGGTCTACGTGTGCGGCTACCTCAATAAAGTGGTGGCGCTGGATGCGGCCACCGGCGAGCACAAGTGGGAGTTCGATCCGGGCATCACCCCGAACGCCGTGCCGTACACCCCGTCGTGCCGCTCGATGGCGTACTTCGCCGAGCCCGCGACTGCCGCGCCCCCCGCCGCCGCTGACGGCCAGCAGGCCTCCGCCGCGCCTGCGCCGACCGATGCACTGTGCGACCGCCGCGTGATCGTTGGCACGCTCGATGCGCGCGTGATCGAACTGGATGCCGACACCGGCAAGCGTTGCATGGACTTCGGCGACAACGGCCAGATCAGCATCACCGACGACATGGGCGAGGTCTACCAGGGCTATGTCGCCATCACTTCGCCGCCGGCGGTGATCCGCGATACGCTGGTCGTCGCGCACACCACGGTCGATGGCCAGCGTGCATTCGGTCCGGCCGGCGTCACCAAGGCCTACGACGTGCGCACCGGCAAGCTGAAGTGGGCCTGGGATGCGGCCGATCCGCTCAATCCCGCCCCGCGCGCAGGCAAGGATCTCTACAAGCGTGGCTCGCCCGACGTGTGGACCTCATTCACCGGCGACGACAAGCTGGGCCTGGTGTACCTGCCGGTGGCCAATGCCTCGGGCGATTACTACTCGTCCACCCGCAACGCCAACGAGAAGAAGTACTCGCCGTCGCTGACCGCGCTGGACATCGACACCGGCATGCCGCGCTGGACCTTCCAGAACACGCACAACGACGTGTGGGATTACGACCCGGGTTCGCCGCCGACGCTGGTGGACTACCCGCAGAAGGACGGCAGCCGCACGCCGGCCATCATCTTCCCGACCAAGAACGGCGAGATCTACGTCCTCAACCGCGAGACTGGCAAGCCGCTGTTCGATGTTGAAGAACGCCCGGTGCCGCAGGGCGGCTTCGAGCCTTCCGAACGCACCAAGACCCAGCCGTTCTCCAAGTTCGCCACCGTGGCCCAGCCGGCCCTGACCCCGGCCAAGACCTGGGGCCTGACCCCGATCGATCAGCTGGTGTGCCGCATCCAGTACCACCAGGCCGACTACCGAGGCGAGTTCACCCCGCCCAGCACTGAGCACCCGATCCTGGGTTACCCGAGCTACAACGGCGGCATCGACTGGGGTGGCGTGGCGTTTGATCCGGCCCGCGGCCTGATCATCGCCAACTACAACGACATGGTGAACTACACCAAGCTGGTGCCGCGCGCGGTGGCCGACAAGCTGGGCTGGAGGGCCAAGGACATCCTCAACGATCCGGCTGCCGACGCACACGCCGAAGGCGCAGGCGATCCGCAGGAAGGCATCCCGGTGGCCGTGGACGTCAACGCCGGCTGGCAGCTGAAGTACACCGGCATGCTGTGCACCGAGCCGCCTTACGGCGGGATCCGTGCCATCGACATCCGCACTGGTCGCACCGTGTGGGATCGCCCGTTCGGCACCGCGCGCAAGAATGGTCCGTTCGGCCTGCCGACCGGCCTGCCGATCAACATCGGTACCCCCAACAACGGCGGTTCGGTGGTGACCAAGTCGGGCCTGGCCTTCATCGCCGCGGCCACCGATGACCTGATCCATGCAATCGACATCAAGACTGGCAAGACCGTGTGGACCGCGAAGCTGCCGGCCGGCGGCCAGGCGATGCCGATGATCTACGAGCAGGATGGCCGCGAGTACGTGGTGATCACCGCCACCGGGCATCACTTCATGAAGACCAAGCGCGGCAACTACGTCGTGGCCTACGCGCTGCCCAAGACCTGATCGATCCGTGCGTCGTGCAACACCAGACCCCTGTCCGCCGCGAGGCGAGCAGGGGTTTCTGTTTGGGCGCGATGCGTTCAGCCGCGGCGTGCGGCTTCGATCGTTGCGATGTCGATCTTGCGCATCGTCATCATCGCCTCGAACACGCGCTTGGCCACGGCGGGGTCCGGATCGGTCATGCCGTCGGTCAGTGCGCGCGGGGTGATCTGCCATGACAGGCCCCAGCGGTCCTTGCACCAGCCGCAGGCGCTTTCCTGGCCACCGTTGCCGACGATGGCGTCCCACAGCCGGTCGGTCTCGGCCTGGTCATCGGTGGCGATCTGGAACGAGAACGCCTCGCTGTGCCTGAAGCCCGGGCCGCCGTTCAAGCCCAGGCAGGGAATGCCGATGATGGTGAACGCCACGGTCAGCACGTCGCCGGCCTTGCCGGACGGGAAGTCCGATGGCGCGCGGTGGATCGCGCCCACGGCGCTGTCGGGAAAGGTCCTGGCGTAGAAGGTGGCCGCGTCCAGGGCGGTGCCGTCGTACCAGAGGCAAAGCGTGGTCTTGGGAATCACGGGTGTTCTCCTTCGATGGGGTTGAAACGGATCGGGATCACGCCGCGGTGCGTTCGCGCTTGCGCGCGCGTGATGTGACCTCGACGAACCGCCGCTCTGGAAATCGACAACGCATGAAGCGCGCTCCCGCACAATGGTTGCAAGTGAGACGGCTTGCCGCCTCGGCAGGAACAGGGTTTCCAAAGCGCGCGATGCTGCGTCGCGGCGATTAGAATCTGCGCTCTCTTTTCCGCTCATCCCGATGACCTTCATGACCCGTCCCCACGCCCTGCTGCGCGGCAGCATCGTCGCCCTTGTCACGCCCATGCACGAGGACGGCAGCGTCGACTACGCCGCGCTGCGCAAACTGGTGGATTGGCACGTGGAAGAAGGCACCGACTGCATCGGCGTGGTCGGCACCACGGGCGAGTCGCCCACGGTCGATGTGGAAGAGCATTGCGAGATCATCCGGGTGACCGTCGAGCAGGCCGCCGGCCGGGTGCCGGTGATGGCCGGCTGCGGCGGCAATTCCACCGCCGAGGCGATCGCGCTGGCGCAGTTCGCGCGCGAGGTGGGTGCCGACAGCCAGCTGCAGGTGGTGCCGTATTACAACAAGCCCGGCCAGGAAGGGCAGTACCGCCACTTCGCCGCCATTGCGCAGGCCACCGGCGACCTGCCGATCGTGCTGTACAACGTGCCCGGGCGCACCGTGGCCGACCTGCAGCACGACACCGTGCTGCGCCTGGCGCAGGTGCCGGGCATCGTCGGCATCAAGGAAGCCACCGGCAACATCGAACGTGCGCAGTGGCTGATCCGCGAGGCGCCGAAGGATTTTGCGATCTATTCCGGCGACGACGGCACGGCCGTTGCGCTGATGCTGATGGGCGGGCACGGCAATGTCAGCGTCACCGCCAACGTGGCGCCGCGCCTGATGCGTGACCTGTGCGCGGCCGCGCTGGCGGGCGATGTCGCCACCGCGGTGGCCCTGCAGATGCGCCTGCTGCCGTTGCACAAGCAGTTGTTCGTCGAGGCCAATCCGATTCCGGTCAAGTGGGCCGTGTCGCGCCTGGGCCGCTGCGGCGGCACCCTGCGGCTGCCGATGACCGAGCTGGAGTCGGGCAATCAGAGCAAGGTCGAAGCCGCGTTGCGCGAGGCCGGGCTGCTGTCGTAGGTCCTGTCCCTGGCCTGTACCTGGAGCGCTAGCTGTACCTGTGGAGCAGAGCTCGCTCCGCTGCACGTTTGTTGAGAACGCTGGGAAAGCCTCAGCGGAGCGAGCTCCGCTCTACAGGTGCTGCTGTTCTTTTCCGGGTCAGAGCGCTGGGAAGGCTTCAGCGGAGCGAGCTCCGCGCTACAGGTGCTGCTGTTTTTTCGGGTCAGAGCGCCGGGAAGGCCTCAGCGGTGCGAGCTCCGCGTGCAGCCGGGCGTGGTCTACACCACGTTCCATTTCCCCGGCGCGGGCGCCAACGTGATCACCACCGAGAATTCGGACTGGGCCACCAATTGCCCCGAATACAGGGTCACCGCGGTCCAGGTCACGCGTGCGAGCCAGCCCTGGGACTGGCAGCAACGGCACAAGGCCTTCGATTCGTTGCAGGAACAGCTGCTGCCTGAGGCAGACTAGGGCGATGCAAAATCACCAGAGCCCCGTGTTGACCGAAGACGCCGGCAGCGTCGTGCGCCGCGTGGATCGCCGTCGTGGCGAAAGCACGCTGCAGTTGGACGACCACATCGCCGAGGAAGTGCCGGTAGCCTTGGTGTTCAACGACGCGCCCTTCGCGGTGATGATGGCCACACCGGCTGACCTTGAAGATTTCGCCCAGGGATTTGCGCTCAGCGAAGGCATCGTCGAGCGGATCAGCGACGCGCAGGTGGAATCGGTGGAGCACCTGCTGGAAGGCGTCGAAGTGCGCCTGCGCATCCCCGCCGCGCGCGAGCACGTCCTGCTGCAGCGCCGGCGCAGCATGAGCGGCCGCAGCGGCTGCGGTGTGTGCGGCAGCGAGTTGCTGGAGGCCGCGCTGCGTTCGCCGGCACCGGTGGGCGAAGGCATCACGGTGACCGCGGCGGCACTCAAGCGCGCCCTGCGCGAGCTACGTGGCCTGCAGCCGCTCAATGCGCGGACCGGTGCCACGCATGCCGCCGGCTGGGCGGACCCGGCCGGGCGCATGGTGCTGGTGCGCGAGGACGTGGGCCGACACAACGCGCTGGACAAGCTGATCGGCGCGATGCACCGGGCCGGCCTGGATCCGCAGGCAGGCTTCCTGATCGTGACCAGCCGGGCCAGCTACGAGATGGCGATGAAGGCGGCCAGTGCCGGCATCGGCTTCATGGCCGCCATCTCCGCGCCGACCGCGCTGGCCCTGTCGCTGGCCCAGCGCACGGGGCTGACGCTGCTGGGCTTTGCCCGCGACGATGGCCACGCGGTCTACACCCATCCATGGCGGTTCGCCGATGCCTCAACCGAGGGCGTCATCCCATGAGCGATGACGGCCACGACCGCACCGCACGCCTGGTCGAGATGGCCAACGACATCGCGGCCTATCTTGCCGCCGAATCCGACCACGCAGCCGGCGCCGAGGGTGTGCGCCAGCATCTGGTGCGCTTCTGGGAGCCCGGCATGCGCCGCAAACTGCTGCGCTACGTGCGCGAAGGCGGCGATGGCCTGGTGCCGCTGGCGCGCTGCAGTGGAAGGGTTCGATCCGTAGCGGCGCGCTTGCGGGCCTAGGTGTCAACGCGGCAACGGTCACGGCTGTAACCAATGCCGCTGCCCGCAGGGCAAACGTGACAGAATCCGCCCGCTTTGTTACCGGAACAGATCCTGAAGATGTCCTCCGTCGCCGCCGTCCCCGCCAACAAGCCGTCCCGCGTCCTGCTGGCCAGCTTGATGGGCACCACCATCGAGTTCTTCGATTTTTACATCTACGCCACCGCCGCGGTGCTGGTGTTTCCGCATCTGTTCTTCTCCCCGGACAACCCGGTGGCCGCGCAGCTGGCCTCGCTGGCGACCTTCGCGGTGGCCTTCGTGGCGCGCCCGGTGGGGTCGGCGCTGTTCGGCCACTTCGGCGACCGCATCGGCCGCAAGGCCACCCTGGTGGCGGCGCTGCTGACGATGGGCATCTCGACGGTGGTGATCGGCCTGCTGCCCACCTACCACAGCATCGGCATCCTGGCGCCGGTATTGCTCACCCTGTGCCGGTTCGGCCAGGGCATCGGCCTGGGCGGCGAATGGGGCGGTGCGGTGCTGCTGGCGACCGAGAATGCGCCGCCGGGCAAGCGCGGCTGGTATGGCATGTTTCCGCAGCTGGGCGCGCCGCTGGGCTTTTTGCTGTCGGCCTCGACCTTCCTGGTCATGGGCGCGGCGCTGACGCCGGAAGAGTTCACCTCCTGGGGCTGGCGCGTGCCGTTCCTGGCCTCGGCGCTGCTGGTGCTCATCGGCCTGTGGGTGCGCCTGAGCATCAACGAGACGCCGGACTTCCAGAAGGCCATCGAACGCAACGAGCGCCTGCGCATGCCGTTCCGCGCCGTGTTCTCCCAGCATCTGGGGCCGCTGCTGCTGGGCACGCTGGGCGCGCTGGCGACCTTCGTGCTGTTCTATCTGATGACCGTATTCGCGCTGGGGCACGGCACCGGCGTGCTGAGCTACACCAAGCAGCAGTTCCTGCTCATGCAGATGGTGGGCATGCTGTTCTTCGCGGCCGGCATCCCGCTGTCGGCCAAGTTCGGCGACCGGTTCACCGCGCGTGGCGCGATGCTCCTGGCCAGCGTGGGGATCGTGATTTTCGGCCTGCTGTTTCCGGTGCTGTTCCAGAGCGGGCACCCGGGCCTGGTGATCGCGTTCCTGTGCATCGGCCTGTTCGTGATGGGCTGGACCTATGGCCCGGTCGGCACGTTGCTCTCGGAGGTCTATCCGACCGAGGTGCGCTACACCGGCTCATCGTTGTCGTTCAACCTGGCCAGCGTGATCGGGGCCGCACCGGCGCCCTACGTGGCCAAGCGCCTGGCCGACGCCTATGGCGTGCAGTCGGTCGGCCTGTATCTGAGCGCGGCCGGCGTGATCACTATCCTGGCCCTGCTGGCGATCCGTCGCCACGGCAGCGTCAAGCGCTGATCCAAAGCGGTTGGAAACACGCGGGCCCGGTGGCGACACCGGGCCCGTTTCTGTTTGGGACATCAGCAACGCAAAGCGCTCACCACAGCGCGTCGCGCAGCTTGTACCAGCTCATCGCGGCCACCAACAGCGGCGTGCGCAAGGCCTGGCCGCCAGGGAAGGGCGCGTGCTTGACCTTCGCGAACAGGTCCAGCCGCTGCGCTTGTCCGGCGATGGCCTCGGCGATCAGCTTGCCGGCCAGGCCGGTGGCGACCACGCCGTGGCCGGAGAAGCCCTGTGCGAAATACAGGTTCGGCTGCAGCCGGCCCCAGTGCGGCGCGCGGTTGAGCGAAATGTCGACAAAGCCGCCCCACACATACTCAAGCGGCACGCCCTGGAGTTGCGGGAACACACCGGCGATGCGGCGACGCATGATCGCGTGCAGATCGCCGGGATCGCGGCCGGAGTAGCTGGCGCGCCCGCCAAACAAGAGGCGGTGATCGTGGCTGAGCCGGTAGTAGTCCAGGGCCCAGGCGGTATCGGCCACGGCCATGTCGTTGCCGATCAGCGCCTGCGCTGCGGCTTCGCCCAACGGCGCGGTGGCGGCGATGTAAGTGCCGACAGGCATGATCCGTGATTCGAGCTCCGGCGCGATGCCGTGCAGCAGCGCGTTGCCGGCCAGCACGGCAAAGTCGCAGTGAACCTCGCCCTGGGCGGTCTTGAACACCGGGCGCGCGCCGCGCACCAGATGCGTCACTTCCGAGTACTCGAAGATCTGGACGCCTGCTTCGATCGCCGCCCGCCCCAGACCCAGCGCGTAGGCCAAGGGATGCAGATGGCCGCTGATCGGATCGTAGAGCGCGCCCAGATAACGGTCGCTGGCCAGTTCACCGCGCAGGCGTTCGCGATCCCACCACTGGACCGGGTGGTCGTAGCGGGTGTTGAAGTGGTCGACCATCGCCTGCACGTCGCGCCGCTGGCGCGGCTTGAGCGGCGCGGTGGCGTGGCCGGGGCGCCAGTGCGCATCGATGCCATGCCGGGCGATGCGCGCGTGCAGCCAGTCCAGGCCCTCGATGGACAGGTCGAACATGCGCCGCGCATCGCCCGCACCGACCAGCGATTCCAGCTTCTGTTCTCCGCAGCCGAAGCCGACGATGGCCTGGCCACCATTGCGACCCGAGGCGCCCCAACCGATGCGCTGCGCTTCAAGAATCACCACGCGGTAGCCGGCTTCGGCCAGTTCCAGCGCGGTGGCCAGGCCCGTGTAACCGGCACCCAGGATGCAGACATCGCAATCGACACGGCCAGCCAGCGCGGGCCGTGCGGGCAGGGGGGCGACGCTGGCGGCGTACCAGCTTGGTGGGTACGACGCGTTCATGCAGGCTCCTGTGCGTGGGTCGTCCGGTGGTCGTCGTTGTTGCGATGGAGCCGAGCTTGCTCGGCTGGGGCTTTGCCGGGACAGCTTCAGCCGAGCAAGCTCAGCTCTACTAAGAAAGCAGTCAGCGGCGGGGCGGAGAGCCAGCGCCTAGCGCAAGGGCCTTTCTCAGACCGCACGCAGGTACCAGGCGTATTCCAGGTCGGTGACCTGGGTTTCAAAGCTGCGCAGCTCCTTGCGCTTCTGCTGGCCATAGATGTGGCGGAAACGCTCGCCGAACTGGCCGGCGATGAAATCGCTCGCAAGGAAATCATCGATCGACCGGCGCCAGTACGGACTGCGGTTCTCGGTCTGTTCGTAGGCATTGCCCACGATCGGTGCGCCCGGATCGAACTGCTGCTCCAGCCCGTGCAGCATGCCAGCCAATACCGCCGCGCACGCCAGGTAGACGTTGGCATCGGCACCGGCGATGCGGTGCTCGATGCGGGTGTTCCTGGCATCGCTGTGGGGAATGCGCATGGCCACGGTGCGGTTGTTGAAGCCCCAGGTGTCGCCCAGCGGCACGAACGCGTTCAGCACATAGCGTCGGTAGCTGTTGGCGTGCGGGGCGAACAGCAGCATGGTGTCGCGCGCACTGCGCTGCAGGCCGCCGATCGCATGCCTGAGCGTGTCGGCGGGCGCGGCTTGGCTGCCGGCAAAGATGTTGTGGCCCTCGCGATCCAGCACGCTGACATGCACGTGCAGGCCGCTGCCGGCCTGGTCCACGTGCGGCTTGGCCATGAAACTGGCCTGCAGGCCTTGTTGCTGGGCCACGGCCTTGATCGTGCGCTTGAGCATCACCGCCTCGTCGCAGGCGCGCACGGCGTCGGCGCGATGCTTGAGGTTGATCTCGAACTGGCCCGGCGCGTATTCGGCCACGGCGGTATCGGCCGGGATGTCCTGGGCCTTGCACGCCGCCGACACCGCATCGATGAAGCCACGGTTGTCGTCCAGGTCTTCCATGTAATAGACCTGGGTCGAAGCGTTGCGCGCGCCGGTGTTGGGATTGACCGCGGTCTGTGGGCGCCCATCCACGCCAGGCAACCGGTCGAACAGATAGAACTCCAGCTCGATCGCCACCACCGGGGTCAGCCCCTTGTCGGTGAAACGCTGGACCACCCGGCGCAGGACTTCACGCGGATTGGCCTCGAACACGCCGCCGTGGCCGTCTTCCATCGCCAGCAGCAGCTGGGCCATCGGTCGCGGCGACCACGGCACCGGCCGCAGCGAGCCGGGCACGGGCCGGCAGAGGCGGTCCTCGTCGCCGATGTCGTAGCCCAGGCCGGTTTCCTCGACGGTGTTGCCGGTGATGTCGGTGGCGATCAGCGACATCGGCAGGCAGACGCCGTCGCTGTAGATCTTGTCCAGCGCGTCGGCGGTGATGCGCTTGCCGCGCAGCAGGCCATTCATGTCAGGCAGCAGCAGGTCGACCGCTTCCAGATCGGGAAGCGAGGCCAGGGTGGCGGCATCGCGGGCGCGCAGTGCGTCGTCGGAGGCGTCGGAAAAGGCGGTCATGGCGGCCTCGGCAGCGGTTCGTTGCAGCTTATCAGGGCGCAGCGCTGTCAAGAATACTCAACATCTGGGGGCGCATTCGGCCGGAAAACGCCAGCCCGCCCACGAAATGGGGGCAGGTCAGGCGGCCGTGTTGTAAAAATAAAACGCCCACGCTACTTTGCGAATGACGCCCCAAGCGAGCCGCATCACGCATGGCCAAGCCGCCGCTGATCGGAATTCCCACCGACCGCAAGCAGATCGGGCTGCACCCGTTCGTGGCCGTGGGCGAGAAGTATGTGCGGGCCGTGGTCGATGCGGCTGGTGGGGTGCCAGTGCTGTGGCCGGCCCTGACTCCCGCGCTGGATCCGGGCGTGTTGCTGGACACCGTGGACGGCCTGCTGCTCACTGGCGCGGTCAGCAACATCGAGCCACATCACTATTCCGACGAATCCAGCTGGGACGGCAATCTGCACGATCCAGCGCGCGATGGCACCACGTTGCCGCTGGTGCGCGCCGCGCTGGAGGCCGGCGTGCCGGTGCTGGCGGTCTGTCGCGGTTTCCAGGAGGTCAATGTGGCGCTGGGTGGCACTCTGCACCAGAAGGTCCACGAGGTCGCCGGCCTGATGGACCATCGCGAAGACAAGACCGCGCCACTGGACGTCCAGTACGGTCCGGCGCACGCGGTGACGCTGGCGCCGGGCGGTGTCCTGGCCGCGGTGGGCGGTGCGCAGCAGCAGGTCAATTCGCTGCACGGGCAGGGCGTCAAGCGGCTGGCCGACGCGCTGATCGTCGAAGCGACCGCGCCGGACGGGTTGATCGAGGCCTTCCGACATGCCGGTGACACCTTCCTGCTGGGCGTGCAATGGCACCCTGAGTGGAAGGTCACCGAAAACCCGTTCTACACCGGCATCTTCCGCGCGTTCGGCGATGCCTGTCGCGCCCGCGCCCGTCTTCGCCAGGAACCCGCTTTCGCATGAGCCGTCGCCAGATCCAGAAAGCCACACCGCTTGAGCAGCCCGAGAATTCGCTGCGTCGCTGGCTCAAGGAGCGGCGCATCACCGAGGTCGAGTGCCTGGTGCCGGACATCACCGGCATCGCCCGCGGCAAGATCATCCCGGCCGACAAATTCAGTCACGACTACGGCACGCGCCTGCCCGAAGGCATCTTCGCCACCACCGTCACCGGTGATTACCCGGACGACTACTACGAGCTGACCAGTCCGTCCGATTCGGACATGTTCCTGCGGCCCGATCCGTCCACCGTGCGCATGGTGCCCTGGGCGGCCGATCCGACCGCGCCGGTGATCCACGACTGCTGGACCAAGGACGGCGAGCCGCACGATCTGGC
>JBIIHJ010000214.1:0-6882 GCA_044235875.1 Pseudoxanthomonas sp.
GCTGGACGTGCACGGCCATCTGGCTGCGGCCACCTCCACCGGCGGGATGACCAACAAGCGCTTCGGGCGCGTGGGCGACTCGCCGCTGATCGGCGCGGGCAACTGGGCCGATGACCGGGTGGCGGTGTCGGGCACCGGCTGGGGCGAGTTCTTCATCCGCTGCGCCGTGGCCCACGACATCGCCGCGCGCGTGGCCTACGGCGGCGCTTCACTGGAGGCGGCTGCCGAGGCGGTGGTCATGCACGCCGTGCCCGCGCTGGGCGGCGACGGCGGCGCGATCGCCGTCGATGCGCACGGCAATATCGCGCTGCCGTTCAATACCTCGGGCATGTACCGCGGCTGGATCGCCCGCGACGGCAGCCGCGGGACGGCGATTTTCAGGGATTGACCGATCGGCTCAGTGCGGCCTGGACGCCACGTAGGGCTTCAGCAGCCTGGTCCACAGCGCATAGCCTTCGGGTTTCATATGCAGCATGTCGGTCTCGAACAGCTCGGGGCGCACCTGGCCATCGGTCGTCAGCATGGGCGTGAACACGTCCACGTAGTGCACCCCCTGCAGCTGCGCGGCGCGCTGCGCGATCCGGGCATTGGCCTGGCGGATCCTGGGCAGGAGTTCGACGCGCGACGGGCTCGGCTTGATCGAGATGTAGACCACCGGCACGCCCGGCAGGTCGCGTCGGATCCGGGTGATGAACGCAAACGTATCGTCCACCACCTGCTGCACGCTGCGACCGCTGTTGAGATCGTTGTCGCCGGCGTAGAAGACCACTTCGCGTGGCCTGTATGGCACCACGATCCGGTCGGCGTAGTAGGTGCTGTCGCGTACTTCCGATCCCCCGAAACCACGATTGATCACCGGCGTCCCGGCAAAGTCCTGTGCCAGCGAGGTCCACTTGCGGATCGACGAGCTGCCGATGAACAGCACCGCATCGCGCGGCGGCGGATTGGCCGCATCCTGCGCGGCAAAGTCATCCATGTCCTCGGCCCATTGCGGGCTTGAGACCGCGCCGCTCGCCACCCCTGGCGCGGTGACGGGGGCCGATGCGGACGGCTGCGCGACCGCCGCAGGCGGCTCGGAGACGGGCATCCGGGCGCAGCCGGACAGCCCTGCCAACAGCATCGCCGCCACCAGCCAATAACGGATTTCCACGCTCATCCCATGCTTCCTGATTGCCATTGCGGCGGTCAGTGAACCAGCCTGCGTCGCAGGGGGCAAGGCGGCCTCGGTGGCGGGGTGTGGCAAAATCCCGGTTCATCTGCTCGATCGTGACCACCATGCCCGCTGATTTCCCTGCTTTGCCGGTCCACCTGCCGGTGGCTCCGCACTGGGCCTGGACCTGACGTGGCCGATACCTATGGACATGCGCCACGAGGACCTGCGCGCCTGTTGAAGGCGGCCCGCTGGTCCTGGCAGGGCCTGTGCGCAGCCTGGATGCACGAATCCTCCTTCCGCCTGGAAGTGGTGCTGTGCGTGATCCTGGCGCCGATCGGGCTGTGGCTGGGCGCCGATGGGGTGCAGCGCGCGCTGCTGGTCGGCTCGCTGCTGCTGGTGCTGGGGGTGGAACTGCTCAATTCGGCCGTGGAAGCGGTGATCGAGCGTTACGGCCCGGAATTCCACGAGTTGGCTGGGCGCGCCAAGGACATGGGCTCGGCCGCCGTGTTGATGATGATGCTCAATGTACTGGCGTGCTGGGGATTGATCCTGGGCCCGCGGCTTTACCTTTTTCTGTTTTCCCCTTCGCTCTAGGACATCTCCCCCCGCATGAATCTTGAATTCCTCGCCGATCCCAATGCCTGGCTAACGCTGCTGACGCTCAGCACACTGGAGATCGTGCTGGGCATCGACAACCTGGTGTTCATCTCCATCGCCGTCAGCCGCCTGCCCGAACTGCAGCGTGCCAAGGCGCGCAAGCTGGGTATCGCGGTGGCTTGCATCACGCGCATCGCGTTGCTGGTGTCGCTGGCCTATCTGTCGCGTATGAGCAATGACCTGTTCACCGTGGCGGGCATGGGGGTCTCGATCCGCGACCTGATCCTGATCCTGGGCGGGGTGTTTCTGGTGGTGAAGGGCATCATGGAGATCAAGGAGCTGGTCACCGGCGGCGACGACGAGGACCCGACCACCACCAAGGTGTCCTCGGTGTTCAGCCTGGTGATCCTGCAGATCGCGATCATCGACATCGTGTTCTCGCTGGACTCGGTGATCACCGCGGTCGGCTTCGCCAAGGACATCCCGATCATGGTGGCGGCGATCGTGCTGGCGGTGGCGGTCATGCTGCTGGCGGCCAATCCGCTGGGCCGCTTCATCGATGCCAATCCGACGGTCAAGATGCTGGCGTTGGCCTTCATCGTGCTGGTCGGCGTGGTGCTGGTGCTCGACGGCCTGGAAATCCACGTGCCCAAGGCCTATGTGTACTTCGCCATGGGCTTCTCGGCGCTGGTGGAAACCCTCAACCTGTTGATGCGCCGCCGCGCCGCGCAGCACCACATCAAGGGTGCTGGCGAGTTCTGAGGCGGTTCAACGGCTTCTTCATGCGCGCCTGTTCATAGTGCGCGCAACCGGTCGCCCCAGGCGGCTGCCCTTACAGCTCCGGAGATGCATGCCATGCGCAACCTGATTCGTTCCTCGTTGTTGCTTGCGGTCTTCGCGCTGCTGGCCGGCTGTGGTTACAACACCATCCAGCAGAAGGATCAGGCGGTGAAGGCCGGCTGGTCCGAGGTGCTCAACCAGTACCAGCGCCGCTCGGACCTGATTCCCAACCTGGTGCGGACCGTGCAGGGCTATGCCCAGCAGGAACGCCAAGTGCTTACCGAGGTGACCAACGCCCGCGCCAAGGTCGGTCAGGTGCAGGTCAATGCCGACGATGCGGCCTCGCTGCAGCAGTTCTCGCAAGCCCAAGGCGAGCTGGGCAGCGCGCTGAGCCGCCTGCTGGTGGTCAGCGAAAACTACCCCACGCTGAAGTCCGACCAGAATTTCCGCGATCTGCAGGCCCAGCTGGAAGGCACCGAGAACCGCATCACCGTCGCGCGCGGCCGCTACATCCAGTCGGTGCAGGACTACAACACCTATATCCGCCAGTTCCCCCAGGCCCTGACCGCCAAGGTCACCGGCGCCAAGGAGAAGCCCAACTTCTCCGTCGCCAACGAAGCGCAGATCTCGCAGGCGCCGACCGTGGACTTCGGCCAGCCGACGCCGGCCGCGCCGCAGCCCGCACCGGCCCAGCCGCAGACCCCACCTGCTTCGACCCCGGCGCAGTAACCGCTTCGGGCGCGCACCGATGAAAGCCCTGCTGCGCCGGTGCGCGCTGCTGCTGTGCCTGCTGGCACTGCCGGCGCTGGCGCAGGACGTGGCGATCCCGGCATTGGACTCGCCGGTCATCGACGAAACCGGCACGCTGGACGCCGGGCAGGTCGCGCAGCTGCGCCAGCAGGCGCTGGACCTGCAGCAGCGCAAGGGCGCCCAGCTGCAGATCCTGATGGTGCCCAGCACCCAGCCGGAGACCATCGAGCAGTACACCCAGCGCGTGTTCGACCAGTGGAAGCTGGGCCGCAAGGGCGTGGATGATGCGGTGCTGATCGTGGTGGCCAAGGACGATCGTCGGGTGCGCATCCAGCCGGGCTACGGTCTGGAGGGTGCCATCCCCGATGCGATCGCCAACCGCGTCATCCAGGAGTACATGGCGCCGCACTTCCGTCAGAACGACTATGGCGGCGGCCTGGTCGATGCCACCGCCGTGCTGGTCACGCTGGTCGATGGTGAAGCGCTGCCCGAGCCGCAGAGCACCCACCAGCCCGAGCGTCGCCAGGGCGGCAACGGCTGGATCTTCGGCCTGATCGCGGGCCTGTTCGTGGCCAGCTTCGCCCGCGGAGTGTTGCGTGGCTTGCCCAAGCCGATCCGTGCGGTCGCCAGCGGCATCGCCGGTGGCGCGGTCGCCTGGCTGTTTTCCTCGCTGCTGCTGGTTGGCGGGCTGGCGGGCATCGTCGGTCTGCTCATGGGGCTGTTTGGCGGTTCCGGCGGGCGCTTTGCCGGGCCGGGCGGCTTCGGTGGCTGGGGCGGTGGATTTGGTGGAGGCGGTGGCTTCGGAGGCGGTGGCGGCTTCGGTGGAGGCGGCTGGGGTGGCGGCGGCGGGTCTTCCGGAGGCGGTGGCGCCTCGGGGAGCTGGTGATGCGCTGGCTCCGTCATCTGTTCGCAGCGTCCGCGCACCGCCTGTTTCCACAGGACAGCCTGCAGCGCATCGCCGCAGTGATCGCCGAAGGCGAGCGGCTGCACGCTGGCCAGATCATGTTCGCCGTTGAGCCGGGGTTGGACCTGGGCGCGATCCGCGCCGGCATCGATGCGCGCACCGCCGCGCAGGCGGCGTTCGCCCGCCTGCGGACCTGGGACACCGAGGCCAACAACGGCGTGCTGATCTACCTGCTGCTGGCCGACCACCAGATCGAGATCGTGGCCGATCGCGGCCTGGCCGGCCATGTCTCTTCGGAGGCCTGGCAGGCGGTTTGCGCGCAGATCGAAGCGGGCATGCACCAGGGCCAACCCGAAGCCGCGGTGATCGCCGGTATCCGCGCGGCCTCGGCGCTGCTGGCACAAGCGTTCCCCGCCGCCTCCGGGCAAGCCGGTCATAACGAGCTGCCCGACCTTCCGCAGATCCTGCGTTAGCCCCCGGCCCAGCGCCGTCCTGCTGTGACGGCAACCTCAGAACCGGCCTTGCGCCGGCATTCTTCCTCACATGCCCTTCACGGCGCTGCCGTGCTGCGGCATGATCGGGGCTGCCTGATCAAGCGCCGCACGGCACATCTCGTGCAGGCGCCAGGCAGGGCGCGACGCGCGCCCACGCACGCACCGGCCGCTCGTCGATGCGTGGCCTCCCTCGCGCAGCGCCAGGAATTTCCATGCATCCCGCCATCGCAGCCACACTCTCCCGCCTGCCCAAGCTGTACGACGACGCGCTGCGTCCGCGCAACACCGAGATGGGCATTGCCGTTGCGGCCTCAAGCGCGCTGGTGGCAGCCGGCTGCAATGCGTTGGCGGCGTTCGCGCTGCTGCTGACCTGGTTCGAATACCTCTGCCACCAGCGCTGGAGCTTCCCTGGCGAAAACACCCGGGCCACGCTGATGCGCGCGCTGGCCTGCGTGGCCTTTGCCTGGCTGAGCACTGCCCAGGGCGTGGGCGATGCGGCATGGGGACTGGGTGCCTTCATCCTGGTGCAGACCGTGTTGGCACTGCGCGGCTCGCTCAGGCTGCGGTCCGCCTTCCTGCGCGACGTGGCCCAGGCCAGTCCGGCCGTGTCGGCGCACGCGCTGCTGCTGGCCTGCCGCAACGACCGCACGCTGGTCGAATCCTGGCTCGCTGGCCAAGACCATCTGGGCGAACAGGCGCAGGCGGCGCTGCAGGCCGCGGGCCTGCGCCTGTTCCGCCTGCGCGTGCCGGCACCGGTGGTCGGCGAGGGCGAAGGCTCGGCGCCGTAAGCCCGGTTTTTCGTCGCTTTCTAGCGCCGCCACGTTGCAGCGTTGCGGTGCCGATCATGCGGCGCCGGTCCGGGTACGGCAGAATGGCGGCTGCTTTCGCCGCAAGTCTTGACGCATGATCTTCCTGCACCAGTTCGACCCCATCGCCTTTTCGATCGGCCCGGTCGATGTGCACTGGTATGGCATCGCCTACGCACTGTCCTTCTTCGCGGCCTGGTTCCTGGGCCGCAGCAGGATCCTGGCCGGGCGCCTGCCGGGCGTGGACCTGGAGCATTTTTCCGACCTGGCGTTCTACGCGATGCTGGGCGTGGTGCTGGGCGGACGCCTGGGCTACATCCTGTTCTACGACCTGCCGGTGTACCTGGACAGCCCGTTGAAGGTGTTCAAGGTGTGGGAGGGCGGCATGAGTTTCCATGGCGGCCTGCTGGGCGTGCTGGTTGCGTGTTGGCTGTGGTCGCGCAAGCACCGCCTGCATTTTTTCGACACGATGGATTTCGTCGCGCCGCTGGTGCCCGCTGGCCTGGGGCTGGGCCGGCTGGCCAACTTCGTCAACGGTGAACTGTGGGGCAAGTTCACCGGGACCCACTGGGGCGTCATCTTCCCGACGACCGATCCGGTGGTGGCCAACCTGCACCTGAGCCAGGCCCAGATCCAGGCCCAGTACGCCGTCGGCGCGCTCAACCAGTACGCGCGCCATCCTTCGCAGCTGTATGAAGCGGCGCTGGAAGGGCTGGTGATGTTTGCGGCGCTTTGGTGGTTTTCGGCCAGGCCACGCGCGCGCTATGCGGTGTCGGGCCTCTTTGCGCTGCTGTATGGCGTGTTCCGCTTCATGGTCGAATTTGTCCGCGTGCCCGACCAGCAACTGGAATACCTGGCGCTGGGCTGGGTCACCATGGGCCAGCTGCTGAGCCTGCCGCTGGTGGCATTGGGCCTGTTCCTGCTGTGGCGCTCGCGCCGCGCGCCTGTCCTGCTGCCGGTAAAGCCGGCTACCACCACGCCTGCCGAGGCCCGCTGATGCGCCAATACCTGGATCTGCTGCAGCACGTGCTGGAGCAGGGCGCCGAGAAATCCGATCGCACCGGCACCGGCACGCGCAGCGTGTTCGGCTGGCAGATGCGCTTTGACTTGAACGCAGGCTTCCCGCTGGTCACCACCAAGAAACTGCACCTGCGCTCGATCATCCACGAGCTGCTGTGGTTCCTGAAGGGCGAGACCAACATCGCCTACCTGAAGGACAACAAGGTCAGCATCTGGGACGAATGGGCCGATGAAAACGGCGAGCTCGGCCCGGTCTACGGCAAGCAGTGGCGCAGCTGGGCAGGCTCCGACGGTCAGGCCATCGACCAGATGCAATGGCTGGTGGACGAGATCAAGCGCAATCCCGACTCGCGCCGGCTGGTGATCAGTGCCTGGAAT
>JBIIHJ010000023.1:0-22413 GCA_044235875.1 Pseudoxanthomonas sp.
GGCCTGGGCATCGGCACGCGCGGTGACCGCCAGCAGCGGCAGGTTCATGCCCTGCGCGCGTAGCTGCGTGGCCAGTGACAGCCCATCCATGCCGGGCAGGTCCAGGTCCAGCAGGGCGATGTCGAAGCGATGCAACGCCGCCTCGGTCAGTGCAGCCAGGCCATGCGAAACCGCCCGCACGGTGTGCCCGCGCGCCTGCAGCAGGCCGGTGACGACTTCGGCGATGGTGGGGTCGTCTTCCACCAGCAGCACCGACAGCGGCGCGACACTGGCCGAGGCCACGGCAATGGCCGGCGTTGCCAGGCGGCCGCTGACCGCAGGCAATGGCAGCGATACCACAAAGCGCGTGCCTTGCCCCGGCGTGCTCTGCACCGCGATCGTGCCACCCATTGCCATGGACAGCTCCTGGCAGATCGCCAGGCCCAGGCCACTGCCGCCGTAACGCGAGGCGGTGCGCGCGCCTTCGGCCTGCTCGAAACGATGGAACAGTCGCGCCTGCTGTTCGTCGGTCATGCCTGGCCCGGTATCGCTGACGGTCAGCTGCACGCCGTCGCCGCCCAGCCACTGCACCTGCACGCCGATCTCGCCGGCTTCGGTGAACTTCACCGCATTGCCCAGCAGGTTGAGCACGATCTGACGGAACCGCATCGGATCGCCGCGCAGCATCTGCGGCACGTCCTGATCGACCCGGCAGAAGCATCCCAGGCCACGCTGCGCAGCGGTGGGCGCGATCAGGGCCACTACGCCCTCAAGCAACTCACGCAGATCGAAATCCTGCGCATCCAGCTCCAGCCGGCCCGCTTCGATCCTGGCCAGGTCCAGCGCGTCGTTGACCAGGCGCAGCAGGTGCTCGCCGGCCTGCTGGATGGCACGGGTGTAGCCGCGCTGGCGCGCGTCCAATGGCGTGGCCAGCAGCAGCTCGCTCATGCCCAGCACGCCGGTCATGGGCGTGCGCACTTCATGACCGAGCGTGGCCAGGAAATGGGTTTTGGCCAATGAGGCCTGTTCGGCCAGCTCGCGCTTGTGCTGGGCCAGGTTCCAGGCCGAGCGGCGACGCAGGCGTTGGCGATACGCCCATGCGCACAGCAGCACCAGCGCCAGCCCGCACAGCGCCAGCGCCGACATGCCTGCGCCGCTGCGCCACCACGGCGGCGCCACGCTGAAGGCCAGGCGCCGCACCGCCGATGCGTTGCCGCCCGCTTCGAAACCCTGCAGCTCAAGCGTGTACCGGCCCGGCGCCAGCGCCGAGAGCACGCGATCGCCACTGGCGCCCTGGTCGACCCAGTCCGGATCGAAACCGAGCAGGCGCGAACGGTAGCGATTGCCGGTTGGATCCTCGAACGACAGCAGGCGCATGCCCACGCGCAGCTCGCGATCGGCCGCGCGCAGCCGGAGATCAGGATCGGACAGCGCGACGACCGCGCCCTCGCGCACCACGCTCGGAGTCTGCAGCAGCAACGGCGGCGGTGTCGGCACGCGATCGGGCAGCGATGGATCGACCAACACCAACGCACCGTCGCTGGTGGTCGAGGCCAGCACGCCGTCCTGAAGCTGGTGCAGGCATTTTTCGAGGAATTCCTGGCTGCTCAGCCCATCGCGCATGCCGAAGTTGCGCACCTGCCCCGTTGCCGGATCGACGCGCAGCAGGCCGCGCTGGGTGGCCAGCCACAGGCGTCCCTGCGCGTCGCGCTGCAGGCCATTGGTCGGGATGCTGGGCAGGCCGTCGCTGATCGACCGGGTTTTGTGCCAACGCTGCCCACGCAGCTCCCAGCGCTCCAGCAGGCCCACGCGATACAGCCAGAGTTCGCGCTCGCCGACAGGCACGAAACCCGAGACGTCATCGCCATCGAACGCGGGAACCGGCACCAGCGCACGCGCCCGCGGATCCCAACGCAGCAGGCCGCCCGCGCTGGCCACCCACGGCTCGCCGTTAGGACCCAGACGCAGTTGCTGGAACGCCAGGTCCTGATGCGTCGCCGGATGGCGCTGCAGCTCGTCCAGCACGTTGCCGTCGGTCCCACGGCGGCGCTGGAGCATGCCAGTGACGCCCACCCACACATCGCCGCGTGCGTCCTCGAGCAGGGTTTCCGGTGCCATGCCCTGTCCCTTCACGCGCTCGATCTGCCAGCGCACATGCCGGCCCGTGGCCGGATCGAACCGCACCAGATGGGCCGGGACATGGCCCAGCCACACCGCTCCCCGGCTGTCGAGCAAGCCTGCGGAAGGCGACAGTCCCTTGAGCGTGTCATCGCGCCAGGCGGTGAGCGAGACATCTCCGGTCCGCGTGTCCAGCAACTCGATCGCACCGACGGAATCGATCTGCAAGAGCTTGTGCGGCGTTGCCGGTGCCACCGCGCAATAGGCGCTGACGGCCCTGGATTTTGCCGGTGGCAGCACCGCCAGGCGGCGCCAGTCCGGTCGAAGGTAGGCCAGGCCCTGGCCCATCACCGACACCCACAATCCACCGCCGCGCGCGCGGTCCATGGCCACGACATAGCGATGGGCAAACACGCCATCGCGATCGATCACCGGTTGCGGGGCCTGCCTGCCGTGGGTCAGCCACAGCCCGTTGGGCGTTCCCAGCCAGTATTCACCGTGGTCGGCCGGTGCCACGGTCGCAAGCTGATTGGCGTCCTCGAACATCGCCGCCCACGGCAGCTGGCGCCATTGCCCGTCGGCCCCGAGCACGCTGGGGCCATAGGCACCACTGGACCAGAGTTCATCGCCAACGCGCAGCAGGACCGGGTTGCCACGGTCCCGCAGCACGCCCTGCGCGCGCTTGATGGTCCCGTCCTGCACATAGGCCAACCCGGCGCTGGTGGCGACCCATAACCGGCCACGCGCATCGACGGCCAGCGAAAACACCGCATCGGACGGAAGCGCGCCTTGCGTGTTGGCATGGTCGAAACGGGTCATCGTGCCGTTGGCCGCGATGCGATACAGCCCGCCGCCATTGGTGCCGAACCAGACCTCCTCGCCAATGCCGCTGATGGCGAACACGTCCTCGCTCAGCATCTGCGGGTACTGGTCCTGCCTGTAATGCCGGAAGCCCTTGCGCTGCGGGTCCAGGACGCTCAACCCGGAAGTAGCCACCCACACCCGATCGTGCGGATCGATATAGAGCGCCTGCAGCAGGTTGCCGCCCACCGAGGCGGCATTGCGCGGATCGTGCTGCCAGACGGTGAACTCGGTGCCGTCATAGCGCGCCAGCCCATCGAACGTGGCCGCCCACAGATAACCCTGGCGGTCACTGGCCAGCGCCGTCACGGTGGCCGAAGGCAATCCGTCGGCGACGGTGGTCAGGCGGAACACCGGGCGCTGCGGCACCTGCGCCTGGACGCCGGCCACGCACAGGCCCAGCAACATCAGCGTGGCACGCAGCCCCGCGCGCAGCTCATCCATCTGTCGCCCTTCGTCCTTGTGCCCCCAAGGCCATCCTCGCAACGGCGCCGGGCCGGTGCAAGACGGCGGCGAACCATCAACGGCGGCCGCCTGCCCACGCGCCCCGGGTGCGGTCTCAGCCGGCGTTGCGCGACCGCGCCGCCGCGCGCGCCGCGGCGATCGCCTCGGCCAGCAGCTGGCCGGTGACCGGCTTGCGCAGGAACCCGTCGAAGCCGGCGGCCGCGGCCAGCGCCTCGGCATCGCCATCGGCGCGCGCGGTCACCGCCAGCAGGGCCGGGGCGAAGCCCTGCGCACGCAGCTGCCGCGCCAGCGACAGGCCATCCATGCCGGGCAAGTCCAGGTCCAGCAGCGCGATGTCGAAACTGGCCAACGCCACTTCGGTCAGCGCCGCCAGTCCGTGCGCCACGGCCTGCACGCGGTGTCCTCGCGTCTGCAGCAGGCCGATGATGACTTCAGCGATGGTGGCGTCGTCCTCGACCAGCAGCACCGACAGCGGCTGGTCGTGATCGAGCGCCCGGGCTTCGGCCGCCGCGTTCGCGCGCTCGGCGGTCGGCAGCGGCAGCTCGACCAGGAAGCGCGTGCCCTTGCCCGGCATGCTCTCCACGCTGATGCGCCCACCCATCGCCCCGGCCAGCTCCTGGCTGATCGCCAGGCCCAGGCCGCTGCCGCCGTAGCGCGCGGCGGTGCGCGCGCCATCGGCCTGCTCGAAGCGCTGGAACAGCCGCTCAACCTGCCCGGCGGCGATGCCCGGCCCGGTGTCGCTGACGATCAGGCGGATGCCCCGACCCTCCAGCGGCAGCGCCAACAGGCGCACCTGACCATGCTCGGTGAACTTGACCGCGTTGTTGAGCAGGTTGAGCAGGATCTGGCGCACCCGCACCGGATCGCCGCGCACGGCCACCGGCAGGTTGGGCGCCACGGTGCTGGTGAAGGCCAGGCCGCGCTTGTCGGCCATCGGCGCGGTCAATGCGGCGACCTCCTCGAGCAGCTCGCGCAGGTCGAAATCCTGCTGGTCCAGTTCCAGGCGCCCGGCCTCGATGCGGGCCAGGTCGAGCGCGTCGTTGACCAGCCGCAGCAGGTGGGTGCCGGCATTCTGGATCGAGCGCGTGTACCGGTGCTGGCGCTCGTCCAGCGGCGTGGTCAGCAGCAGTTCGCTCATGCCCAGCACCCCGGTCATCGGCGTGCGCACTTCGTGGCCCAGCGTGGCCAGGAACTGGGTCTTGGCGCGCGAGGCTTCCTCGGCCACGGCGCGCTCGTGCTGGGCCATCTGCCAGGCGGTGCGGCGGCGCAGGCGCAGCCTGTACAGATGCAGCGCCCAGCCCACCACCAGCAGCACACAGGCGGCGATGCAGGCCAGGCCCCATGGACTGCGCCACCAGGGCGGCAGCACGCGGAACTGCAGCGTCTTGACCTGTGACCAGACGTTGTCGCTGCTGCGGCCCTGGATCTGCAGTGTGTACTGGCCTGCGGGAAGGCGCGAGAACATGCGCTCGCCGCTTTGTCCCACGCCGATCCAGCCAGAGTCATAACCTTCCAGCCGGAAGCGGTAGTCGTTGTCGGCCGAACCGGAGAACGACAGCAGTCGCGCGACGATGTGCAGGTCGCGATCCTCGCTGCCGATCACCGGCACCGGCACGTGGGTCAGGTCCAGGCCTTGCTCGCCACGACGGACGCCGACGAACTCCAGCTGCAGCGCGGGCTGTCGCTTGGAGGGCTTGAGCAGCAGTGGATCGAACACGATCAGCCCATCGGGCGTGGCCGCGCTGACCTGACCGGTGGTGGCCTGGACCAGGCTCTGCTCGCGCAGCTCCGGATTGGGCAGTCCGTCGCGCACGCCGTACTGGCGGACCAGCGAATTGGCCGGATTGGTCCGTACCAGCCCACGCGAGGAGCTGGTCCACACGATGCCTCCCGCATCCACCAGCAGGCCGGTCGGCGCCGTGGCGGGGAAATCCTGCGCCTGGCCGATACGCTGCAGGTGCTGCAGGGTCCGGCCATCCCAGCGATAACGGTCCAGCTGGCCCATGCTGCCGATCCACAGCTCACGCGCGTTGACGAACGCCAGCGAGAACAGCCGCACCCCGGGCGTGCCGGGAACGGGCAGGAAGCGCTGCTTCGCCGCGTCCCAGGCCAGCAACCCCTGGTCGCTGGCCAGCCAGAGCCGACCATCCGGCGCACAGCGCATGTCCTGCACGAACGATTCCCTTGGCACGACATCCTCGACCAGCGCCTGCACGTGCCCGTCCAGGTCACGGCGCTGCATGCCGGCACCACGCGAATACAACCACAGCTGGTTGCCGCAGCTGCGCAGCAGTTCCTGGCTGACAGACAGGGCTGGATCGACCGCATCGTCGGCCGTCCAGCGCCGCACCTGGCCGGTCGCAGGATCGTAACGCAGCAGTTTGCCGGCCAGGCCGATCCAGACCCGCCCCAGCGGATCTTCGGCCATCGACTGTGGCCACGACACCGGATCGATGACCCGCAGGTGGTGCTCCACCTTGCCCGATGCAGGATCGAGCAGGTCCAGCGCACCCCGCGTGCCGGCCAGCCAGATCCCACCTTTACTGGACGGCGCCGACGCCAGGACATAGGGGTTGTACATCGAGCTCGGATCGTCGTCCTCGTTGGTGAGCACGGCGAACTGGCGCCAGTTCGCGGGCAGGTGCCAGAGGCCGGCATTGATGCTCGCAAACCAGAGCCCGCCATCGCGATCCTCATAGCCGGTCGCCCAGCTGGGCTTGACGATGCCATGTGCCGAAACGCTGTACAGCGGGACGTTATGGACACGCCCACCGGCCTGGTAGCCCATGCCCGAGGCCGTATCGAGCCAGTACGTCCCCGCGCCATCGCGCACCAGCGTCTGCAGCACCGGGATATCGGACAGGCCTGTCCACGGTTGTGGCTGGTAGCGGCCATCCGGAGTCCGCAGGATGGCACCGTGATTGGTGGCGATCCACAGGCTTCCATCGGATTCGGCGCGCAGCCGGTTGATCGGATATGGCGGCATGAGATCGGCAGGCGCACGTTCGAAATCGCGCCCGGTCCAGCGTGCCAGCCCAGCGCGCGTGGCCAGCCAGAGCGTGCCATCCGGCGTCACCGTCATGTGCACCACTTCGGCGCTCGGCAGGCTGCGCGGATCGCCCAGCACCGGCATGAAATGCTCGAAGCTGCCGTTGGCAAGGCGCCGGGTCAGGCCACCGCCCTGGGTGCCGAACCACATGCTGCCATCGGCGGTCTGCTCGATGCACCAGATCGAATCACTGGTCAGGCCCGGCGTGTTGCGCCGGTCGTAGAAGGTGAACTTGCGCCGGTCCGCATCCAGCACGGCCACGCCGGCATTCTCGGTGCCGATCCACAAGCGGTTGTCCTGGTCCACGTGCAGGGACCAGATCAGGTTGTCGCGCAGGCCATCGTCGGTCCGCCAGATCCGGAACCCACGTCCGTCATAGCGCGCCAGGCCATCGTGGGTCGCCATCCACAGGTACCCCAGCTTGTCTTCGGCGAATGCATTGACCCGGCCGCTGGGCAGGCCGTCGGCCACGCCCATCTGGCGGGGTTGCGGGGTCAACGGGACGGCGGCCGAGGCCAGTCCGGCCCAGGCCAGCAGGCCGTACAGAAAGAAACGTCTTGCCCACATCCGCCGGTGCCCTCATGGCTTTGCGCGTATTCCACTGGCCGCCAACGGGGCTTCCCGCCTGCGCGCAGCGGGCATCGTGCAAGCAAGCACACGACGATGGCAACCGTTGCGCGACTGGAACAAACCGGCAAGTTCCCTTCGGGTCATTCCGTTGTCTGCAATGCATTGTTCTTGCCAGCCACAACGCCCGGCGACACGCAGGTGTCTAGAATCGCCGCCATGCCCCAGCCAACCGCACGATTCCGCGCCGCATCCCGCGCCTGCCTGCTGGTCGTTGCCGTGCTGGCCGGGCCGGCATCGGCCGCGTCCGCGACCTACCAGCTCGATCCGGTCCACACCCGCGTGCTGTTCGCCATTTCCCATGCCGGCTTCTCGCAGGCGTTGGGCACGGTCTCGGGCAGCAGCGGGCTGGTGCAGTTCGACCCGGACGACTGGAGCCAGGCGCGGGTCGAAGTCACTGTCCCGCTGGACCGCGCCGACCTGGGCGACGCGGCCTGGAACAAGGCGATCGCCGCTGGCAACCTGCTCGACAGCAAGGACCATCCACAGGCCACGTTCGTCTCCACGCGCGTAGTCGGCCTTGACCCGACCCACGCCGAAGTCACCGGCCACCTGACCCTGCACGGCGTCACCCGCGAAGTCACCCTGGCGGTGACCTTCAACCAGCTCAAGCGCCATCCGTTGCCGCCGTTCCGGCGCACCGCGGGCTTTTCGGCCACCACCACGATCAGCCGCGCCGACTTCGGCATCACCGCCTGGAAGTCGGTGATCGGCGACGCGGTGCAACTCACCATCCAGGCCGAAGCCACGCGCTCGGGCCAGGACTTCGACGCGCCGCGCACACCGGACCCGGAAGGCGCCGCGCCCACCACCGATGCCGACCCCTTGCCCTCCCTGCCCGCCGACCCGCCACAGGACACCACGCCATGAACAGACCGAACGCGCAGCGCTGGGGCGCTGTCAGCCAGTCCCTGCATTGGCTGATCGTGCTGCTGATCTTCGCGCTGGCGGTGGTCGGACTGACCATGGGCGACCTGCCCAAGACGCCCAAGTATTTCTGGGTCTATACCGCGCACAAGTCGGTGGGCATCACCGTGCTGGTGCTGGTGATCGCGCGCCTGGCCTGGCGCCTGTACGCCGGCGCGCCCAGGCCGGTGGCCGGCACGCCCGGCTGGCAGCATGCCATCGCCTCGATCACCCACGTCCTGCTGTACGGGATCATGTTCGCCATGCCGCTGTCGGGCTGGCTATACGACTCGGCCAGCGGGCTGCGTCCTTTCAAGTTCTTCGGCCTGTTCAACATGCCCAAGCTGGTGGCGCCGGACCAGGGCCTGCGGCACCTGTCCCACACGGTGCACGAAGGTGGCTTGTACGTGCTGATCGTCCTGGTGCTGGCCCATGCCGGCGCCGCGTTCTACCACCATCTGTTCCAGCGCGATGCCACGCTTGCCCGCATGTTGCCGCGCGGCTGGCTGCGCGTGCCCGCCCCCGCACCCCCGACCCAGGATTGACGCCATGTCCAGCAAATTCCTTTCCCCCGCCCTGACCGCCGCCGCACTGGTGGCGATGTTTTCCACTGCCCCGGCCAAGGCTGCCGACTACGTGCAGGCACCCGGCTCGACCCTGGTGTTCGCCACCAGCTACGACGGCGAGACCTTCACCGGCAAGTTCGGCAAGTTCGACACCAAGGTCAGCTTCGATCCGATGCGCCCGGAGCTGAGCACGCTGGATGTCACCATCGGCCTGGCCGGCACCAGCACCGGCAATGGCGATCGCGACTCGACCCTGGCCAGCGCGGATTTCTTCGACGTGGCCAAGTTCGGCCAGGCCACCTACAAGGCCAAGGGCTTCAAGCCGCTGGGCGGCAACCGCTACAGCGCCGACGGCACGCTGACCCTGCGCGGGGTGTCCAAGCCGGTGACGCTGACCTTCCTGTGGACGCCCGGCGCGCAGCCGACGCTGACCGGCAAGGCCACGCTCAAGCGGCTGGATTTCGGCGTGGGCGGCGGCGACTGGAAGGACACCGGCACGATTCCCGATGCGGTCGCGGTGAGCACCAAGGTCGTGTTGAAGCCTGCCAACTAAGCGCGCACCACCGTCGCAGTGCAGACGACACCGGGCCAAGCCCGGCGTCTTGCCTGGCGGGCATGACCGCCATGCCATTGGGGGGAGTGACTTCCGGTCCGCGCGCGCCCGCTGGTCGCGCGGTGATGCTCATGCTTTCCGATTGCACCAAGGACTTCCGCATGCGCACACCTCTCGCCCTGGCCGCCCTGTCGACGGCTTGCCTGTTGTCCGCGGCGATGGACAGCCAGGCCGCCACGGCGGCGGCCACGCCGCAGGACGCCGTGCAGCAGTACGTGCAGGCCGAATCGGCCTTCGACCTGGCTGCATTGGAGGCGGTGCTGGATCCGCAGTTCATCGAGATCAGCCCCCTGGGGCAGGTCGATGATCACGCCGCAGTGCTGTCGTTCTATGCACCGGAGAAAAAGGTCGCCGGCCCGCCGGTGCAGCTGGCGCAGACCGTCGTCCATGATCATGGCGACACCGCGGTGGTCAGTACCCAGCTGAGCTATACGATGCAGGGCCACACCATGACCCTCACCCTGGGCGCGGTGGCACACAAGGCCGCGCAGGGCTGGCGACTGTTGTCGGCCCAGTACACGCCGGTACGCCAGAACCGCAATCCCGCCGCGCCGTAATCCGTCAGCCCGCCACGAACGCCTGCACCCGCGCACTGTCGAACGGCCAGTCCAGCTCGCGGTCGCTGCGCGCATCGCGCAGGACCGGCACGCGCAGGCCATAGCGCGCCTCCAGCCCGGCGTGGTCATCGATGTAGACGCTGTCAAAGTCCGGGAGCCGCGCGGTGGCCAGGATCTCCAGTGCCAGGTCGCACAGGTGGCAGTCGTCGCGCTGGTAGAGCAGGTAGGCAGGCATCGGCGGGCACCTGGGGAAGTCAGTCGCAGTGGTACCGCAGGCGGACCACGGCGTCGAGCCCGCTTGGCGTGGGGGCTGTTCCAGCAAAACCGAGTGCCGCCATAAAATCGAAATTAAAGCGAGGGAACCGCGCCTACAATGCGCGCAACCCCCTTTGCCACGTTGAAAATTTCGATTTTATGGACGTCGCCGTTGCGGGCACCCTCGCCAGCCGCATCCACCAGCAGCTGCGGCACGACATCGTGCGCGGCCGGCTGCGCGCGGCGTCCAAGCTCAAGCTGTCCGAGCTGCAGCAGCGCTACCAGATCGGCATGGCCCCGCTGCGCGAGGCACTGGCGCGGTTGTGCGGCGAGCAGCTGGTGATCAGCGCCGACCAGCGCGGCTTCTGGGTGGCGCCGCT
The DNA here is from genome assembly GCA_044235875.1 of Pseudoxanthomonas sp. GTDB lineage: Bacteria > Pseudomonadota > Gammaproteobacteria > Xanthomonadales > Xanthomonadaceae > Pseudoxanthomonas_A. Next base: position 10,377 of record JBIIHJ010000023.1, read on the forward strand.
TTCGTTGCAGGAACTGGACGACATCGCCAAGGTGCGCGTGCTGGTGGTCAACGAGGCGATGAACGACTCCATCGTCCATGGCGACGCCGCGTGGGAAGCGCAGGTGACCCAGACGCTGGACGCCTTGGCCGCGATCGAGCGCGACCTGTCCGGCAGCAGCACTCAGCCACCGGGCGATGTGCTGGATGAACTGGAAGCGCGCAACTTCGCCTTCCATCGCGCGCTGTTGGGCGCATGCCGCTCGCCTTGGCTGCTGCGCCTGCAGGACATGTTCTATCACCAGGCCGAGCGCTACCGGTACGCGGCGCTGCCGCGTGCGCGCGACAAGCGGTTCTCGCTGGACGAACACCTGGCCATTGCCGATGCCGCCCTGCAGCGCAACGTGATCAAGGCCTGCCGCCTGCACGAGGACCACATGGCCCGCACTCACGCCAGCGTGCGCGCGGCGCTGGCCCAGCATCTCCAGACCGATGCGGTCGCGCCCAGCGCGCGCGCGCGGCGCTGATCCTCTCCAACCGCCGTTCCCTTCCGGATTTCCCAACGTGGCCGTCAGCACCTTCGACCTGTTCAAGATCGGCATCGGGCCGAGCTCCTCCCATACCGTCGGGCCGATGCGCGCGGCCGAGCGCTTCGTGCACCGCTGGCTGCTGGACCCGGGCCAGCTGGCCAACACCGCACGCGTGCGCGCCGAAGTGTTCGGCTCGCTGGCGCTGACCGGCCGCGGCCACGGCACCGACAAGGCGGTGCTGCTGGGCCTGGAAGGCCACCGCCCCAACTTGATCGATCCGGACATCATCCCGACCACGCTGGCGCGCATCCGCGGCGACAAGGTCATCCAGCTGATGGGCACCCATCCGATCGCCTTCGACGAGAAGCGCGATCTGGTGATGAACAAGCGCCAGAAGCTGCCCTTCCACACCAACGGCATGCGCTTTACCGCCTTCGATGCCGCCGACGGGGTGATCGCCACGCGCGACTACTACTCGGTCGGAGGCGGCTTCGTGGTCAATGCCGACGAAGCGGCCGAAGACCGCATCGTCGCCGACGAGACCGCGCTGCCGCATCCGTTTTCCAGCGGCGATTCGCTGATCGCGCGCAGTAACGAAACCGGCCTGTCGATCGCCCAGCTGATGTTCGAGAACGAACAGGTCTGGCGCAGCGCCGACCAGATCCGCGATGGCCTGCGCGAGCTGTGGGACGCCATGCAGGCCTGCGTGGCGCGCGGCATCCGCCAGGAAGGCACCCTGCCCGGCGGCCTGCATGTCTCGCGACGCGCACCGGCGCTGTACCGCGAACTGTCGACCAAGCCCGAGGCCGCGATGCGCGACCCGCTGACCACGCTGGACTGGGTCAACCTGTACGCGCTGGCGGTCAACGAAGAAAACGCCGCCGGTGGCCGCGTGGTCACCGCGCCCACCAACGGCGCGGCCGGGATCATTCCCTCGGTGCTGCATTACTTCGACCGGTTCTGCCCGGGCGCCAACGAGCAACGCATCTTCGATTTCCTGCTGACCGCCGCGGCGGTGGGCATCCTCTACAAGGAAAACGCCAGCATCTCCGGCGCCGAGGTCGGCTGCCAGGGCGAGGTGGGCGTGGCCTGCTCGATGGCCGCCGCCGGGCTGACCGCCGCGCTGGGCGGCAACACCAGCCAGATCGAGAACGCCGCCGAGATCGGCATGGAGCACAACCTGGGCCTGACCTGTGACCCGATCGGTGGCCTGGTCCAGATCCCGTGCATCGAGCGCAACGCGATGGGCTCGGTGAAGGCCATCAATGCCAGCCGCATGGCCATGCGCGGCGACGGCAAGCACAAGGTGTCCCTGGACAAGGTCATCCGCACGATGCGTGACACCGGCCGCGATATGCGCGACAAATACAAGGAAACCAGCCGTGGAGGGCTGGCGGTCAACGTCATCGAGTGCTGAGCGGCGCTTTAGCCCAGCCCTCGGCGGCCGATAACCGAACCAGGGGACAACGGCGGCGATTCGATGGGGAAGGCGGTTTCACCATGGCAAGCGCGTGCGTGTGGCGGCATCTGGCTGCTGCGCGTGCTGCTGTGGGCGAGCGCCGCGGTTGGCCTGCCTGCCCAGGCCCTGCAACCGGACAAGCGCTTCCAGGATTACGTCACCGCCAACTGGTCGCTTGAACAGGGCCTGCCGCAGCTGAGCGTCACCGCGCTGGCCCAGGACGCCACCGGCTATGTGTGGATGGGCACCCAGGCCGGGCTGGCCCGCTTCGACGGCATCCAGTTCACCACCTTCGACGGACACGCCTGGCCAGGCCTGAACAGCGGCGACATCCGCGCGCTGTTGCCCGAACCCGATGGCCGCTTGTGGATCGGCACCGCCCAGGGCCTGGCGGTGCGCGAGCACGCCGCGTTCCGCCAGTTCGATCCACGGCCGGCACCCGATGGGCCGTTCGAGGTCACCGCGCTGGCCCGCGACCGCCAGGGCCGCGTCCTGGTGGCCTCCAGCCAGGGCGTCTATCGCGTCGAGGGCGACCACCTGACCCGCCTGCCCGGGCTGGAAAAACCCGCCACCGCCCTGCTGAGCGAAGCCGACGCCCTGTGGGTGGGCGGGATCGGCCGGGTCCAGCAGATCGACGCGCAGGGCCAGGCCCGCGAACTGCCCCTGCCCGGGCCGGCGACCATGGCCTCGGTGCACGTGCTGCTGCGCGCGCAGGACCGGCTGTGGGCCGGCACCACCGCTGGCCTGTACGTGCTGCAGGCTGGCCGTTGGCAGCTCTACACCGACGATCCGCTGCTGCGCCGGGCGCCGGTGGACGCGATGCTGCTCGATCGCGACGACAACCTCTGGGTGGGCGTGGCCGACCATCTGCTGCGCCTGCGCAACGGCCAGGTGGTGGAACGGATCACCGGCAACACGCTGTTCGCACCGCGCAGCCTGATGCAGGACCGCGAAGGCAACCTGTGGCTGGGCACGGTGATGTCCGGTGCCACCCGCGTCTGGGATGGGGCGACCCGACGGTTCTCCTCCGGCGACGGGCTGGCCGATCCCCTGCTGTGGTCGGTGGCGCCGGGCCATCAGGGCCAGGTCTGGGTGGGCACCAACGATGGCGTGGCGCTGTTCGACCAGGGCCGTTTCCGCACGCTGCTGACCGGACGCCAGTTGCCGCACCCGGCCGCCTACTCCTTGCTGGTGGAAAACGACCGCGCCTGGATCGGCACCCGCGCCGGCATGGCGGTGCTGCGCAATGGGGTGCTCGAACGACCGCCCGTGCTGGCACCGCTGAACGGCGCCCAGATCAATGGGATGCTCCGCGACGGTCAGGGTTCGCTTTGGTTCGCCACCACCGATGGGCTGTTCGGGCTGCAGGGCAATCTCCTGACCCGCTACGGCATCGAGCAGGGCCTGGCCGATCCACGCGTGCGCGTGCTCGCCTCCGCCAGCGACGGCCGCCTGCTGGTGGGCACCTACACCGGGTTGTATGAGTTGCGCGACGGCCAGCTGCGCGCGATGGGCCGCGACACCGGCTTCCCGGCCGACACCCACGTCACCGCCATCTACGAGCTGCCCGACCGCCAGTTGCTTGTTGGCAACCTGTCGCGCGAGACGCTGCTGCTGTTCGACGGGCGCCGTTGGATCGAGCTGGACCAGGACCGCGGCGTACCGGCCAACCCGGTGTTCGCCATCGACAGCGATGGCCATGGCCAACTGTGGATCGGCGGCCTGCGCGGCATCTATCGCTTCCCGTTGGCCGACATCGCCCGGGTCCAGGCCTCGCCCACCGCCTCGCTGCAGGTGCAGCAGCTGCTCAACGAGCGCGGCGATCGTCACGGCGGGCAGAAGGGCGACTGCTGCAACGGCGCCGGCAACGCGCGTGGCTTCATCCGCGATGGCGCCTTCTGGCTGCCCACCCGCGACGGCCTGGTGGCGATGGACACCGAGCACGCGCACGGCAATCCGGTGCCGCCCACCCCACGCGTCGAGCGCGTGCAGGTGCAGGGTCAGTGGCGCGAGGTGGAAGCCGGCGGCGACTGGACCCTGCCGGCGCAGGCGCGCGACCTGCGCTTTGCGTTCACCGCGCTCAGCTTCCAGGCACCCGAGCACACCGACATCCGCTACCGCCTGCGCGGCTACGACGCGCAGTGGCTGACCCTGGAAAACATCAACCAGCGCAGCGTCAACTACACCAACCTGCCCGCCGGCCGATACACCTTCGAAGTGCTGGGCGTGAACAACAGTGGCGTGCAGAGCGCGACGCCGGCGCAGCTGGCCTTCCAGATCCACCCGTTCTTCTACGAGCAGCTGTGGTTCCGCGTCGCCGCCGCGTTGGCGGTGCTGCTGCTGATCGCGCTGGGCTACGGTTGGCTGTCGCGCCGCTACGCACGCCAGCGCGCGGTGCTCGAAGCGCTGGTCCAGCAGCGCACGCGCGACCTGCAGGACGCCAACGAACGCCTGGAAGCCCTGACCGTCACCGATCCGCTGACCGGCCTGCACAACCGTCGCTACCTGGGCCGGCAGATTCCGCTGGACCTGGCCTTCTACGATCGTGACATCGGCGTGGACATGCAGCGCGACGCGCTGATGTTCGGCCTGCTGGACCTGGACCACTTCAAGCGCATCAACGACACCTTCGGCCACGACGCGGGCGACCGCGTGCTGCAGCAGGTGGCGCAGTGCCTGCGCGAGCTGACCCGCATGGGCGACTACGTGGTGCGCTGGGGCGGCGAGGAATTCCTGCTGGTCTTCCGCCCGATGCCGCGCGCGCAGTTGCAGGCCCTGGGCGACCGCGTCTGCCGCAGCATCGCCCAGAAGCCCTTCGACCTGGGCGATGGCCAGACCCTGCAGGTCACCGTGTCGCTGGGCCTGATGGAATACCCGCCCTTTCCCGACGCACCTCGCCTGCTGGGCTGGGAACAGATGGTCGCCCTGGCCGACCGTGCGCTGTATCACGTCAAGTCCCATGGCCGCAATGGCTGGGCCGCCTATCGCCGCGCGCCCGAGGCCACCCTGGCCGATGTCCAGGCCTGCAACGGCAACGCCGCCCAACTGGTCGAGGCCGGGCACCTGGTGATGGTGGGCACGTTCACGCCGACGCCCTGACCCGCGCCGCACCTGCCGCTAACGCGACAGGACAAACACCCCACGCTGCTGGCGCTTGGCCTGGCGTTTGGCGCTGGCCGCCAATGAGGCGATCGCCTCGGCGCTGGTGAACTGCCCCGGCAATGGATGCACCACGCCGATGGCCAGCGTGGTCAGGGGGAAGGTCGCATAGCGGCCACTGCGATCCTCGCCCTCCAGCGAGCCGCGCGCGACATCCTCCGGGTCGAACAGCGCCATCGCCGCGGCGTTGAATTCGGCCACGATCCGCTCGCAGCGCAGCTGCCAGTCCTCGCTCTGCAGCAGCACCACGAAATCGTCGCCACCGACATGGCCGACAAAATCCCAGCGCGGATCCGCGTGCCGGCCCAGGGTCGTGGCCACCAGCTGGATCATGCGGTCACCCCGGAAATAGCCGTACTGGTCGTTGAAGGGCTTGAAGCTGTTGAGGTCGCAATAGGCCGCGGCAAAGCTCTGCCCGCTTTCCAGCAAGCGGCCGATGTGCTCGGTGATCGGGATGTTGCCCGGCAACAGGGTCAGCGGATTGGCGTAGCGCGCCGCTTCGATGCGCAGTTCGGTGACCCGGCGCACCAGCGCCTCGGACGCACCCACGCCGCGGTACCTGCCACCTTCGACGATGATGAAACCATCGGACAGATAACGCTGGTCTTCGCCCAGCAGGATCTCGGACATCGCGTCGATGCTCTGGCCGACATCGCACACCACCGGCGCGGTATGCATGTGCAGGGTGCATGGCTTGCGCCCGCTCAGTTCGCGGGCGAAGGGCATCGCCATGCGTTCGTTGAACACGCGCCGGTTGAGCAGGCCCAACGGCACGCCCTGGCTGTCCACCACCGGCAGCGCCGGTAGCTGCGGATTGTTGCGGAACAGCTGCTCGGCATCGGCATTGCAGGCGTCATGCAGCAGGCACGGCGCCTCGATCATCAGGTGCTCGGCGGTGATCCGGCGGAAGTTGCTGTTGCGCAGGCTGCGCGGCATCACCGGCAGCTTGCCGCCCTCGGTATCGAAGGCGCCGCTGCTGGCCTGCGTCGCCACCTGCACGTGCGGCCGGCCGAGCAGGTAGCCCTGCGCATAGGGAATGCCCAGGTTCTGGATGATGCGCAGGTCCTGGATGTCCTCCACGCCTTCGGCCACCAGTTCGGTGCCCAGGCTTTCGGCGACCTGCACCAGCGCCTTGACGATGCTCAGGCGGCCGGCGCTCTCATGGATGCGATGGACCAGATAGCGGTCCAGCTTGACGAATTCCGGCGCCAGCTCGTGCCACAGCTCGAAGTTGGAATGCCCGTTGCCGAAGTCATCCAGGGCGATGCGCACGCCGGCCGCGCGCAGGAAGCCCAGTGCATGCGCCAGCCGACCCGAATCCTCCACGATGTCGCGCTCGGTGATCTCGATGACGAACCGGCGCAGGTCGTAGCCCGAGGACTGCAGGCTTTCCAGCACCTGCTGCGGCCGACGCGGGCTCTGCAGCACCGCGTGCACGCTCAGGTTCAAGAACAGCAGCCCGCCATGGGCGAAGTCGAAGCTGGACGTCGCGCTGCGCACCGCCAGCGTTTCCAGTTCACCCAGGCGTCCCAGGTCGCGCGCCGCATCGAGCAGGGCCAGCGGCGACTGGCCATCATGAGGACGCATCAGGGCTTCATGCGCGACCACGCGTTGGGTGTCCAGCCGCACGATCGGCTGGAAGACCATGCCGAATTCCCGCGCGCCACCTTCCTGTGGCGGCGCCGTGGTCTGCAGCTCAAGCACGGCCGCCTCCGTCGATGGCAGGCGGGGGAGCGGGGACATCGTCGAACGGCGCGAACGTATCCGCGCGAGAGCAGGCAGAAGCAGGCATCGCAGTTCCGGGCAGGTGGGGAAACGCGCCGACCTGGCCGGGGGATGTTTCAGGCCTGGGGGCATCCAGCCCCCCGCAATGCAGTCCTTTGCGGTGGCGTGATTGGACATGCCCAAGATGACGTGCAGAAGACAGGTGACCCGTCCACCGCAGATGCGAGGCAACACCTGCGACGCGTCCTGCGCATCGCCGGACGCCGGGCGGTGTCCGGCCACCGCTTGGTATCGTGTCGCCCGTCCATCACGCAAGGAAGCCCACCGATGCCCAGGCCCGCCACACGCCGCACGCGCCCGGTTCGCACAGGGTGGGCCGGGCTTTGGCGGCTCCTGGTCCCGGTCGGCGCGTTGCTCGGTGCGGCGGTGTATTTCGGTCAGCGTCCCGCCGCGCGCAGCGACGGGATGTCCGCGCCCGTGGCCGTCGGCGAGCAGGCCGCATCAAGCGCGCGCGAAGTCTTGATCCTCAAGCCGACCCGGCCTGGCAACACCGCGCCGACCGCGGTCCAGGACGCCACCTTTTCCATGCTGGACGACGGAAAGACCCTGCGGATCGAAGGTGGCATCGGCCCGCGGTTCGCGCGCCAGCTTGAGGCCGTACTGGCCGAACATCGTTTCCTGCAGCGCATCATCATCACCAGCGGGGGCGGCTACGCGGGCCCCGGCCTGGAAGCAGGCCGCATGATCCGACGGCACAACGTGATTGTGCGCGCACGCGGGGCCTGCGCCAGCATGTGCGTGGGCGTGTGGGCGGCAGCCACCGCACGCGAGCTTGAACCCGACGCGGTCATCGGCCTGCACCAATGGCGGCTGGACTGCAGGTCCATGCGCGCGGACATGCGCAGGGAATGCGAGTACCAGGGCCAGTTCGCCACCGAGCACGATGTCACCTATAACGCATGGCTGCGCGCCGCGGGATTCAATGCCTATCTGCTGTCGTTGGAGGCCAGTACGCCAGCGGCCAATGTGGCCGTGCTGACGGCACCACAGCTGTGGGACAACGGCGTGGACTTCAACGCGGTCAGCGCCGACGGGCAACGGATGACGCGCGACCAGGTGCGGTCTTTGCTGAGCGCACGGCGCGCGCCTGGCAGTGGCTGATGCACTTGCGTCTTTTTTCAACGCGCGTGCAACACCACCCCTGTGCGCAGCGGTGAACGCATTGTCACCTTGAAGCGACCGAAGACGGGCTAGCGTGGGAGATCTCTCCGTCATGGATGCACGCCTGCATGTTGCGCGCCTTGCTCATTGTTTCCCTCTCAACGCTCGCCCTGCCAGCATTTGCGCAACTTGCGGTACAGCCCGCCTACGGGCCGCGCCTTGAGGGCTTCGACTATCCGCATCCGGTCAAGACCTACGCCTTTACCTCGCAGCAGCAGTCGCTGGAAATGGCGTACCTGGACGTTGCGCCGACGGTCAAGGCCAATGGCCAGACGGCAGTGCTGCTGCATGGCAAGAATTTCTGCGCGGCCACCTGGGAAGACACCATCGTCGCGTTGACCGGGGCCGGTTATCGGGTGATCGCGCCGGACCAGGTGGGCTTCTGCAAATCGTCCAAGCCGCAGCATTACCAGTTCTCGCTGGCCGGCCTGGCCGACAATACCCATGCATTGCTGCGGTCGCTGGACATCGACAAGCCCGTGGTGGTCGGCCATTCAATGGGCGGCATGCTGGCGATCCGCTATGCGCTGATGTTCCCGCAGCAGGTCCGCCATCTGGCGCTGGTCGACCCGATCGGGCTGGAGGACTGGAAGGCCGTCGGCGTCCCCTACCAGAGCGTGGACCAGTGGTACGCCGACGAGCGCAAGACCAGCTTCGACAGCATCAAGCGGTACCAGATGGACGTGTACTACGCCGGCACGTGGAAGCCCGCGTTCGAGCGCTGGGCGCGGATGCAGGCCGGGATGTACGCCGGCGCCGGCATGCAGGCCAATGCCTGGGACCAGGCGCTGACCTACGACATGGTCTACCACCAGCCGGTGGTCTACGAATTGTCGAAGCTCGCCGTGCCCACCACCCTGTTCATCGGCCTGAAGGACCGCACCGCGATCGGCAAGGGCAAGGCGCCGCCGGCCATCCGCGCCACGCTGGGCAACTATCCGTTGCTGGGCAGACGCGCGGCCGCCGCCATCCCCGGCGCGACCCTGGTGGAGTTCGCCGACCTGGGCCACGCGCCGCAGGTACAGGACCCTGCGCGTTTCAACGCGGCACTGCTGCAGGCGCTGTCCACGCCCTGAGCCTCTCTCGTTGTCCTCGGCCACCCGCGCACGTGCCGGCGCCCCAGCAGCAGGAATCCCGTTTTCCTGGGCGGCGTCACACTTCGCCCCAGATTCTTGGCACGTGCCATGCGCAACGGTATGGGAAGGATCCACGTTGCCAAAGGGGGACACGCCATGAATCCGCATTCGCTCAGCGCAGATTGCTTCTGCTGCGACACAAAGCTGCATTTCGCGCCAGATTCTGACCAGGGCCAGGTCATCGAGCGCTACGGCATCGTCGTGTGCACGCCCTGCTTTGAATCCAGCAGCAGCGGCTGGAAGCCCAAGCACGAACAAAAGCTCCTGCATCAGCTTGCACTCAGCCGCATCGCACCCCCGATCCGCAACGCACAGGGGCTGTTGCCGCGCGATTGACATGGACATTTTCGATTTCGCTACATCCTCGGAATGATTGCGTAACGATCGTTGTCGTACTTTTCCGCCACTGGATCACATCGGAGCTTCCCAATGCCTCCTCTTGCCCGCCTCTATGGCCAGCTCGCAGGCATGCCGATCGAGATCCTGCATGCGGCGCTTGCCGAATATTCCTGCCAGGACCTCCAGGCGCTGGTGTACGCCACGCACGCGCCCGAGGCTGCGGTGGAAGCGGCCGACATCATCCTGGCCTTCCGCATGAGCAACCTGCCACAGGCGGCCCAACTGGTGCATCGCGAGGACATCGTCAATGCGCTCGGCGTGGACATGCTGCAGGCCATCCTCAAGCGCCAGGCCGATGTGACCCTGCACGCCTTCGCCACGCTGGACGGGCAACTCGAACCGGTGGGTGCGCTGGCCCGAGAACTGCTGCGGACCCGCGTTTCGCTCTCGCTTGAGCTGATGGGCCATCGGATGCATCCGGAACTGGACGGCCCGCGGCCGGAATAAGCCCCGTTGCGTCACCTTGCAACCGCCGCAGTCCCGCGGCTGCCGGCGTCACCCGTCTCCATAGGATCGTGGCCATCGCGATGCGCGCCGGCGCGTTGATGCCGGCGCGCATCGCCTGTGGCTTACTGGTAGACCGCCATCACGCTGACGTTGGCGAAGGGCGCCTCGCCGACCATGCGCACGTACCACGTGCCCGCCGCGGGACGCGTCACCACCACGGCTTCGCTGTTGCCGGCCTTGGCCGACTTGCGCTCGTACACGGTGGTGGTGGGCACCAGATCGTGGGAGACGTACAGCGAGACATCGCCGCTGCCGCCGTAGCTGCGCAGATTGAGGCTCTTGGTGCCGGCCGGCACGTCGATCTTATAGAGCAGCGCATCGCCAGCCGCGCCGGTCTGGCCGGTCATCGCCACGCGGTTGACCAGCACCTCTGACGGATCGTTGCTGATGTCCTGGGTGGCCGCATACACCGCGGCCGCTGCATCCAACATGCCGGCGCCGGCCGGCTTGCTCACCGGCGGGGTCACCACGAACGGCTTGGCCGTGGCGCGCAGCACCTGCTTGACCTGCACCGGCGTCAGCAACGGCTTGCCCGCACCCAGCGCGGCGGCCTGCGCCAACGCGACTGCGCCGGCCACGTGCGGACTGGCCTGCGAGGTGCCGATCATGCCGATGATGGCGTTGTCGTGCTTGGGCACCGTGGTGCCCGAATCGCCCAGCGACCAGATCCAGCGGTTGTCCGGATCGCTGCCGCTGGTGGCATCGCCGCCCGGCGCGGAGAGGGTGACGCTGGCGCCGTAGTTGGAGAAGTAGGACTGCTCGCCGCCGATGCCGGTGGCGCCGACGGTGATCACGCCCTTGCAGCTGGCTGGCGAGTGGTACTGCGCATCATCAGCATCGTTGCCGGCGGCGACCACGACCACGGTGCCGCGCGAGATCGCGCCATCGATGGCGTCCTGGGTCACCGGATCATCGGCGCACTGGCCGCTGCCGCCCAGGCTCATGTTGATCACTTCGGCCGGGCTGGTGTTGTCCGGCAGGCCATCGACGTGGCCGCCCGAGGCCCAGACGATGCCATCGGCGATGTCGGACGTGGTGCCGCCGCAATGGCCGAGCACACGCACCGGCTGCACCTTCGCGCCGTAGGCCACGCCGGCGATGTCCTGGCCGTTGTTGGCAATCGCCACGACCGTGCCGGCCACGTGCGTGCCGTGCCAGGAGCTTGAAGAAGACGCGCCGCACCACTCATTCATGCTGCTGTCGGTCCAGTCGCCCGGATCGCTGGCATCGGCATCGCGGCCATCGCCGTCGCCGGCCACGTCCGGATACAGGCCCTCCTCGGTGGTCTGGCCGTAGTAGCTGATCATGTCGTAGCCGGCCACGATGTTGGCGTTCAGGTCGCGATGCGGCAGGTAGCCGGTGTCCAGCACCGCCACCACCACGCCTTCGCCTGCGGTGGTGTCCCACGCGGCCGGCGCGCCGATGCCGGCGGACGGATCGGTGAAGTCCCACTGCAGCGTGGCGAACTGCGGGTCGTTCGGGGTCGTATCCAGGCGATGCTTGAAGCCATCGACCTGCGCGTACTTGACCGCCGGATCGCTGCGCAGCTGCGCCAGGAATGCATCGCTTTCGGCCGTGGTCAGCGCGCGCGAGGCCCGCACCAGCTGCGCGCCGGTACCCAGCTTGCGCAGCGACTGGAAGTTCACCGCCGCGCCCACGCCCTTGCTGGCCGTGCCCAGGCGGGTGATCGCCACCGCGGCGGCGGCGTCCAACTTGGACAGCTGGGTCCAAGCACTGCGCGCGGTGGCGCTGCCATCGACATAGCGCACGATGAAACGATCCACCGCCTTGGCCTGAGGCGCCTGCACCGACAGCACCTTGCGCTTGGCCGTGGCCTGCTTCACAGGCGTGGCGCCGGTGCCCATCAGCGGGGCCTGCGCCGAGGCCCCCATCGCCGCCAGGATGGCGGTGGCCAGCGCGCTG
>JBIIHJ010000215.1:0-6858 GCA_044235875.1 Pseudoxanthomonas sp.
GATGGCCACCTGCCCTGGCCGTACGGACGCGAGCTGACCGGATATGCGGTCCCGGACCTGGAGGCAACCCTGGACAAGGCGCGCGCGGCCGGTGCGCAGGTCGTGGTGCCGGCAGTCACCGCTCCGCATCGTCGCTCGGCAATGGTGGTGTTCCCCGGTGGCCATGTCGCAGAGATCCATGCCGACGCGCAATCCTGAGCGAGGCATGTCCTTCCGTCACTTGCTGCCGCTGGCATGGCTGTGCCTGCCGGCCTGCGCGTGGGCACAGACCGAGGCCGATGACGCCGCGCCGGCACGTCCGGCGCTGAAATCCAACCGCTGGCAGGAAGACTGGTCGCCATTGCTCGATCCGGCCCTGCGCACTGAGCCACTGGACGGCCTGAAAGCGATCGCACTGGGCCCGGATGCCTGGCTCTCGCTCGGCGCGATCCTGCGCGAGCGGTTCGAATCCAACCACGCCGCGGCCCTGGGCGTGGGCCGCGACGCCGACAGCGATCTGCTGCAACGCCTGCAGCTGCACGCGGATCTGCGCCTGGGCACGCGCTGGCAGGTCTTCACCCAGCTCGAGGATGCGCGCGCCTACGGCAAGGACCGCGTCGGCCCGACCGACCGCAACCCGCTGGACCTGCGCATGGCCTTTGTCGCCTACGCCGCGCCGCTGGCCGGCGGCGAGGTGAAAATGCGCGTGGGCCGGCAGGAGTTCGCCTTCGACCTGCAGCGCTTCGTCTCGCTGCGCGATGGCCCCAACGTGCGCCAGTCCTTCGATGCGGTGTGGGCCAACTACGAGCACGGGCCGTGGCGCTGGATCGGTTTTGTCAGCCGACCGGTGCAGTACGCGGCCGAAACGACATTCGACGACACCTCCAACCGCCACTTCGCCTTCGACACGCTGCGCGCGGAGCGTCAGGTCCTGGGCACCGACGAGCTGTCGCTGTACTACGCGCGCTATGCACTGGATGAGGCGGCATTCCTCGACGCGACCGGCGACGAGCGCCGCGACATCCTCGATGCACGCTTTGCCGGCGTGCAGGGCGCGCTGGACTGGGACCTGGAAGCCATGGGCCAGCGCGGCCGGGTCGGCGCCACCCGGGTGCGCGCCTGGGGCATGGGCGGCCGGCTGGGTTATACCTTCGCCCAGGCTGGCTGGTGGCCACGCCTGGGCGTCCAGGTCGATGCGGCCTCGGGCGACCGCAAGGCCGGCGATGGACGGCTGGAGACCTTCAATCCGCTGTTTCCCAACGGTTACTATTTTTCCCTGGCCGGCTACACCGGCTACGTCAACCTGCTGCACGTCAAGCCGACGTTGACCGTGCACCCCAGCGAACGCCTGACGGTGACCGGCGCACTGGGCCTGCTATGGCGGCAGAGCACCGCCGATGCGGTCTACGTGCAGCCGGACGCGCCGCTGGCGGGCACCGCCGGCACCGGCCATCGCTGGACCGGCGCCTACGCGCAGCTGCGCGGCGACTGGAAGGTCAATCCTCACCTCACCGCCAGCGTCGAACTGGTCCATTACCAGGCGGGCGACACCCTTCGCGCCGCGGGCGGTCGCGACAGCCAGTACGCCGGCGGCGAGCTGAAGTTCAGCTGGTGACACCGCCGAGCTGGACGCCGCGGTCGGCATGGCGCGCCAGCCGGCAGCGCGCCTATTTGTTGAGCGCACGCCAGCGCGCCGGTGGCATCCCGACCAGGCGACCGAACACCCGGGTCAGATGACTCTGGTCGGCGAACCCGCAGCGATCGGCGACCTCCACGATCGGCATGTCCCCCAGCAACAGGGCCTGTGCGCGTTCCACGCGCGCCTGTTGCAGCCAGCGATGCGGCGCCTGTCCGGTCGTGCGCTTGAATGCCTGGCAGAACCAGCCGCGCGACAGCCCGCACTGCCTGGCCACTTGGTCCACCGACACGTTGGCCTGCAGCAGCGTCCTGGCCAACCGCAGCTGCCAGGGTGCCAGCACGCCGGACGCCGCGCCGAAACGCACGCGGCGTACCTGGCTCAGGCCATGGATCCAGGCCGCGACCAGGCACTGCGCCACCGGCAATGACACCGGCAACGTCGCTTGCGCATCCACATCCGTGGACGCATCGCGCATCGCTGGAGACCTGTTTTGGTTCACGGCCATGTGCACTCCCACGCGCCGCCACGCAGCGCAGGCGCCACGGGCTCGACCCAGTGTTGGAAGGCCCGCCGGCACGGCGGGCACGGGACCTGTGTGCGGTGATGTCCACCGCTTCAACGTCGCATCGACCGGCACGGCCGATGGATGCAGGCAGACCGGCCGTCTGCGGCCGGTCCTTGGGGCGTCACCGGCAGCCTGTGCCGATGCGCCCGCTCCGGGAGCGCGCCTGTCCGGCGCGCCCGGTGGCGCTTACTGCATGCCCGGCACTTCGAACGGACGCAGGTCGAACAGCAGCACTTCGCTGTCCTGGCCGTTGGCGAAGGTCAGCGCCTGCGCTTCGCGCACCCGCACGCCGTCGCCTTCGCGCAGCAGCTTGCCGTTGAGTTCCACCTGGCCGCGGGCGATGTGGACGTAGGCGTAGCGCTGGGCGGGCAGCTCGAAAGTCGCCGTCTCGGCGCCATCGAACAGCCCGGCGTAGACGCGCACGTCCTGGCGGACCTGCAGCGACGCCTGCGCTCCATCGGGCGAGATGATCAGGCGCAGCTGCCCGCGCTTGTCGGCCTCGCTGAAGTGGCGTTCCTGGTAGCGCGGTTCGGCATTGCGCTCGTTCGGCACGATCCAGATCTGCAGGAAGTGCACCGGCTCGTCCTGGGAGCCGTTGAACTCGCTGTGCGACACGCCGCTGCCGGCGCTCATCATCTGCACATCGCCCGGCCGGATGACCGAGCCGATGCCCATCGAGTCCTTGTGCGCCAATGCACCTTCCAGCACGTAGGAGAAGATCTCCATGTCGCGATGCGGATGGGTGCCGAAGCCCTCACCGGCATCGACCCGGTCGTCGTTGATGACGCGCAGGTCGGAGAAGCCGACCTGGTTGGGGTTGAAGTAGCTGCCGAACGAAAAGGTGTGGCGTGACTTGAGCCAGCCATGGTTGGCGACGCCGCGGGTGTTGGCCTGGGTGATGTCGAACATGTGCGATCTCCTGTGCGGTGCCGGGATGCCCCGGGAAGCGGCGGTGACCGGTCGATCACCATGGGGCGTACGTTACTGTCCCCATCCATCTCGATAAATCCTCTAGGATGCGAAACATCGTCGCCCCTGAAATGACAATGAATCAGCTCGAAGACATGCGCCTGTTCGTCCAGACCGTGGACTCGGGCAGCTTCACCCAGGCGGCCGACAGACTGGGCCTGTCCAAGCAGTTCGTCAGCAAGCGCCTGATGGCCCTGGAAGCGCGCCTGGGCGTGCAGCTGCTCATCCGTACCACCCGCACCCTGCGTACCACCGAGATCGGCCAGACCTATTACGAGCAGGCCGCGCGCGTGGTCCAGGAGGTGGACGGCATCGAGCAGGCCATCGCCCGCCAGAACACGCTGCCGCGGGGACGGCTGCGCATCAGCGCGCCGATGACCTTCGGCACCATGCACCTGAGTCCGGTCATTCCGCGTTTTCTTGAGGCCTACCCGGAGGTGATCCTGGAACTGGACCTCAACGACCGCACGGTCGACCTGGTGGTCGAGGGCTTCGACGCCGGGGTGCGCATCGGCGTGCTGCCCGACTCCAGCCTGATCGGCGTGCGCGTCTCGCACATGGAGCTGGTGACTTGCTGCAGTCCGGCCTATCTGGCACGACGCGGTGCCCCGACAAGACCGGAAGACCTGCAGCAGCACGACTGCCTCCCGTACGGCCACCGCCGCCATGTCGAGTGGACCTTCGCGGCGCAGGGCAAACCCAGGGTGGTGGCGATCAGCGGCCGCCTGTGCGCCAACAACGGCGAAGTGGTGCGCGATGCGGCGGCCGCCGGCCTGGGGATTACCCAACTGCCGACCTTCATCGTCGGCGACGCGCTGGCTGCCGGCCGCCTGGTCACGGTCCTCGACGACTTCCGTCCCCCCATTGCCGGCGTGTACACGGTATATCCCGGTCACCGCCAACCATCGCTGGCGGTGCGTGCGTTCGCCGAGTTCATGCGCAGCACCTTCGCCACGCACACGCGCGTGGCGAGCACCGGGCCCCGGCACGACTGAGAGCAGGCGAGGCGGCATGCGCAGCACCCACGCCAGGGCCACGTGTCCTGCCTGACCTCCAGGTCACAAACGTCCAAGACGCCCCTGGCCCATCGGCCTAGTTTGGTGGCCTGCATCGCACTGCTTGCGCCGTGGAGCTGCGGTCATCGTGCAGCGCGTGCCCCACCTTCACCAGGATGCTTGGATGTCGCACGACGCACCGTGTCCCTCCCTCGATCTCACCCGCCGCCAGGTGCTGGCCACCGGCGCGGCGATGCTGGCCATGGCCGCGCTTCCGCTGGGCGCGCAGGCCCGTGCTGCTCCCCCTACCCACCACGCTGGAGAACCCGCAATGCCTTTCGTCAAAACCAAAGATGGCGCCGAAATCTTCTACAAGGACTGGGGCACCGGGACCCCGGTCCTGTTCTCGCACGGCTGGCCGCTCAACGGCGACGCCTGGGACCCGCAGATGCTGTTCCTGGTCCAGCAGGGCTATCGCGTCATCGCCCACGATCGCCGTGGCCACGGCCGTTCCAGCCAGACCGCCAACGGCAACGACATGGACACCTACGCCGATGACCTGGCCGCGGTGATCGAGCACCTGGACCTGAAGGACGCGATGCTGGTCGGCCATTCCACCGGCGGCGGCGAAGTGGCCCACTACATCGGCCGTCATGGCACCAAGCGCGTGGCCAAGGCGGTGCTGGTCGGCGCGGTGCCGCCGATCATGGTCAAGACCGACGCCAATCCCGGTGGCCTGCCGCTGTCGGTCTTCGATGGCATCCGCGAAGGGGTGGCCAAGGACCGCTCGCAATTCTTCAAGGATCTGTCCGGCCCGTTCTTCGGCGCCAACCGCCCGGACTCCAAGGCCTCGCAGGGCATGCGCGATGCGTTCTGGGCGCAAGGCATGAGCGGCAGCGTGCTGGGCCACTACCTGTGCATCAAGGAATTCTCGGAAGTGGACTACACCCAGGATCTGAAGAAGTTCGACGTGCCCACGCTGGTCATCCACGGCGACGCCGACCAGATCGTGCCGATCGATGCCTCGGGCAAGTTGTCGGCCAAGATCATCAAGGACGCCACCCTGAAGATCTACAAGGACGCCCCGCACGGCCTGTCGGCCACCCATGCCGATGCGCTCAATGCCGACCTGCTGGCGTTCCTGAAGGGCTGATCGCGACCTCGCCACACGGGGGATCGTGTGGCGATCCGGTGGCGTCACCGCAGCTGCCGACGCCCCGTCCTGCACGGGGCGTGGTCGCTGCTGTCGTTTCGCTGCGTGGGGCCATCCCGCGTCCCTCGCATCAACGCATCGCGCGTGTCGGCGCTGGGCCGCGCGCTCGAAGCCACTCGCCCCCCCACGCGCGCGGTGCCCGCCGCTGCACGCCACCGGGCATGCAGCGCTCCGCTTCAGGCGTACTGCGTGAAATCCACTCGCCCCGCGGCGTGCCTGGCGGCAGGCGCGGGCGTTGCCATCTCCGATCGACGCCAGGCCATCGGCGTGCTGCCGGTGGCGGTCTTGAAGGCGCGGGTGAAATGCGCCTGGTCGCTGAAGCCGCAGTGGGCGGCGATATCGGCCAGCGGCTCGCGGCTTTCCAGCAGCATCGACTTGGCCAGCGCGATGCGCTGCACCTGGCGCCAGCTGTGCGGCGGCAGGCCGAAGGTCTTCTTGAAAGCGCGCGAGAAATGCCCGCGGGACAGTCCGCACTCGCGCGCCAGCGTCGACGTCGAGATATTGGCGGCAAGCTGTTCGAGCATCGTGTCGACCACATTGCGCACCTGCCAGGGCGCCAGTCCCGCCACCGTTGCAGGCGAGGGATGCGGCGCGGCAGGGGCAAGGAAGTACGGCAGCAGCGATGCGGTCGGGATCGATGCGAACGACATCGTCATGGTGGCGCCTCGTGTTGTGTGAGCGGTTCCGATGCGTGTGCACCGTCCGGTGTCCCCCAGCCCCATGGTGGGCGGCCCATACCCGATGCCCTACCCCATTCCGTGCCAACGTCCGGCTACCCGAACGGGTAACCCCCTCAGGATGAAGGTGGCCCGGTCACGATGCGTCGCCCGAACAGGCGTGCATCCAGCGAATACGCCCCCGGCCCAAGCCCGAGCACCGCCAGCGACACCAGCAGCACCGGCAGCGCCTGCGCCCACGGCATGCCCAGCTGCGCGGCCATCCACAGGCTGCCAAGTGCCAGCACCGCGGCCAGCAGCTGCACCATCAAGCCAAGCAGCAGGCCGGCGACCAGCAGGCCGATGGCCACGCCCGTGCCCCAGCCGGCCGCGCCGCCAAAGGCCGCCAGCAGGCTCCACGCCAGATGCATGCGCAGCAGCAACAGGCCGAAACCGGGGCGTCCATCGGGGAACATGGCGTAGAGGCGCTGCACCTGCGCAGGCTAAGATCATTCAGCCAGCGCGGCATCACCATATCGAGTGGGCGGATGACACCCCCATTCGGGGTGATGGGCCTCACCGCGCGATCGTCGAGAATCACCGCATGTCCAGCGGACAGCCGCCCACCTTCCGAAACTGCCTGCTGTGCCTGTTCTGGCTGGTGTCTACAGCCATCGCGCCGGCGCGTGCAGCGCTGCCCGAAGGCCTGGCCCGTTACCAGCAGACCACCTGGGCCACGGCCGCGGGCGCACCCGCCGACATCTGGGCCATGCGCCAGTCGGCCGATGGTTATCTGTGGCTGGCCACCGGCTTTGGTCTTTACCGCTTTGATGGGCAGCGCT
>JBIIHJ010000216.1:0-6819 GCA_044235875.1 Pseudoxanthomonas sp.
CGACTACCGCAACTGGCTGCCCAGCCTGAACATGGTGCTGGAACTGCGTCCGGACCTGCTGCTGCGCGCGTCGGCGGCCAAGGTGCTGGTGCGCCCGATCCTGACCAGCAGCACGGCGGTGGCGACTACCGAAGCGATCGCCCAGGGCGCCGGCGGCGTGGTGACCCATGAGATTTCGCTGGGGCAGACCGACCTGAAGGCCCTGACCGCCAACCAGGCCGACCTGTCGCTGGAGTGGTACTACCAGGGCGGCGCGCTGACCCTCAACGGCTTCTACAAGGCCATCAAGAACGGCACCTACAACCGCAACAACTTCTGCCTGGACAGCTACAACGGCGTGTCGATCAGCCAGGGTAGCGACGGCGAGTGCATCGGTACCAATGGCGAGGCCTACGAGTTCAGCCAGACCCTCAACAGCCCCGACGTCAATCGCCTCAAGGGCTACGAGCTGGCCTGGACCCAGTCGCTCGATGCCTGGTTGCCGGTGGATGGTTTCGGCCTGACCGCCAATTACACCCGCGTCATGCCCAGCTACAAGCAGGACTACGTGATCAGCAACCTGTCGGAAAAAACCTGGAATGCGACGGCCTACTGGGAGAACGCGATGTTCAGTGCGCGCGTCTCGGCCACCCATCGCAGCGATTACTACCAGACCAAGGCCGACAGCTTCTTCGCCTATGCAGGCCATCAGATGAAGGCGCGCACCCAGCTTGATGGCGCGCTTGGCTTCCGTCCCAACGACACGCTCAGCTTCACCCTTGGATTGGTGAACATCACCAACGAGCGCGAGGAGGCTTACTACCAGGTGAGCGATATCTGGCAGATGACCGGCGCCACCGGACGCAGCTACTACCTGACGGCGCAGTGGAACATCCGGTAAGCAGACCAACAGGCGCCGGCTCAAGCGGCCGGCGTCGTCTGTGGTCACGCGTCGCGCTCAGTCATTGCCGTAGGGGTGAAAGATGATGGTTGGTCAACAGCGCCGCTTCCTGGCGCCGTGTTGGGTGCTGGTCGGTCTGCTGGCAACGGCCAGCGTTTCAGTTGCAGCGTCGGAACAGGATGTCCGTGGGGTGCTCGAGCGGACCCTGGGACCCGGCGCGGACAGGATTGCCCTGGAACAGGTCGCCCAGCCGGGACAGGGCGACTGGTACCAGATCGACGTACGCAAGGGTCGGCTGACGGTACGCGGTTCCAGCGATATCGCCCTGGCCCATGGTGCGTATGCGTACCTGGGATCGATCGGCGCCGCTTCGGTGAGTTGGGAGGGGTCGCGGGTGGCGTTGCCGGCGCAATGGCCGGCCGCCGCGAGCGGCATGGTGCGCACGCCGTTCCAGCATCGGGCCTATCTCAATACCTGCACCTACGGCTACACCACCCCGTTCTGGGAATGGGCGCGCTGGGAGCGCGAGATCGACTGGATGGCGTTGCATGGCATCGACATGCCGCTGGCGATGGAAGGCCAGGAGGCGATCTGGCAGCGGCTGTGGCGCGGGTTGGGGGTCTCCGATGCCGGCCTGGCTGATTATTTTTCTGGTCCGGCGTTTACCCCGTGGCAGCGCATGGGCAATATCGAGGGCTACCAGGCCCCGCTGCCGCAGGAGTGGATCGGCAAGAAGCAGGTCCTGCAGCAGCAGATCCTGGCGCGCATGCGCGCACTGGGCATGAAACCGGTGCTGCCGGCGTTTGCCGGTTACGTGCCCAAGGCTTTTGCCCAGCAGCATCCGGAAGCCCGCATCTACAAGATGCGAGCGTGGGAGGGCTTCCACGAAACCTACTGGCTGGACCCGGCCGATCCGCTGTTTGCCAACATCGCCAAGCAGTTCATCGATCTCTATACCCAGAGCTATGGCCCGGGCGAGTACTACCTGGCCGATGCCTTCAACGAGATGCTGCCGCCGGTGGCTGCCGACGGCAGCGATGCGCAGCTGGCCAAGTACGGCGACAGCACCGCCAACACCGCGGCGACCAGGCCGGCCAGCGCGGTCACGCCGGAACAGAAGCGTACGCGCCTGGCCGACTACGGCGCGGCGATCTACGACTCCATCCGCCGGGCCAATCCGAAGGCCACCTGGGTCATGCAGGGCTGGTTGTTCGGCGCGGACAAGGAGTTCTGGTCGCCCGATGCCATTGCCGCCTTCCTGGGCAAGGTGCCCAACGACAGGCTGATGGTGCTGGACATCGGCAACGACCGCTATCCGGGCACGTGGAAAAAATCCGCGGCGTTCGACGGCAAGCCGTGGATCTACGGCTACGTGCACAACTACGGCGGCAGCAATCCGGTCTACGCCGACTTCAACTTCTACCAGCAGGATCTGAGTGCGCTGCTGGCTAAAAAAGACCACGGCCAGCTGCGCGGCTTCGGCATGTTCCCCGAGGGCCTGGACAGCAATTCGGTGGCTTACGAATACCTGTACAGCCTGGCCTGGGAAGGGCCGAAGCAGGATTTCGCCGGCTGGTTTGGCAGCTATGCCAAATCCCGCTATGGCCACAGCTCGCCGCAGCTGGAACAGGCCTGGGGCTCGCTGCAGGCCGGTGTGTTTGGCGTGCGCTACTGGGACACGCGCTGGTGGAAGAGTCGCGCTGGCGCCTATCTGCTGTTCAAGCGCCCGACGCCGGACATCACCAGCTTCGACAAGCACCCGGGCGACATGGCGCAGCTGCGCACCGGCATCGAACAGCTGCTGACGGTGGCGCCGCAGTACGCCGATGCGCTGCTGTTCCGCCATGACCTGGTCGACTTCACTCGGCACTACGCGCTGGAGCGGTTGGACCAGGTGCTGCAGCAGGCGGTGCAAGCCTACCAAGGCGGCGATGCCGTCAAGGGCGACGCGCTGGCCGGGCAAGTGACCGCGCTGGCTCGGTCCATCGACGCGCTGCTTGCCGCCCAGCCCGAATCGCTGGCCCAGTGGCAACAGCAGGCGGCGGCCTATGGCGACGATTCGGACTCGTCGGCGTACTACGTGCGCAACGCCCGTGCCCAGGTCACCGTTTGGGGCGGGCAGGGCAACCTGTCCGACTATGCGTCCAAGGCGTGGAGCGGGATGGTGGCTGGCTATTACCTGCCGCGCTGGCAGCAGCTGTTCGCGGCGCTGCGTGTCGCCTCGGCACAGGGCGTGGCCTTCGATGAAGCCGCGTTCCGCACCCAGGTCAAGCAATGGGAGCTGGCCTGGGTCGCGCAGACCGACGCGGTGCCGAACCCCGTGCCGCCGGCCGATGTGGTGGCGTCGGCCAAGGCGCTGATGCAACAGCTGGACGCGCAGCCGTGAGTGCATTGGCTGCGACCTCGCCGCCCCTGAGGGTCGTGCGCGAGCGCTTCCTCTCGCTGGATGTGTTCCGCGGGCTGACGATCTTCCTGATGATCCTGGTCAACACGGCCGGGCCGGGCGCCGATGCGTATGCGCAGCTCTCGCACACCCCGTGGTTCGGTTTCACCCTGGCCGACTGGGTGTTCCCGACCTTTCTGTTCGTCACCGGCAATGCGCTCGCGTTCACCGCAGGCGGCGGCAGCGAAACGGCGTTCCTGCGGCGCGTATGCAAGCGCGCGGCGTTGATCTTCCTGCTCGGCGTGCTGATGTACTGGTATCCGTTCGTGCATCGGCTCGACGACGGCGGCTGGGCGTTCAATGCCTTCAGCCAGATGCGTCTGCCCGGCGTGCTGCAGCGGATCGCGCTGTGCTACCTGCTGGGTGCGTTGGCGGTGCGCTACATGCCGCTGCGCAGCCTGCCGTGGCTGGCGGTCGGGCTGCTGTTGGGTTACTGGGGGCTGCTGTACGGGCTGTCCGCGCCCGGCCTGGCGCTCGACCGGCTGGGCAATGTCGGCACGCGCCTGGATCTGTGGCTGTTCGGTCGTGATCACCTGTATCGCAAGGCCGGGGGCTTCGACCCCGAGGGCCTGCTCGGCACGCTGCCGGCCACGGCCAACGTGCTGGGCGGATTCCTGGCCGGTCATTTCCTGCAGCGGGCTGGCAAGACGCCGCGCGCGGTGCGCCTGATGCTGGCCGCCGGTGCGGGACTGATCGTGCTGGCGCTGGCCTGGCATCCGCTGTTCCCGATCGCCAAGAAGCTGTGGACCGGTCCGTTCGTGCTGCTGACCGTGGGCCTGGACCTGCTGTTGCTGGGCGCCTGCGTGGGCTGGATCGAGCTGGCTGGCCGCACGCGCGGTGCCAGCTTCTTCACCGTGATGGGCAAGAACCCGCTGGTCATCTATCTGTTCTCCGAGCTGCTGGTGGTGACCTTGCAGCTGGTGCACGTGGCGCCCGGGCTGGGCCTCTACGACTGGGTGGGGATCCGCATCTTCCAGGCCGTGGCGCCGGGCCCCTTCGGCTCGCTGCTGTGCGCGCTGGCCTACACGCTGGTGTGCTGGCTGCTGGCCTGGTGGATGGACCGACGCCGGATCTACATCCGCCTCTAGGCCCGTCGGCCCTGTTGACGAACGCGCGCGGGGCAGGCAAATTGGTTCTAGATTGGACCTGATGACTTGCGAGCATCTCGCACGGGGAGTGGCAGATGGCACGGCTCAAGGCGCCGGCTGATCCAAGGTTGGAATCCATTGCTGTGGACGCTTCGGCACCCACGCCGTTGTATCTGCAGTTGACCACCCAGCTGGTGGAGGCCATCAAGAGCGGCCTGTGGAAGGCCGGCGAGGCGCTGCCTGCCGAGCGCGTGCTCTGCGAGCAGCTACGTGTCTCGCGCGTGACCCTGCGCCAGGCCATGGATGCGCTGGTGGAGCAGGGACTGGTCACGCGCCGGCAGGGCGCGGGCACGTTCGTGACCTCGCAGATCACCCATCCGCTGACCGGGCTGACCAGCTTCAGCGAAACCCTGCGGATGAAGGGCTACCAGCCCGGCACGCAGTGGCTGGACCGGCGCATTCGTCCCGCCCATGGCGAGGAGATCCTGCGCCTGGGCCTGTCGCCGGACGCACGCGTGGCGTCGCTGACGCGCCTGCGCCGTGCCGACGCGCGGGTGATGGCCTATGAGCATGCCGTCATCCCGCAGCGGGTGTTGGCCGAGCCGCAGGACGTGGGCGATTCGCTGTATGCGTGGCTGGATGAACACGGCACGCCGGTGGTGCGCGCGCTGCAGTACTTCCGCGCGATCAACCTGACCGCGCGCATGGCCGGCTACCTGGGCATGGAGGAGGGCGACGCGATCCTGCACGTGGTGCGCGTGGGCTACGCCCGCGACGGCAGCGCCATCGAGCTGACCGATACCTACTGCCATAACGATTTCTACGATTTCGTCGCGGAGTTGCGACGCTGACCCGGTCCCGGCGCGCACCTCACCGGGATGCGCCGATCTCATGCCCCCCGCATTCCGTTTGGAGTAAGCGCTTCATGTCGTCAGATCAGCCTAAGAGCTTCGCCGGCTCCCTCGCCGTCACCGGACTGCTGTTCTTCATCATCGGCTTCTTTACCTGGATAAACGGGCCGCTGATCACCTTCGTCAAGCTCGCCTTCGACCTGGACGAGGTCAAGGCGTTCTTCGTGGTGTTCGTGTTCTACATCTCCTACTTCGTGCTGGCGCTGCCGGCTGCCGCGGCGCTCAAGCTGACCGGCATGAAGAAGGGGCTGGCGCTGAGCTTGGTGGTGATGGCGGCAGGCGCGGCGATGTTCGGTCAGTTCTCCACCCAACGCTGGTATGCCGGCGCGTTGTCGGGACTGTTCGTGATCGGCGGTGGCCTGGCGCTGCTGCAGACCGCGGTCAATCCCTACATCTCCATCCTCGGCCCGATCGAAACCGCGGCGCGCCGCATCGCGCTGATGGGCATCTGCAACAAGATCGCCGGCATCCTGGCGCCGATCCTGATCGGGTCGCTGGTGCTGCATGGCATCGGTGATCTGTCCACGCAGGTCGCCACCGCCGATGCGGCCACCAAGGAACAGCTGCTCAATACCTTCGCCGCCAAGATCCATGGCCCGTATCTGGTGATGGCAGGCGTATTGGTGCTGGTGGCGATCGGCATCCTGTTCTCGCCGCTGCCGGAACTGAAGCCCAGCGAGGCCAATGCCGAGCGCAGCGACAGCGCCGCGCGCGGCAGCATCTTCCAGTTCCCGCACCTGCTATTGGGCGTGCTGTGCCTGTTCGTGTACGTGGGCGTGGAAGTGCTTGCCGGCGATGCCATCGGCACCTACGGCAATGGCTTCGGCCTGCCGCTGGATGAGACCAAGTTCTTTACCTCCTTCACCCTGGGCGCGATGCTGCTGGGCTACCTGGCCGGACTGGTCGCCATCCCGCGGCTGCTGTCACAGCAGGCCTATCTGGCGCTGTCGGCAGCGCTGGGGGTGCTGTTCGCCCTGGGCGCCCTGTTGACCCATGGCTATGTGTCGGTGGGCTTCGTGGCGGCGCTGGGCTTTGCCAATGCGATGATGTGGCCGGCGATCTTTCCGCTGGCGATCAAGAGCCTGGGCCGCTTCACCGAAACTGGATCGGCCCTGCTGGTGATGGGCATCGCCGGCGGTGCGGTGGTGTCGCAGAGCTTTGCCATCCTCAAGCAGCACTTCGATTTCCAGTGGGTGTTCGCCTCGCTGGCCGTGCCCTGCTACCTGTACATCCTGTTCTTCGCCCTGCGCGGTCATCGCGTGGGCCAGGGCGCCGCGCGCTGACGCGCGGCTTCCGTTCTTACAGGCAGAGACGTCTCAATGCGCAGACCGACCATCAAGGATGTTGCCGAACGCGCCAAGGTGTCATTGAAGACCGTGTCGCGGGTCATCAACAACGAGCCTTCGGTGATGCAGGGCACGCGCGCGCGCGTGCTGCGCGCCATCGCCGAGCTGGACTACGAGCCCGACCCGTCCGCGCGCAATCTGCGCAGCGGCA
>JBIIHJ010000217.1:0-6778 GCA_044235875.1 Pseudoxanthomonas sp.
GACCTCTCTCCCGCGTCGCCACAGTCAAAGCCCGACCTTTCCCCGAGGTCGGGCTTTTTTTTGGAGAAGAGTCCGCGCAGAGACTGCGGCTCAGTAATAGCCGGCCAGGTTGAGGAACCAGCCGCGCTGGTCGTATTCGAGTTCGGTCAGGTCGTCGCTGAACTCGGTGAAGTTGTATCCCACGCCGATCTTGAAGTTCTCGCCGATCTGGCGGTCCAGGCCGACCAGCCACCCCTTGCGGTCGCCACCGTCGCGCACGGTCAATATGCGGTATTCGGCCATCGCTTCCCACTTGGCGATCAGGTTGTAGCGCAACTGCAGTGCGCCGAACTCGGTCCGGCTGTCCAACCAGTCGCCCACGCCACGACCGGTGCGGAACTCGCCGCGCCGCGCCGCGAGCTTGGCGGCCACTTCCCAGTCGTCGCCCAGCTGCATCACCCCTTCCAGCGACAGTACGTGCGAGCGCTGGTCGGTGGTGTCGCCGCCGTCCTGGCCCAGCGAGGCGACGTCGTACAGATAGGTGTACTTGCCGAACGCCGCCCAGCGCGTGTTGTCGTGCGGACGCCAGGCGAAGCCGACGTTGCTTTCCACCAGCCTGGCGCCCGCCAGCGGATTGAGGTCGTCGTCGGTGTCGGCATAGTTGGCGCGCGCGGCCAGGCGCCAGTCCTCATTGAGCTTGACCAGCAGGCGGTTGGTGGTGACCCACTGGGTGCGTTGCTCGGCACCGCTGTCGCGGCGATATTCCAGCTTGCTCGACCACTGGGTCTTGGCATCGGTGCGTCCGCCACTGAGGCTGTAGGCGCGGCGATCGACCGGGCCGCTGACCGAATCCAGATTGCCGTCCATCAACGTGGCGCCCACGGTCCAGCCATCGCCCGGCGAGTAATCCATGCCGACGGTGTTGGTCATGCCAGAGGTTTCGCTATCGATGTCCTTCAGGTACTGGCTCTCGTTGTAGACGTTGAGGCGATCGGTCACGCGCCAGCGCTGGCCCGCGGTCCATCCGTTCTGGGTGGTGGTGGCCGAGCCGTCGTTCCACAGGTCGTCGGTGAGCTGGTCGCTGGTGTAGCGGTAGCCGCCGTAGACGGTCTGGTCACGATTGACGCGGTATTCGGCGGTGACCGCCGCGCCGTGGCCGCGGCTGCCCTGGCTGAGTTCGCCACCGATGGTGGAGCGATCGCCGAACTGATACTCGGCGCCGACTGTGACCAGGTTGTTGCGCTCGTACGCGCCATCGTCGTCGTCCAGGGTGAGCTGGCCGATGCTGTACAGCTCCAGCGTGGGCGTCAGGCGATAGTGATAGCTGAGCGCGGCCAGGGTGGCGTTGGACGGGGTCAGCGTGCCGCGCTCCTGGATCTGGCGCAGCTCGGCGCCAATGCGGGCCTTGTCGCCCTGGCGCCAATCGGCGGTGAGCTGGGTCTGCGCCAGCGACTGGTCGCCCTGTTCGGCGCGCGTGTAGCGTCCATAGAGGCTGAAATTGTCGGTGACATAGCCCAGGAATTCGGCGCCGTATTCCTGCACCGGCAAGCCGATGTCGTAGCGGGAGACCGAGAAGCCCGCATCCACCTCGCGCCACCAGCTGCCGAAAGTCCATTCGCGCTGCGTCCAGCCCAGTTCCTTGAGGTTGGCGCGGCCTTCGACCGACCATGCCTCGCCCGAACGCGCACCGTCATCGGGATTGCGCTGGACGAAACTCAATCCACCGTTGTCCGAATAGAAGATCGGCGCAGCGGTTGCTTCGGAGCGGGTGATCTCGGCCTTCAGATAGGTGCCGCGACCGGCCTGCAACGTGACGTCCGCACCCTTGAGCGTGTAGTCGTCGCCGCCACGGTTTTCGTCCACGTAAGTGCCGCCGACCGCGAGGTGATCGCCGAGCCACTGCTTGCCGCGCACGCCCATGCTGACGTCGCTGGTGCTGAAGTCATCGGGCACGTATTCGTAGTCCACCAGCAGGATCTGCGCGTAGCCATCCAGCGGCGTGTCGCGGGTCAGGCTGCGCACGTTCTCGCGCGTGATCTGCGCCAGCGGCCGGGTCAGGAAGATGCGGCCCTGCAGGTTGTCGATCTCGTAATCGACGCCGTTCTGCAGGGTGACGCGCGCTTCGGTCAGGCCCGTGGTCGGATCGCGTACCTCCATCACCACCTGGTCCGAGCCGGGCAGGATGTCGGTGTGGCGCAGGTAGTAAAGGCTGCCGCCGGTGCCAAGGAATTCGCTATGGCCCAGCGCAGACTGCGCCTCAGAACCGAAGGCCTTGACCTGGCTGCGCGCCTCGCCGAGCGGCGTGGTCGCACGCGAGCGCCAGTCCAGCGCCGCCCCGTACAGCGAGCGGTTGTACTGGCCGTATTCGGTATCGGAGAAGCCGGTGACGAAGTTGCCCCACACCGCCTGGCTCTGGTCCCAGTCGGCGCGCAGGTACAGCTTGCCCTGGGTGTCGACGTCGCGATAGGTGATCGAGTCGTCGCCGTAGGTCGGGTAATACAGGTCCGGATCCAGGCGCCAGAAGATGTCCTGCGCATCGGCTTCGAAGAAGCCGTCGAACAGATGGTCCAGCTGGTTCTCCCGCGTATCGGCGTGGGCGGTGACCAGGTATTTGCCACGCCACTTGCCCTTGGCGTAGAAGGCCAGCCGGCCTTCGCTGAGGAAGCCGTCGTCCTTCTGCCCATCGTTGGCGATCGGGTCGGTATTGCCGCTGGCACTGTGCCTGGACAGGGTGACATCGGCGATGGCCACCGCGTAGGCATAGCTGCCGCTGACGTTGACATCGACCGTCTCCTGCACCGGCGCCGCGCCGGGCGCGTTGGCCTGGACCTGGTAGCGGTGTTCGCCGACCGGCTCCAGGAATTCGGCGGCGAACTGACCGTCCTGCAGAACCGGGAAATTGAGCCCGTTGATGCTCATGCGCGTGCCGCGCGGGATGTCGGTGCCCTGGATACGCACGCGCGAGCCGCGGATGGAAATGTTCTGCAGGCGCAGGCCGTTGACGCCGTAGATCGCATCGGTGATGGCCACGTCCAGCGCGGCATCGCCACTGAGCATCTGCCCGTCCTGGCGCAGGCTCGCGGTGCTGGCCAGTTCCGAGCCCCGCGCGTAATCGGCGGGCGTGACCAGGCGAATGCGCTGCGAACGCGTTTCGTCGAACGCACCGCCGTCGCCGTAGGCGCGCGCGATGTAGAGCAGCTCGTCGCCTTCGCGCAGGTTGAGGCGGGAAGGCAGTTCGCCCTCCCACGTGGCATCGCCCAGCGGCGTCACCGGCATGTCGATGGTGGCCAGCGGCGTGACCAGATCAGTGTCGCTGGCGCGGTAGACGGTGACCTCCAGCCTGTCGATGAAGGCGGTGTAGTTGCTGTAGCTGTGGAAGCGCACCGGACGGGTGATGCGGCCTTCCTCGAACGGCGCCATCGACCCGGCCTGCACGTTGAGCACCGGCTCGGCCAGGGTGGGATCTTCGGTGGCCCAGACCACGCCGCCCTGCGGCAGCTCCAGTGCGCCGGCAGCGGGTGCGGAAAGCGGGCTCAACAAAGCGACGGCCTGCTCGGGCGTGGTCGAGGTGGGCGCAGCCAGCGGATCGCTGCCCGTGCCCGCCTGCACCTGCGTCTGCTCCTGCTTGCTGACCGTGTACAGCACCGGCGCGCCGTCGGCGCACCCGTTGGAGGCGCAGTGCTGGACGTTGCCGGAAGCCTGTTGCGCGGCGGCGGCGTGTGGCCAGGCCAGCATGGCCGTCAGCAGGACCCCGACCAGTGTGGTGTGTTTCATGGTGCGCCCTCCCCTTGGGCGGCGGCCGGTGTCGCGTGTTGTCCTGCGCCCGGTGCCTGGACACGTGGCTCGGCGCCGGGCGGCAGGCGCGAAGCCAGTGCCGCGCGGACGCTCGCCACGCGTCGCTGCGCCAGTGCCGGATCGCTGGGTGGCACTTCCACCATCGCGATCCCGCCCGCGCCGATGCCGTCGGCGATTGTCCGCAGCAGCGGCAGGTCATCGCGATGCAGGGCATCGCCATCGAACACGGCCGGCGCGAGCTGCACCGCACCGCCGCCGATGTGCAGCAGCGTGCGTTCGCTGGCGTCGCGCAGCACCACCTCGACCGGCACGGCCGATTGCGCCTGCAGTGCCCGCTGCGCGGACAGCGCGCGTTGCAGCGCGACCCCGGACCCGGATGCATCTTCATGCACCACGACCTGGCCACCGTCCCGGGCCAAGGTCTCAGCGATCTCCTTGACCGTGGCCGCATGCCGGGCATCCACGCCCGTGTCGTCGAACAGCGCCGGTGCCAACGCGATCTGCCGCGGCGATGCAGGCGTGCCGCGCGTCGAGGCACGTTGCGGCAGCCTGACGCCGAAGTCGAAGCGCACCGGGATGCCGGCCGTGATCCGACGGACGCGCGGATTGGGCGTGGTGAAGCTGGTCCCGGCCGGCAGCGTGGCGGCGTCGACCTTCAGGATGAAGTTGCGGCCGCGCGCTGCGTTGCCGCCATCGATGCCGATGATGTGGAAGCGGCCGTACCCGTCGGTGGTGGACACCACGCCCTCGACCGAGCCGATCCGCACACCGGCGATGCCGCGTTCGCCCGCGCTCTGGATGCCGTTGCCATCGCGATCGTCGAACACGGTGCCCAGCACCAGGCTTTCGTCCTGGATCGGGTCGCCCACGATCTCCACTTCGGCGTTGGCCCAGTTGCTGATCTCGAAGCCACCGTCCTCCGGGTCCTCGCGGACCACGCCGATGCTGTTGTGCATGCCCATGCCCAGACCGGCGCCCACGCGCACGTAGTAGGTCACCACGACGCTCTGGCCGACATCCAGGTTGACGTTGCGCACAGTGATCGGTGCGCCGGAGACCACCTGCGCATCGGGGCTTGTGGCCGCGGCAGTGATCGCACTGACACCGACGGCGGCGGCACGGATGGCCGAGGCAGCGCCGGGCGACTGCGTAGCGGACTGGGTAGCGCCCAGATCGTTGCCATCCAGGCGCAGCGTGCCTTCGATGTAGGTGAATCCGGGCGGCGGGGTGATCTGCAGCGTGTCGTTGGTGTGGTTGAGCGTGCCGACGTTCTCGATCGTGGCGGTGTAGCGCAGGGCACCGCCGATGCGCACCGTGCGCTGGGCCACGGCCAGGCGCAGGCGCACGCTGAAAGCCAGGCTGGTCACGGTCACGTTGACGTTGGCCGTGGCGCAGACCGGCGTCGGCGTGGAGGTATCGCAGATGCGGTAGCTGAAGGCATCGATACCTTCGAAGTTGGCATTGCCCTCGTCGTTGGTGCCCGGCGTGTAGGTGCAGACCCCCTGCGCGCAGGCGACCACGCCGTGCGCCGGCGCGCCCACCACCTGCAGCGAGCCCGGATCCAGGGGTGCGCCGGTCGCCGTGTCGTTGGCCAACACCTCGATCACCACCGGCTGCACGCTGGCCTGGGCCGTATCGTCCACGGCGCTGACCTGGTTGGGCAGCACGATGACGTTGACCGTGGCAGTGGCGCAGTTGGACGGCGAAGCGACTTCGCACACCGTGTACTGGAAGGTATCTGGGCCGCTGTATCCGGTCTCCGGCGTATACACGATCGCGCCCAATCCGTTGCTCACCGCAGCGCCATGGGCCGGCGTGGTGACCTGGCTGAGGGTGGCGCGGTTGGCATCCAGTGCGGTGCCGCCCTGGGTGTCGTTGGCCAGCACGGTGATGACCTGGCCGGTGTTCTGCGCCACGTCGGCCGCATCGTCGACGGCCTGCAACGGCGCCGCGGCCACGGTGACGGTCACCACCGCGTCGTCGCAGCTGGACGGATTGGCCGCATCGCAGATGCGATAGGTGATCAGGTAGGTGCCGGCGGCGGTGTTGGGTGCGATGTCCAGCAGGCCGTTCTGGTCGATGGACAACGGGCCCTGGGTCACCGGCTGCAGGGTGACCTCCGCGGCGGTGGGCACCTGGCCATTGAACTGATCGTTGGCCAGCACGTTGATCACGTCCTGTACGCCGGTCGTCCCGTTGATGGGGCCGACCGTGTCATCGCTGGCGATGATCCCGGCGGCCTGCACGGTTACCGTCACCTGGGCCGCATCGCAATTGGCGGGGTTGCTGGTCTCGCAGATCCGGTAGGTGGCGGTATAGGTGCCCGCGGGAGTGCCGGCCGGCACACCGACCGTGCCGTCGGCGGCGATGTTGATCGCCGGCAGGCCCGAGGTCTGGGCCAGGATCACGTTCGCTGCGGTCGGCACGGCACCGGCCAGCACGTCATTGGCCAGGACGCTGCCGAGGTCGGGACTGCCGGCACTGCCGTTGATCGGGCCGAAGCTGTCGTTGACCGCGTCGATCACCGCCGTCGCCACGCTGACGGTCACGCTGACCTGGGCGACATCGCAGTTGGTCGGGTTGGCCGTTTCGCACAGGCGATAGCTGGCGGCGTAGCTGCCAGCCGGGGTTCCCGCTGCGATGCGCACGGTCCCGTCGGCCTGGATCGTAATGGCCTGGGTACCGGTCAGTTGATCGATCGACACCGTTGCCGGGGTCACGGCCACACCGGCCAGACGATCGTTGGTGAGCACGTTGCCCGAGGTCACACCACCGGACGCGCCGCTCAGCGTGTCATCGACCGCATCCAGCGCGTTCACCTGGGTAGAGACCGTCACCGTGACCGTGACCGTTGCGCTGCCACAGCTGCTGGTGTCGGCGACATCGCAGATCTGGTAGATGGCGGTGTAGGTGCCGGCGGCAGTGCCGGCGGCGATTGCGACGCTGCCATCGGCGGCAATGCTGATCGCCGGTGCGCCCGCGGTCTGGGTCAACGCGACGCTGG
>JBIIHJ010000218.1:0-6767 GCA_044235875.1 Pseudoxanthomonas sp.
CCGTCACGCCGCTTGTCCAGGCCTTTGGCCCGCAGGACGATGTCCAGCGCCTGATCCCACGGCACATTGATCAGACGCAGCGTCACACTGCCCTGCACCGTGTCCGACGCCACGATGTTGAGATTGGATTCTTCGGCGATCAGCTGCAGCACCGTCCGGACCGGCACGTCCTGGAAGTTGAACGTCGCCGGCTTGCCCGTATAGGTCTTGGCTCCGATGCCGGCCAGCTGCGAGCCACCCGCAGGGCTTGCCGCGGCACCGACGGCGAGCTTGTCCGCCTTGGGACTGATCTCGACGACATACTGGTCTTCGGTCTGGTAGGCCAGGGAATCGACAGCGCCCTTGGTGTCCAGGACCAGCTGCGATCCCTTGCCCGAGGCCTGCGCGTTGATGCGCTGCACCGGTGTGGCGAAGTCCATCACGTTCATCGGCTTCTGCAGCGAGGCCGGCATGACCGCGTTGGCCATGTCCACGATCACCTTGCCGTTCTCGGTGCGCAGGTCCGGCGTGGCCCCCTTGCGGTCAAACTTGAGGATCAGGCGCCCGGAACCGTCCTCCGCGCGGCGGAAGTCGATATCAGACACCTGGACCTGTGCTGCCTGCGCCGAAGCAGCAGAAGCCGGGATCGTAGGCTGCGCGGCAAAAGCTGGTGCCACACCAGCCACGGCAACCAGGGCCAGTACCAGTGCACACAGCCGATGGGTGGCCGCGTGCCGCAGAGGCCGCAGGCTATGAGCGTTGGAAGCGGTCATCGTGTATCCCCTAATCATTGATCTAACGTCACAGCAGCTGGGCGCTCCAGCCAGCCGCCAGCACCATCAGGCACCAGCTCCACAAGATCCACGCGGCCTGGCTGGATGTCGGTGATACGCCCATCGCTCTGGCCCATGTAGGCGCCATTTGATACACGGTAAGTCACCTTGTCCGGCGCCATCACCAGGCCCACCAGACCAGCACCACTTCCAATCGTCCCCACCATCTTCAAACTGTCCAGCGGATACTGTTCGAGCGTCTGCTTGCGGCGGTTGGGATCAGGGCGCAGGCCACCGGCATCGGTCGTGCTCCAGGCCGCACTGAAAGGATCCCGAAGGCCCTGCGCCGCGTATTCAAACGTCTCGAACTGCTGCATGACCGGAAGCGGCTCGAGCGGCGGCGCCGGACGCGCACGCACGTTGGCGACCCAATCTTCCAGGTTCGGCGCATCGCCCGGCGTACTGGTGATGCCGCGCGTACATGCAGTCACTGCCACCACGGCGATGATCAGGCCCAGGCCACGCAGCGGCTTGCAAGGAAGGCGACTCATGGCTGTGCCCCTGCAGGTTGCGTGCCAGAAGTGGCGGCTTGTTCCTGCGCGGCCGTTTCTTCCTCGTCCATATAGCGATAGGTCTTGACCGTGCCCGACAGCTCCAGATTGCCGTTTGCGGTGATCCCGTTCTTGTTGTCGACTGGCTGCAGCGAGATGTCATGCATGGTCAGGATCACCACGCGCGGCAGCGAAGCCACGCCGCTGACGAAGGCGCCGAACTGGTGATAGCTCCCGACCATGCGCAGGGCGATCGGTTTTTCGACGTAGAACTCTTTCGGCGTCTCAGGACCTGGCTGGAACAGCTCGTTGGTCAAGCCGCTGGAAAGTGCCGTCTGCGAGATATCCACGATCAGGTCGGGCATTTCCGTCTTGCTGGGCAGTTGACGCAGCATCTGCTGCAGCACCTGTTCCATCTGCGCGAGCTGCTGCTTCAGCGGCGCCAGGTTGGAGGCACGCCCCGCCTTCTGCTCGAATTCACCGCGCAGGGTCGTTTCCTGGCTTTCCAGCCCTTCGAGCTCTTCACCTTGGCTCTTGAAGACCAGCAGGTAGGCCAGGATCAGGATGAGGGCGCCGATCAGCACACAGAACCCGATCTTGTAGTTTTGCGGCCAGCCACCGATGTTGTTGAAGTCCAGCTCGTTGAGTTTGACTTTCTTCTGGCTCATGACGCCGGGCTCCCTTGCGTCTGCGTTGGGGCGGGCGGAGATGCCGTGGGTGGCGCATCCGGAATGGCAGGCGCAGTCACCGGGGCAGCCGATGGATCCAGGACCGGAGCGGCATTTGGATCAACCGGGGTCGCGAGCTCCACCTTGAGGGTGAACACGTAAGGCAGCGCGCGGCCGGCGATCGGCGCCGGCGCGCTTCCGGCCTGGGTCTCGCTCTTGGCTTCGATGATCGACAGATCCGGCTTGGTCATCCAACCGGAGCCTTCCAGGTTGCGCATGTAGGTACTGACACGGGCATTGGACTGGGACCGACCTTCCAGCGTCAGCATGTTCCCATCCTGCTTGATGCTGGAGAGCACCACGCCATCGGGAATGGTGCGCACCAGAGAATCGAACAGGTGCACCATCTGCGAACGGTTGGCCTGCAGCTCCTCGATGACCTTCTTGCGGGCCAACAGGCGGTCCTTCTGCTTGTCGAGCGCGTCGATTTCCTTGATCTGGGCGTCGACCTTGGTGATCTCGCCCTGCAAAAACGCATTGCGGTCGTTCTGACCTGCAATCTGGCCGTTGTAGTAGAACCAGATGAAGAGTGCCAGCACAATGGAAATGGCCGCGGCCACGCCCAACATGCCGTAAAACTCCTTCTGGCGCTGCGCACGCCGTTCCGCGCGCCACGGGAGAAGATTGATCTTTGCCATCAGTCAAAGCTCCGCAGGGCCAGGCCGGTGGCGATCATCAGTGCCGGAGCATCCTGCGCCAGCGCGTGGGCCTGCACTTTGGGCCCCAGCGTCATCTGGGCAAGCGGATTGGCCACGATGGTCGGAACGCCAAGCTGCTCTTCCACCATTTCCGGCAGACCGGACAGCGCAGCACAACCACCGGCCAGGACGATCTGATCGACGCGGTTGAATTCACTACCCGCATAGAAGAACTGCAGCAAGCGGCTGATCTGCTGGACCGTCGCTTCCTTGAAAGGCTCCAGCACCTCGACTTCGTAGCTTTCCGGAAGACCGCCCTGGCGCTTGGCCATGCCGGCTTCCTCGTAGGTCAGGCCGTAGCGACGCATCACTTCGTCAGTGAGCTGCTTGCCGCCGAAGACCTGCTCGCGGCTGTAGAGGCTGCGCCCGCTGCGGATCACATTGAGGGTTGTCATGGTGGCGCCTATGTCGACCAGCGCGACTACACCATCGTGCGGCACCGGCAGGTCTCCGGCCAGCAGGGCGAAGGCGTTCTCGACCGCGAAGGCCTCCACGTCCATCACCTTGGCCGTCAGCCCGCCCAGTTCGAGCGCGGACTGGCGCAGCTCGACATTTTCGGAGCGCGATGCGGCCAACAGGACCTGGACCATTTCCGGGTTGCTGGGCAGTGGCCCGAGCACCTCGAAATCCAGGTTCACTTCCTCGATCGGGTATGGAATGTAGTTGACCGCTTCGAGTTCGATCTGGGCTTCCAGTTCGTTCTCGTCCAGCTCGGCGGGCATCGGGATGATCTTGGTGATCACTGCCGAGCCTGCAACGGCGGCCGCTGCGTTCTTGGCCTTGGTGCCGGCGCGGGTCACGGCGCGGCGGATGGCCTCACCGACCGCCTCGACCTCGACGATGTTCTTTTCCACCACGGCGTTGGGCGGCAATGGCTCCACGGCGTAATGTTCCACGCGGAAACGATTGCCGACGCGCGTCAGCTGCAACAGCTTGACCGCGGTCGAACTGATATCCACGCCGATGAGCGTAGATTGGCTTTTCGGGATGAGCCCCACGGTGTATCCCCTTCCGACCGGCGGAACTGATGGACTGGTTCAGCCCAGCATCACATTAATAATGAATTATTCACAACTTGCAAGCACCTGGAGCAACCCGCAATGGGTTACCGCATTCTTATAAGGATGTCGTCCAAGTGGTTGTTTCCCCCAAGGAAGCAGACCCCCGCTTCCGGATGCATCTATACTCCCGTGCCACGAATTGTGCAATCGGAAGCTCCCTGATGTCCCGTTTCCGCCGCCTGCTGCGCTGGGCGATTGGTCTGTGTCTGGTTGGCGCCCTGCTTGGCGCGGTGATTCTAGGCTTCTTCTATTACTCGATTTCGTCGAAATTGCCTTCGATCCAGTCGCTGCGCGATGTGCAGCTTCAGGAGCCGATGTACGTCTATGCCAGCGACGGCAAACTCATCGG
Source organism: Pseudoxanthomonas sp. (assembly GCA_044235875.1). Classification (GTDB taxonomy): domain Bacteria; phylum Pseudomonadota; class Gammaproteobacteria; order Xanthomonadales; family Xanthomonadaceae; genus Pseudoxanthomonas_A. Next base: position 4,140 of record JBIIHJ010000218.1, read on the forward strand.
CATGTTCGGGGAGACCCGACGCTATCCGGTGGACATCGCCCAGGTGCCCAAGGACGTACAGCACGCCTTCGTGGCGGCCGAGGACTCCAACTTCTACCAGCACGGCGGCATTGACCCGAAGGGCATCTCGCGTGCGGTCTGGCAGACGCTGACCAAGGACGGCCGCGTGGCTGGCGGCAGCACGATCACCCAGCAGGTCGCGCGACAGTTCTTCCTGAGCTCCGAATACAGCTATACACGCAAGCTGGCGGAAATGATGCTGGCCATGCGCATCGAGGCGATGCTGAGCAAGGACCAGATCCTCGAGCTGTACCTCAACAAGAGCTTCTTCGGAAATCGCGCCTACGGCATCGCCGCTGCGGCGGAGTTCTATTACGGCAAGTCGCTTCAGGAGCTGACGCTGGGCGAAGCAGCGACGCTGGTGAGTTCGCTCAAATTTCCCTCCAGCGGCAACCCGATCAGCAATCCGGAGCGCAACCACCAGCGCAGCGTGTACGTCATCCAACGTATGCGCGAGGACAACTACATCACCCAGGCACAGGCGGACCAGGCCACGGCCGAGGCCCCGCATGCCACGCCGCATGAGCGGCCGATCGATGTCTACGCGCCCTACATCGCCGAAATGGTGCGCCAGGAGATGGTCGCCAAGTTTGGCGGCGACGTGCTGGACAAGGGGTACCACGTCACCACGACGATCGATCCGGTGCTGCAGCCAGCGGCCGACAAGGCGATCCGCAGCGGTCTTGCGCTGTACGACCATCGCCACGGCTGGCGTGGCGCCGAAAAGCATTTCGACGTCAGCGCCGATGCCGACGCAGAGTCACTGGCCGCGCACCTGAGCGGCATCGTGTCCGAAGGCGGGCTCGACCCGGTGATCGTCGCCAGCACTTCGGGCGAGAGCGCCACGGTGATCACGCGCACCGCCCGCCAGATCGTGCTCAACGCCTCGGCCAGCAGGTGGACTGGCCGCACACCGGGCAAACTGCTCAAGCGCGGCGACCTGGTCCGCGTTGGCGCAGAGCGCAAGGACGCCGGCAGCGAGAAGGCACCGGCGCCCGATGCCAAGCCCGAGTACGTCTACACGCTGGACCAGCTGCCGCAGGCGCAGTCGGCGCTGGTGTCGCTGGATGCCAACAACGGCGCGATCCGCGCGCTGGTTGGCGGCTTCAGCTTTGCCGCCAACAAATTCAACCGCGTGACCCAGGCGCGGCGCCAGCCGGGTTCGAGCTTCAAGCCGTTCCTGTATTCAGCGGCGTTCGAGAAGGGCTTCAACCCGCTGTCGATCGTGCTGGATGCACCGGTGGTGTTCCGTGATCGTCGCGGCCACGTGTGGCGCCCGGGCAACGACGACGGCAAGTTCTCAGGCCCCATGCGCCTGCGCGAAGCGCTGGTGAAGTCGAAGAACCTGGTATCGGTGCGCCTGCTGGATGCGATCGGCGTGGACTTCGCACGGAAGTACATCAGCCAGTTCGGCTTCGAGGAGGCCGAGCTGCCGCCCAACCTGTCGATGTCGCTGGGCTCGGCATCGCTGACGCCGATGTCGGTGGCGCGCGGCTATGCGGTGCTGGCCAATGGCGGCTCGCTGGTGACGCCGTGGCTGATCGACGAGGTCAAGGACCGCGACGGCAAGGTCGTGTTCAAGGAGAACCCGGCCACTGCGTGCCGCGCCTGCGGCCGCCATGGCGCAAACGCGCAGGCACCGAGCCAGGTCGTGGACGGCTTCAACTTCGGCCCGGCGCAGGAACAGCAGCCAGCCAAGGCTGAGCCGCTGGCCACCTCCAAGCCTGATCCGGCCCAGGAGGCGCAGCCGGCGCCGGGCACCAACGTGGCGCCGCGCGCGATCGACGAGCGTACCTCGTACCAGATCGTATCGATGATGCGCGACGTGGTCCGTCGCGGCACCGGCGCTGCAGCCAATGTCCTTGGACGCGAAGACACGGCCGGCAAGACCGGTTCGACCAACGACCACCGCGATGCCTGGTTCTCCGGATTTGCGGGCCCCTACGTGACCACGGTCTGGGTGGGTCGCGACAACTTCCGCTCGCTGGGCTACCGCGAATATGGCGGCAAGGCCGCCCTGCCGATCTGGATCGATTACATGCGCGTGGCGCTGAAGGACAAGCCGATCACACCCAATGACCCGCCCGAGGGCATGGTCGAGGTCAACAAGAACGGCGCGACCGAGTGGATCAAGGTCGAGGACCTGGACCGCATGCAGGGCGATGACACGCTGCAGGACGAGAACGCCACCGACGAGGCCGCGTTCGACATCTTCTGATGTCCTGCGCCCCATGTGCCGTCGCGATGACGGCACATGGCCGGGCTTGGTTGTAGAGTCGAGGGCGTCTTCAACTGGGAGGCCCGCCATGCGCCACGCCCGCCAGCACGCCCAGGCCCACACTGCCGAACGTCGGCTTCGGCTCGCCCGTGAAGCCGCTCGCCTCATCACCGAAAGCGGCATCCGCGACTATCAGCTGGCCAAGCGCAAGGCCGCCACTCGCCTGGGCATCCTTGATGACGCCTGCCTGCCCCGGAACCACGAGATCGAAGCAGCCCTGCGCGAGTACCAGCGCCTGTTTGCAGGTCCTGAACGCGAAAGCCTGCAGCACAGCCGGCGCCAGGCCGCGT
>JBIIHJ010000219.1:0-6722 GCA_044235875.1 Pseudoxanthomonas sp.
CGTCACCAGCTGCCGTGCGTAGGACGGGTCGGTGACGATCTCCTGATAGCCGGTCATGGCCGTGTTGAACACCACTTCGCCGACGGACAGTCCGTTTGCGCCGACCGATTCGCCCTCGAACACGGTGCCGTCTTCGAGAACCAGGATTGCGGGTTGAGTCACTGCAGCTCGCCTTGGGGAATGAGGGAAACCCTGCGTCCACGTCAACTTGCGGCTGCAAGAAACCGCGAACACGGTGTTTCTCCGGTCCGAGGCGATGTGTTTAACAGGCGAGTACGAATTGTACGGACCGGCCCGTCCCGGCGCCAGCCGTTTTTTCGGTTACGTGAACAACCGCGTCGACGTGATTCAGTCCAAAAGGTCACGAACGCGATACAGACCGGGCTTTCTGGCCGCCAGCCGTTGCGCGGCGTGCAACGCACCGCGCGCGAAGATGTCACGGTTGGTGGCCCGATGGGTCAGCTCCACCCGCTCGCCCAGCCCGGTGAACTGGACCAGATGCTCGCCGACGATGTCGCCGGCGCGCAGGCTGGCATAGCGCGGCGAGGCGCCGCCAAGTTCGGCGCCCTGCCCCAGCGTCAACGCGGTGCCCGAGGGGGCGTCCTGCTTGTGCACGTGGTGGGATTCGACGATGTCGCAGTCCCAGCCCTGCAGCGCCGCGGCGGCGCGCTCGACCAGCTCGGTCAATACCGCCACGCCCAGGCTGAAATTGGATGCCCAGACGATCGCGATCGTCTCCGCGCCCGCCTGCAGCGCACTGCGCTGGCTGTCGGACAATCCGGTCGTGCCCGAGACCAGCGCCGCGTTGCGCGCAACACACAGCGCCAGGATCGGATCGAAGCCTTCCGGCAGGCTGAAATCGACGGCGACATCGAATGCCGGCACGCCGGTCAGCTCGCTGGCGGCGAAATACGCCACGCCATCGAGCACGCGCGCGGACGGCGTGCGGCGCGTGACCGCGGCCACGACGTCGAGATGTTCCTGCTCGGCAGCCAGCCGTAGCAGGGCCTGGCCCATGCGGCCGGAAGCGCCGTGGATCAGCACACGCAAGGGAGCGGTCATGGCGTGTTCCTCAGGCTGCCGCGACGGACGGCAGCGCGGCGATCTCGGCCTTCACCAGCTCGCCCAGGATCCTCATTCCGGCATCGATCCTGGCGGCCGGCACGGTGACGAACGACAGGCGCAACGTGTTGATCTGCGGATCGGTGGCGTAGAACGGCGCGCCCGGGACGAAGGCCACGTTCTGCGCGATCGCCTTGGCCAGCAGCTGGGTGGTATCGATACCCTTGGGCAGCGTGACCCAGATGAACATGCCGCCCTCGGGCTGGGTCCACTGCGCCTGCTCAGGAAAGTAGTCCTGCAGCGCCTGCAGCATCAGCTGGCACTGGCTGCCGTAGAGATCGCGGATGGTGGGAATATGCGCCTCCAGGAAATCATCCTGGATGGTCTCGTGGACGATGCGCTGGGTGAACGAGGGCGTGTGCAGGTCGGTGGCCTGCTTGGCCTGGACCAGCTTGGAATACAGCGGCTCGGGGGCGACCACGTAGCCCAGGCGCAGGCCCGGCGCCAGGATCTTGGAGAACGAGCCCATGTAGATGCCACCGTCGGGGTTGAGGGACAACAGGCTCGGCAGCAGCTCGCCGCCATAGCTCAGCTCGCCGTAGGGATCGTCTTCGACCACCGGCACGCCGGCGGCCAAGGCCTTGGCGACCAGTTCCTTGCGGCGTTCCAGCGGCAGGCGCTTGCCGGTCGGGTTCTGGAAGTTGGGCAGGCAGTACATGAAGCGCGCGCTGTCCAGCAGTTCGGGCGTCAGCGCATCGGTGTCGATGCCCTGCTCGTCAGAGGGCATGCTCACGAACTGTGGGCGGAACAGCGAGAACGACTGCAACGCACCCAGATAGCTCGGCGTTTCGACCAGCACCTTGCTGCCCTCGTCGATCAGGGTCTTGCCCAGCAGGTCCAGGCCCTGCTGCGAGCCGGTCACGATCAGCACGTTGGCCGCGCTCACCGGCGCACCGTTGCGGGCCAGGCGAGCGGCGACCCATTCGCGCAGTGGCAGGTAGCCTTCGGTCGGGCCGTACTGCAGCGCGGCCTGGGGGGCGTCGGTCAGGACCTTGTTGGTCGCCTCGCGCATGCGTTCGACCGGAAAGGTCGAGCCCGACGGCAGGCCGCCGGCGAAGGAAATCACCTCGGGGCGCTCGGTGACTTTCAGGATTTCGCGGATCGCCGAACTGGTCAGGGCCAGGGCGCGCTGGGACAGGCTGATCTGGTTGTTCATCAGCCAAGGATACCGTGCGCGCTTTGCGGCGACGCGCTGCAGTGCATGAAAAAAGAGCGCATTTGTGGTGCCGCCGATGCAGGCCTGAAGCCCTGCAATGGCCTAGCACTGCCGCTGATGCATCGACAAGCAATTTTTCACCGCCTTTCCTGTTGGTGAAAAATTGACCAAACCGTTGGCGAGCCTTACGCCACGCGGCCTGTGAAAGTTGTCCACAGGTTTGTGCGGAACTTCATCCACAGCTTTTGTGGATGAAGCGGCGCTCTCAGCGCAGCGAGAGCCGCATGTGGAATTCCTGCGGGTCTTCGCCCTCCACCACAAAGCCCAGGCGCTCGTACAGGCCGCGCGCCGGGTTGGCCTTGAGTACATGCAAAGTCACGTCCTTGCCGGCAGCGCGCGCCTCGGCGATGTATTCCAGCAGCAACGCCTTGCCCAGGCCGAAGCCTTGCAGCGCGGGCGCGACCTGGATCTGCATCACCACGTAGTCAGCGCCGCTGCGGTCCAGCTTGAGCAGGCCGGCGACGCGCCCGTCGTGCAGCAGCACCCTGGCGTGCTGGTAGCCGTTGAGCAGGCGCGCACGCATGCTGGCCGGCGAGACATCGGCGCCGGAGTTTTCCATGTGCGCGCGCATCGTGGCTTCGCGCAGGGCCAGCAGCGCGGGGATGTCGTCCTCGGTTGCCGGGCGGCGCTGCAGGTCGGCGATGCTCAGCCTGCCACTGGCCGGTCGTGCCAACAGATCGGTCGCGAACACGTTGCGGTCCAGCACCCGGCCGATGCAGCTGGCATCGACTTCATCGGCCGCCGCGGCCAGTGCGACCAGATCGGTGCCGGTATCGAAACCCAGTCGGAAATGCACTTCGCCGGCCGGATTGCGCAGCGAATGCAGCGACGCAATGCTCACGCCGTGCCGCTCGAACACGTGCAGCATCGCCCGCAGCGAGCCGGGCTGGTCCAGCGGCAGATGCACCGACAGGCTGCAGGGTTCGGCCAGGTCGGCCAGCAGGTAGCCGATGCGCTCGAAGCGATAGTTGCCATCAGCCAGCGCTTCGGCGCCTACCGCGCCCTTGTTGTCGGCCAGCATCTGCTGGCGGAACGCGGCGCGCGCCGACTCGTCCCCGGCCCTGACCTGGTCGCGCAGGCGGGCAAGTTCCTCGACCAGCGCATCAAGCACTGCCGGTACATGCGGGTTGCCGAACTGGATGTCCTCGTAGATCGCAGGGTTGAGCGAGAGGATGCGCGAGATCATCGCGCCATCCATCTCGAACGAGGCAGAGCGATACGGAAACAGCTCAGCCAGCGAACCCACCCGATCGGCATAGCGCCGCAGCACGCCGGCCTGGGCCAGGTGCCCGGCATGGACCAGCGCCTGCACCAGCGCCATCACCTGGTCGTGGTGATGCGGCGTGGTGCGCACGCACTGTGCCTCCAATGCCTCGAGCAGCGTTTGCAGCCAAGGCCTCCACGCATCCAACCGCGCCTCGCACACCACCATCGGCCGGCCCTTGAGCGTCGGCGACTTGGGGGGCGCAGACATTGGATGCAGCCCCACCACTTCGGCCTGCGAGGCCAGCATCGCCGCGACCGGCCCGGCCTTGATCGAGGTCAGATCCATCCACAGCTGGCCACGCTCGCGGCCGGCGGCCAGGCGCGCGTAGTCGCCGATTAGGTCAGCGGTCACGCGGATGGGCGCGCTGAAGATCAGCACCTGCGCCTGTTCGATCAGGGCCTCGGGCGACTGCGAATTTGGATCGGCCGGATCGTGTCCAATGACCTGCAAGCCCAGGTGCCGCTGCAGGAACTGGCTCAGCCAGCGCCCATAGGCGCCGGCGCTGCCGACGATGCCGATGACGGGATACGATGCGTGCAAAAGAAAACGCCCGGGGAAACCGGGCGTCATTCTATGCGTTGGCGGACGCCGCGCCGATCGCGGCGCCGCCGTCAGGACGTCATCCGGTCCCAGAACCCCTTCACGCCATCCAGGAACGTAGCCGACTTGGGCGAGTGCTTGCGCGCTTCGTCGTCGCCGACAAAGGTGGCCTCGAACTTCTGCAGGATGTCGCGCTGTTCGGCCGTCAGGTTGACCGGCGTCTCGACCACGACCTTGCAGAACAGATCCCCGGTGGAGCGGCTGCGCACGGACTTGACGCCCTTGCCGCGCAGGCGGAACAGCTTGCCGGTCTGGGTTTCGGCCGGGACGCGGATCTCGGCCTCGCCCCCCAGCGTCGGCACGCGCACGGTGTCGCCCAGCGCCGCCTGCGAGATGCGGATCGGCACGTCGCAATGCAGGTCGTCGCCGTCGCGCTGGAAGATGTCGTGCTCGCGCACCCGCACCTCCACGTACAGATCGCCTGCCGGCGTACCAGCGGGACCGGCCTCGCCCTCGCCTGACAGGCGGATGCGGTCGCCGCTGTCCACGCCAGCCGGGATCTTCACCGACAGCACGCGTTCTTCTTCGATGCGGCCTGCACCGTGGCAGGTCTTGCATGGGTTGCGGATTACCTGGCCACGTCCTTCGCAATGCGGACAGACCTGTTGCATGGTGAAGATGCCGCGCTGCATGCGGACCTGGCCGCGACCACCGCAGGTGGTGCAGGTCTCGGTCTTGCCGTCCTCCGAACCGCTGCCGTGGCAGGGCTCGCAGGCGGCCATGGTCGGGATCTCGATGCGCTTCTCGACCCCGGCCACGGCGTCTTCCAGGTCCAGCTCCATCACGTAGCCGATGTCGGCTCCGCGACGTGCCGCGCGCCCGCCACCGGCCCCGCCGCCAAAGATGTTGCCGAAGATGTCGCCGAAGATGTCGCCCATGTCGGCGCCACCGAAGCCAGGCCCGCCGCCACCGCCGCCCATTCCATGTTCGAACGCGGCGTGGCCGTGCTGGTCGTACATGCGGCGCTTGCCGCCGTCGGACAGGACCTCGTAGGCCTCCTTGCACTCCTTGAACGACACCTCGGCCGACGCATCGCCCGGGTTGCGGTCAGGGTGGAATTTCATCGCACAGCGGCGGTAAGCCTTCTTCAGCTCATCGTCGGTGGCGGTGCGGGAGACGCCCAGGACCTCGTAGTAATCGCGTTTGCTCATTGCCGGAAGAAAGCCTGGATTGAATGGGTGGAGCCTGCATCGTCCGTGTGCCCGACCAAGGGCACGACGATGCCGGAAATGCCGAAGGAGCGGAGCCGTGGCCCCGCTCCTCCTTCAGGTGTTGCAGATCGTGGACAGACGCTTACTTCTTGTCGTCCTTGACCTCGGTGAACTCGGCGTCCACCACGTCGTCGGCAGCGCGGTTGGCCTGCTGGGCACCCGACTCCGGGCCTGCACCCTGGTCGCCCGCTGAAGCCGCGGCATAGAGCGACTGGCCGGCTTCTTCCAGGGCCTTGGACTTGGCTTCGATCTGTGCCTTGTCCTCGCCCTTCATCGCCGTTTCCAGTTCGGACAGCGCGGCCTCGACCTTGCCGATCACATCGCCACCGACCTTGGCGCCGTGCTCGGTGATCGCGCTACGGGTGGCGTGGATCAGACCATCGGCCTGGTTGCGGGCCACGACCAGTTCCTGGAACTTCTTGTCCTCGTCGCGGTGCGCTTCGGCGTCGGCGACCATCCGGGCGATCTCGTCGTCCGACAGACCCGAACCGGCCTTGATCTCGACCTTCTGTTCCTTGTTGGTCTTCTTGTCCTTGGCCGACACGTGCAGGATGCCGTTGGCGTCGATGTCAAAGGACACCTCCACCTGCGGCAGGCCGCGCGGGGCCGGCTCGATACCCGACAGGTCGAAGCGGGCCAGCGACTTGTTGAAGCGGGCCTGTTCGCGCTCACCCTGCAGCACGTGCACGGTCACGGCAGACTGGTTGTCCTCGGCGGTGGAGAAGGTCTGCGAGGCCTTGGTCGGGATGGTGGTGTTCTTTTCGATGATCTTGGTGAACACGCCACCCAGCGTCTCGATGCCCAGCGACAGCGGGGTCACGTCCAGCAGCAGCACGTCCTTGACGTCGCCGCCCAGCACGCCGCCCTGGATCGCCGCGCCCAGCGCCACGGCCTCGTCGGGGTTGACGTCCTTGCGCGGCTCCTTGCCGAAGAACTCGGTCACCGCCGCCTGCACCTTGGGCATGCGGGTCTGGCCGCCGACCAGGATCACCTCGCCGATGTCGCTGGCGCGCAGGCCGGCGTCATTGAGCGCGGTGCGGCACGGCTCGATCGACTTCTTGATCAGGTCTTCCACCAGCGCTTCCAGCTTGGCGCGGGTCAGCTTCATGTTCAGGTGCTTCGGGCCCGAGGCATCGGCCGTGATGTACGGCAGGTTGATCTCGGTCTGCTGGCCCGACGACAGCTCGATCTTGGCCTTCTCGGCCGAATCCTTCAGCCGCTGCAGCGCCAGCACGTCCTTCGACAGGTCGGCGCCCGACTCCTTCTTGAACTCGGCTACCACGTAATCGATGATGCGCTGGTCGAA
>JBIIHJ010000024.1:0-21960 GCA_044235875.1 Pseudoxanthomonas sp.
ACAACAGCAGCATCATCGCCACGCCCAGCAGGAAGCCCGCGATCGGCGAGGTGATCATCGGCACGAATACCTTCCACAACAGGCCCTTGTTCTTGGCCCAGTTGCCGACGCTCTCCGACCAGATCAGCGCGTCCCAGTTGTTGTGCGCCGCCGCCAGTCCGGCGCCGCACAGGCCGCCAATCAGCGCATGGCTGGACGAGGACGGCAGGCCTTTCCACCAGGTGATCAGGTTCCAGACGATGCCGCCCAGCAGCGCGCACAGGATCACCTGCGAGCTGGCCGCGACCACCTCGGTATTGATGATGCCGGTGGCGATGGTGGCCGCGACGGCCGTGCCGGTGAGCGCGCCGATCAGGTTGGTCACCGCCGCCAGCGCCACGGCCCAGCCCGGTGCCAGCACCTTGGTGGCCACCACGGTGGCAATGGAGTTGGCGGTGTCGTGAAAGCCGTTGATGAACTCGAAGACGAGCGCGGCCAGGATCACCACGATGACCAGACTCAGCATCGCAGTCCCCCTGTTGCGTCAAGGGGACTGCTTCGATGCCTGGCGTCGGAGCACAGGAGATGGGCGGCGGGCTCGAACGCGGGGGGAACACCGCGCCCCTTGGTCTGGAGGCCGGACAGCATGCAGGTCGCCAGCATGGTGATCAGGAGTTCTTCAGGACGATCTGGTAGACCACCGCGCCGGCTTCCTGGCAGCGGTCGATGGCCTTCTCCAGGATCTCGAAGAATTCCTTGAGCAGGAACATCTGCAGGCTGTCCAGGCGGCCGGAATAGATATCCCGGTACAGCTCCAGCATCAGCCGGTCGGCCTCGTTCTCCAGCGCGCGCAGCTTTTCGTAAAGCGCGGTCACGTTGTCCAGGTTCATCTTGGGCAGCGCGGTGACCATGTCCTGGACCACGCTGGCGGCCTGTTCGAGCATCGCCGCTCGCGGGGCGAAGTCGATGTGTTCCAGGTGGGTGACGGCCAGCGAGTAGCGGTCGGCGAACTTCTCCACCTGCTTGGGGATCTTGTGCAGGGCCGAACCCAGCGCCTCGATGTCCTCGCGCTCGATCGGGGTGATGAAGCTGTCCACCAGCGCCTGGCCGATCTTGTCCGAGGCCTGGCGCTCGCGCTGGCGGGCCAGCTTGAAGGCATCCAGCGCCGGCTGGCGGTTGGAGCCCTTCATCATCAGATGCAGCGCCTTGGTGCTTTCATGGGCGGCGTCGGCGGCCTCGTCGAGCAAGGTGTAGAACTGCTGGCCGGAGCCGAAGATGGTCTGCAGGGAAAACATGCGTGGCGCGTCCGCCGTCGCGGGAGGGACGGCCATCAAGGATGGAATTATGACGGTTTCATGTCCGCCGGGTGCAACCGGCCCTGCAAATCGGCGCCAAGCGCTTGATCCGGAACGGTTCGCCCGCATGCACCGGGAATCCCCTCCGCATTTGCTAGACTCCCGGCGCGCCCTGCGAAGGGTGCACCCTATGGAAGACGACCCCACGCCCCCGGCCGCCCCACGCGCGGCCACCCGCCGGACACGCTCCGCCTCTTCATCTGATCGGGAGGGCGCACTGTGTTCCTGCTGCTGACCGTTGTTTTTCTGATAGTCCTGAATGCCTTCTTTGCAATTTCAGAGATGGCGCTCATGACCTCGCGCAAACATCGCCTCAAGCACATGGCGATCGAGAGTCGAGGTGCTCGCACCGCTCTGGCATTGGCCGAGCATCCAGACAATCTGCTATCCACCGTACAGATCGGCATCACAGGCATCACCGTCCTTACCGGCGTGCTAGGGGGCGACGCGCTAAGCGAAGTCCTGACTGCATGGCTAGCGCCATGGATTCCATTGAACCCGCGGTATGCGTCGATCATTGGCGGCGTTGTGGCGGTGACCATGATCACCGCCGCGTCGGTGATCTTCGGCGAGCTGATCCCCAAACGCCTGGCGCTTACCAACGCCGAAAAGATCGCTTCAGCGGTTGCAATTCCACTTGACTGGCTCTCGCGCATCGCGCGCCCATTGGTCTTCGTGTTGGGCGCGATCAACCGTACCGTCCTGCGCATGCTGGGCATCAAGGACGACGCGCGCCACGCCGTGACCGAAGAGGAGATCCGCATGCTGGTGAGCGAAAGCCACGAGCAGGGCGTGATCGACGACGATGAACGCAATATGGTCAACCGCGTGCTGCGCCTGGGCGATCGCACCGCCGACAGCCTGATGACCCCGCGCAAGCGCATCATCTGGCTGGACGTGGCCGCGCCCTATGCCGAAAACCTGGAGACGATGCGCGAGTCGCGCTATTCGCGCTTCCCGGTATACCGCGAGAACGACCAGGACGTGGTCGGCATCCTGGAGGTCAAGTCGCTGCTGGACCGCATCGCAGACCACTCTCCGGAGCTGTTCACCGAGCTGCGCGCACCACTGTTCGTCTCCGAATCGACCCACGCGATGAAGCTGCTGGAAATCCTGCGCGAAGAGCAGCAGTCGCTGGCCCTGGTCGTGGATGAATACGGCGAGATCCAGGGCATGGTCACGCTGAGCGACCTGATGAACGCGGTCGTCGGCCGCCATCACCAGCTCACCGAGAACCCCGATCCCAAGGCCCTGGTCACGACCCGCGACGATGGCTCGCTGCTGATCGACGGCTCGCTGTCCAACGACGACCTGCGCGAAGTGCTGGGCGGCGTGGCCCTGCCCGACCAGGACGAGCACGACTACAACACCGCCGCAGGCATGGTGATCGAACACTTCGGCCGCATCCCGCATGTGGGCGAGCACTTCGACTGGGCCGGCTGGCGCATCGAGGTCGTGGACCTGGACGGCGCCCGCGTGGACAAACTGCTGCTGCAGAAACTGACTGGCGAGGACGATGACGATGACGACATCGTCGGCTGATCCGCACGTCGCCGCGGACACCACCCGCAGCCTGCTCGACGACATGGCCGCCGGTGATCCGGCCGAGCGCCTGCGCCTGGTCGACCTGCTGGCCGACCTGCAGCAGACCGCATTCGGGATGTTGCTGTTCATCGGCACCCTGCCCTCGTTCATCCCGATCCCGGGCCTTGCCGGCGGCATCAGCGGACCCTTGGTGATGCTGGTGGGCGCGCAGCTGCTGCTGGGCCTGCGCAAGCCGTGGCTGCCACGCTTCATCGCCATCCGCGGGCCTTCGCGGCACTCGGTGGTGCGCTTCCGCGACGTGGTCGCCAAGCCGCTGCGCTGGCTGGAAAAGGTCGTGCGCCCGCGCTGGCCGGCGATGCTGGACAGCCGCCTGGCCAGTGCCTTCACCGGCCTGCTGTTGCTGCTGCTGGGCCTGCTGCTGGCGCTGCCGATCCCGTTCACCAACTACCTGTTCGGCCTGCTGTTGCTGGTCTACGTGTTCGCCCTGCTCGAACGCGATGGCAAGCTGATGCTCGGCGCATGGGGATTGGGCATCGTGGCGATCGTGGTGTTCGGCTTCTTGTCGGGCAACCTGGTCCAGATGGTGATGCACCAGATCCACAAGCTGATGGCTTGATGCCTGGCGCGCGCCAGCCGGCACGCGCATCTGCGGTCAGGTCAGCAGCTGGATGAACTCGCTCTCGTTGAGCGGATAGCCCAGCCAGAAGCCCTGCGCCAGGTCGCAGCCGCGCTCGCGCAGCAGGTCGAACTGACCCTGCTTCTCCACGCCCTCGGCCACCACCGAGATCCCCAATGAATGCGCCATGGCGATGATCGCGGTGGTCAGTGCCAGATCGTCGGGATTGCGCTGCAGGTCGGCGATGAAGCTACGGTCGATCTTGACCCCGTCCACCGGCACCCGGCGCAAGTGGCTCAGGCCCGAGAAACCGGTGCCGAAATCATCGAGCCACACCTTGACCCCGGCGCGATGCAGCTTGGCCAGCATGGTGCTGGCGTGGGCTTCGTCACCGATCACCGCGGTCTCGGTCAGTTCCAGGTGCAGGCGGTCTGCCGACAGTCCGGTATCGCGCAGCGCGTGGGTCACCAGCTCGGGCAGGTCGCCGCTGCGCAACTGGCGCGGCGAGACATTGACCGAAACGAACGGCGCCACGTGCTCCCCGCCCACCGCGTGCCAGCGCGAAGCCGCGGCACAGGCCGCACGCAGCACGCGCGGGCCGATCTGCTCGATCAGGCCACTCTGCTCGGCCACGTCGATGAACACCGAGGGCGAGATCGCCCCCATCTCCGGATGCTGCCAGCGCAGCAAGGCCTCGGCGCCGACGATGCGGTTGTCCAAAAGCCGATAGATGGGCTGGTAGACCAGGCTCATCTCGTCCCGGTCCCAGGCGCCGCGCAGCTCGGCTTCCAGGCGCACCCGGCGCTCCACCGCCTGGTCCATCGCGCGGCTGTAGAAGCGGTAGCAGTTCTTGCCGGCCATCTTGGCCTGGTACATCGCCACGTCGCCGTTCTTCATCAGCGCCGTGGCCCCGGACGCGTCCTCGGGGAACAGGGTGATGCCGACCGAGGTGCCCAGGAACACCTGCCGCCCCTGCACCGTCAGCGGCTGGCCGAGCAACTGGACCATCTCCTCGGCCAGGGCCTTCGCGGCGGCACGCACGTTGCCCTGCTGGATCAGGATCACGAACTCATCGCCGCCGAAGCGCGCCACCAGCGCGTCGTCGCCGCCCAGGCGCTCGACCGCATCGCGGATGCGCGCGGCGAAATGCAGCAGCACCTCGTCGCCGGCCTCGTGGCCGAGCGAATCGTTGACCCGCTTGAAGTCATCGATATCGGCGAACAGCAGCGCCAGCTCGCGCCCGGCCCCGCGCAGCAGCGCGATGCGATGGTCCAGGCTCTCGCGGAACGCCAGCCGGTTGGTCAGGCCGGTCAAGGCATCGGTGTAGGCCATGCGCCGCACGTCGCGGTCGTGCCGCGAGATGCTGTCGCTCATGTCGGCAAAGGCACGGACCAGCTCGCCCATCTCGTCGTGGCGCTCGCTGGTCGCGCGCGGCACGTCGTAGTCGCCCACCCCGATCGCGCGCGCGGACTGGGCCAGGGCACGGATGGGCCGCACCAGCGCGCGCTGCGCATACCAGACCACCACCGCACCCACCACCAGCAGCGCGCCCATCAACGTGGCGATCCAGCCGATGTGGCGACGGCCCAGCGCGTCCAGCCGCTGTCGCAGCGACGCCGATGCCTGTTCTTCGCTGGCCTGCGCGTTGGCCAGCGAATACCCGACCCGCACGCCGCCCAGCCGGGCGTCGCCCAGTTCGACCACCTTGGAGACTTCGACCACCTTGTCGGTCCACTGGGTCAGCCGGTCCTGGCTGGCCAGTGCGCGCGCGGCCACCGGTCCCTGCATCGGCTGGCCATAAGAGGCCATGTCCCAGGAACCGTCGTTGACCACCTTGCCGTCGGCATCGAATACCAGCACATAGGCCACGTCCGGCTGGCGGCTGGCCTCGCGCACCATCGCGCCGATGGCGTCCAGGTCCGAGTAATACATCGGGTTGGCCAGCGAATCGGCCAGTTGCTCGACCATGGCCGCCCCGCGGCGGGTCAGGCCTTCGGCCGCCATCGCGTGCACCGCCTGGCGGCCGAGTTGGTCGACTTCGGCCTGCATGGCGCGCTGGCGCAGCAGCAGCAGGCCCATCAGCGCCAGCACCACCACCAGGGTGACGCCCATCACCACGGCCAGCTGCGCCTGCAGGCCGAAGCGTCGGATCAGGCTCACTCGATCTGCTCGCGCACGCGGGCGCCGGCATCGCGCACCCGTCCCAGCGCCTGCAGCGAGGTGGCATCGAGCTGCAGGAACCGGGTGGTGCCGAAGAACCGCTTCATCGCCTCGCGCGCCTGGGGATCCTGCGCGGCGTCCAGCAGCACCTGGTGCAGGCGTTCGCGCACGGCCGGGTCCAGGCCCGGGCGCACCATCTCCAACGCGCGCGGATAGTCCGCGGTCTGGGTCAGCACGCGCATGTTGCGGCGGAACGCCTCGGGCATCCGGCGCGGGTCCTTCCAGTCCAGGTTGCTCAGGGCGCCAGCGTCGACCATGCCCTTGTCGACCCACGCGGCGATGTTCAACTCCGACCGGGCAAAGACATAACCGACCGAATCGCGATCGGGCCGATCCTGCGGTGAGAGCAGGATCTCCATCGGCAACCCAGCCGCCAGCACGGTCGCTGCCGGCATCACGTAGGCACTGGTCGACCCCACGCCCTGCAGCGCCAGCGACTTGCCGCGCAGGCCAGCCAGGGTCGTGATGCCCGAATCTGCGCGCGTGAACAGGACCGTGTGATAGACGCTTGCGCCGCCGCGCTCGGTCAGCAGCAGCGGCTGAGCACCGGAGCGACGCTGCAGGTCCATGCCCGTGCCGGAGGTCTCGGTGACCCAGTCGACGCGTCCACGGCGCAGGTAGCTGCTCATCTGGCGCGCGTCGCGGGCCATCAGGATGCGCCCGCCGGTGATCCCGACATCGCCCATGTGCGCCACCACGTAGTCCAGCAGCGGCTTGAGCTGGGCGTAATGCGCCCGGGGATCGTCGCTGATGCGCCCCAGCACCAGCACATGCGGGTCGTCCTCGCCCGGCACCGGCGCTGCCTGGAGCGGGGCGACCGACAGCACAAGCACCAGCAGTACGCCAACGAACCAGGTGCGCAACACGGGGAATCCGCTGGGAAGACGCGCCAGCCTAGCCGAAATGTTTACAACCCGACAATTTTGTTCCCCGCGCCCTCCTGGGCCAGGCGTGCCATGCGCTGGGTGTCGGCCAGGATGCCGCGCAGCAGGCGCACTTCCTTCTCATCCAGGTCGGTCCGCAGGAACAGGCGCCGCAGCTTGCGCATGGCCGATTCAGGCGCACGACCCTTGTGGAAATCGATCTGGTCCAGGGTTTCGGCCAGCTGCGTGAACATGCCTTCCAACTGGGCATGGGTGGCCGGCGACACGCGCGGCTCGCCAGCGTCGTCGGCCGGCGCGGCGACGGCCGTGGCCTTCAACGCCAGCCGAGTCTCGTAAGCCAGCACCTGGACCGCGGCGGCCAGGTTGAGCGAGCTGTAATCGGGATTGGCATCGATGTGCACGGCTGCATGGCACAGCTGCAGCTCCTCGTTGGTCAGCCCCGTGCGCTCGCGGCCGAACAACAAGGCCACCGGACCTTCGCCGGCGGCCCGGGCCAGGCGGGCGGCGGCCTGGCGCGGGCTGTGTTCCTCCAGCTGAACGCGGCGGCTGCGCGCGGTGCAGCCCAGCACCAGTCGGCAATCGGCCACGGCGGTGGCCACGTCGTCGGTGATCACGGCCTCGGCCAGCAGATCGTCGGCCCCGGCGGCGCGGCGATAGGCCTCTTCGTGCGGATATTTCTCCGGCTGGACCAGGACCAGTTGGGCCAGGCCCATGGTCTTGAGGGCGCGGGCGGCCGCGCCGATGTTGCCGGGATGCTGGGTGCCCACCAGCACGAAACGGACGCGTGCGGCGGCGGAAGTATCGAAGGAATCCATGGCGCGGATTCTAGGCGTTCATGCGCCTGGCGGCATCGCACCGAACGCAAACAGGCCCAATTGGGCACCTGAAACGCGCCATCCATCGTGGTCGGCTGCTGCCATTTCAGGCCCGATGGCCGGCGATGGTAGAATCTCCGGTCCGGCCGCCGCGCCGGCCTGCTCTTTCCACCTGCCGCGTTCCACACGTTCGCCTGACCCGAGGTCGTTTTGCATGCTTAATCCCGTCGTCACCGTCATGACCAAGGCCGCGCGCATCGGGGGCAACGTCCTGCTTCGCAGCATCAACAAGCTCGACGCGCTGAACGTGGTCCAGAAGGACCGCATGGACTATGCCAGCGAAGTGGACGCCGATGCCGAGAAGGCGATCATCAAGGAATTGCGCCGCGCCTATCCCGAGTACGGCATCGTCGGTGAGGAAGGCGGCATCATCCCCGGCAAGAACGGGCGCTACCACTGGGTCATCGATCCGCTCGATGGCACCAGCAACTACCTGCACGGCTTCGGCCACTACTGCGTGTCCATTGCCCTGGTCGACAACGGCGAGCCCACCGACGCGGTGATCTTCGACCCGCTGCGCAACGAGCTGTTCACCGCCAGCCGCGGTGCTGGCGCGCAGCTCAACGAACGCAAGATCCGCGTGTCCGACCGCAAGGAGCTGACCGGCGCGATGATCCACACCGGCTTCCCCCCGCGTGAGCGTGCCCGCGTCGGCGCGCACCTGGAATGCGTGCGCGAACTGCTCAACCACGCCGAAGACATCCGCCGCACCGGTTCGGCCGCGCTGGATCTGGCCTACGTGGCCTGCGGCCGTGCCGACGCCTATTTCGAGGCGGGCGTGAAAGATTGGGACATTGCCGCCGGCGTGCTGCTGGTCCGCGAAGCCGGTGGCAAGGTCAGTGACTTCAAGGGCGCCAGCACCGGCCGCATGGATGGTGTGGGCCCGGAAACGCGCCAGTTGATCGCCGGCAACCTGCGGGTGTCCGATGCGCTGCAGAAGGTGGTGTCGTCGTCGGGGTATACGGCGGCGTTCAATCCGTTCAGCGGTTGATTGGGGTCTTCGCGTTGTGACGCTTCAAGCCCCGGTCATCGGGGCTTTGTTGTTTTGCCGGATCGACTGCTTCGGTTGAGCGGCTCTACAAGCGCATTTGCTCCTGCGCTGTTTGTAGAGCGGAGCTTGCTCCGCTGCTTTGCTTTTTGCCCCTTGAGGCACGCCACCAGGGATCGAGGGATAAACTCGCAGAGCCGCCCCGGACTTGATACGGGGCGACATGCATGGATGCACGTTGTTCTTGGAAGGGAACACGGATGTCCCTCCCAAGAAGGCTTCAACCCGTAGTGAACCCGCACAGCGGACGTACGGCCGGAGCGTGACCCTCATGCGGCTGTTGAAGCGCACTTCTTTGCCCGCTTTCTTTGCACGCGCCCGGAAAGTGGGCCGGGCCGCACAGCGGCACGAACGCTTTTGATCGCGCTACTGCGCTAGCGTGGATCGAGCCAAGCAATCATCGCAAAGATCAGGCCACGCCCAACCCCGGAATCGCGACAATCGCCTCCGGATCAAACCCCGCAATCCGCGCGAAGTCCTTCCCCCGCTCCACGTAATCGCGATACATCCCGAAGCTCGGCGCGCCGGGCGACAGCAGCACCACGCCCTGTCCGCCGAGCATCGCTTCGGCCTGGTGCATCGCCGAGGCCAGGTCGAGCGCGGACGAAAGCGCAAATCCACCTTCGCCCGCCACTTCTTCCAGCAAGGCATGGATGCGTGGCCCGTTCGCGCCCAGGGTCACGATGCCCAGCGGCGCCTGGGTGCGCATGGCCTGCGCGAAGTCATGCCAGTCCAGGCCGCGATCGTGGCCGCCCACCAGCAGTGCGATGCGCTGGCCTGAGAAGCAGTCCAGCGCCGCCAGGGTGGCGTGAGGCGTTGTGCTGATCGAGTCGTTGACGTAGGTGATGCCAGCGCGCGTGCCGATCGTCTGCAGGCGATTGGGCAACGGCTGAAAGGTCACCGCAGCCGGCGCCAGCGCGGTGGCTTCAAGCCCGAGCGCTTCGATCGCCGCCAGCACGGCGCACAGGTTGCCGCGGTTGTGCCGGCCCGGTAGCGGCACGGTGCGGGTGTCGAAGACTTCTGCCTCGCCGCGATACAGCACATCGCCGCGCAGATGCCAGCCATCCCCGCGGTTGAACCAGACGATGCCACTGTCCGGCAGTTCCAGCTGCGACAGGACCGGATCGGCCGCGTTGAGCACGGCGCTTCGCGGCTTGGCACGCGTCACCAGCGCCAGCTTGTCGTCGATGTAGCGCTGCTGGCTGCCGTGCCAGTCCAGGTGTTCTGGAAACAGGTTCAGCACTACGGCCACTTCCGGCCGCACGCCACCATCGGCGACCGCGCCGGTCTGATAACTGGACAGCTCGATCGCCCACAGCTCGGGCGCGGGCTGCGGGTCCATCACTTCCAGCAGCGGCAGGCCGATGTTGCCGGCCAGCGCGGTACGGTGGCCGCCCGCACGCAGCAGGTGCGCCAGCAGCGCGGTAGTGGTGCTCTTGCCCTTGGTGCCGGTGACGCAGACGGTGCGCGCGTCCGGGTGCTCGCCAAACCACAGCGCGGTGCCTCCCAGCAGGCGCGCGCCCAGCGCCTGGGCTTCCACGGCTTCCGGCGAATACGGGCTGATGCCCGGCGACTTGATCACGACATCGAAGCCGCCGAGCGCCGCGCCGGTCACCTGCGTGTGGGTATGCAGCAGCGGATCGCCCAGCGCTTGCGCCTGTGCGGCTTCGGCAGCGTTGCAGAACAGGGTCAGCGGCAGCGCGGGCACGCGTCGGCGCAGCAGCGTATGGGCGGCGCGGCCTTCGCGCCCCCAACCCCACAGCGCGACGCGCTGACCCTCAAGCTGCGAAATGCGCACGCAGCTGATCCCACAGTGCCGGCGGAATACGATGCTCGCCCTCGGGCTGCAGCAGCGGCGCGATCTGCAGTTCGTCCCCCTCAAGCTGCGGGGCGATCTCGCGATTGAAACGTGCCACCAGCGCGTCCTCCCGCCACTCCGGGCGCTGACCCAGCGCAGCCATCGCCGCGCGGGATTCGCGTCCCTCGCCCACGCATTCGAACGGCTTGTGGTCCTGGTATTCCAGCAGCGCGTCGAAGCCGGCGGTCTGCGCCGGATCGTCCAGCAGGTTGCGGCCGAAGATGTTCAGCAGCCGCGGCTTGGGCATGAAGTTGCTCAACGCCAGGAACACGAAATGGCACTTGGGGCACATGCCGCACCAGCGATTGACCGGCCGCTCGCCCAGGATGTGGAAGTTGCGGTTGCAGCTGGAAAAATGCGCGTCGTAGTGATCGGTCTTGGCGAACTGCCGCGCCACGGCCAACTCGGACAGCGGACGCAGCAGCGAGTAGTACGACAGATCGGCGGCCACATGGCGCTGCACGTGGGCGCCGAACAGCGACTCGAACGCCCAACCCTTGGACCACTGGTGGTTCACCTCGTTGGTGCCGCTGCCGTCGGGGGCGATGATCAGGCTGCCGTAGCTGGCCGAGCGCTCGTTGGAGAACACCACCTGGTCCACGCCGCGCAGCAGCGCGGCCACCACCAGGATCGCCGAATTGATCGCGGTCACCGGGATGTGGCCGTTGTAGGCGCCCTGGCGGTTGAGCTCGAACAGCGCCGGCGCCAGCGCGCGGCCGATGTTCAGGGTCGTCAGGCCGGTGCGCGCCGCGCACGCGGCGATCAGCTGCGATCCACCGATCCAGCTCACCGTCTGCGCAACGCCGGCATGGCGCAGCGCTTCGATCGACACCAGCGAATCCTTGCCGCCGCCGATGGCCACCAGCGCGTGCGAGGCCAGGCCCAGTGCAGGCGCCTGCGCGTCGTCGGCCGCTTCGCTGGCCGGGAAGCGGATGCGGCCGTGCAGGTCCAGCCCGTTGCGGTAGGCAAACTCGCCCAGGCCGTGCGTGTACACGTCCTCCATCAATGCCGCGGTATCGGCATCGATGGGCGCGCCCTCGATGACCAGCTCGGGCGGCACGCCCGCTTTGTAGTAGCTCACGCCGGCGATCAGGTGCAGCAGGCGCAGTGCACGCTGCACGGCCTGGGTACGATCCGCATCAAGCGCGAACGGCGCACCAGGGAAACTCACCGTCTCCACCAGCTCCGGACCCTGGTCGAAGGCGTAACGCAGACGCGCCACGCCGGTGGCCGGATCGAAGTCGCAGCCGACGAAGCGGAACTGCTTGACGGTCTCGCGCTGGAAGGTCCACTCAGACATCAATGATCACTTCGTTGGGCAGCTCGCGCTGGTTGTAGGTACTGGCCATGCTGTAACCGTAGGCGCCGGCGTCGGAGATCGCCATGACATCGCCCGGCGCGGTCGCCACCGGCAAGGCGCGGCGACGGCCGAACACGTCGGAGGATTCGCAGATCGGGCCGACCACGTCGAAGCTCGTGGTGGCCGTGTCGTCCAGGCGGCTCAGGTTGGCGATGTCGTGCCAGGCGTCGTACAGCGCCGGGCGGATGAGTGTGTTCATGCCGGCGTCGAGACCCACGCGGCGCACGCCGTCCTTTTCGATCACCTGGGTGGCATTGGCCAGCAGCACGCCGGCCTCGGCCACCAGG
Source organism: Pseudoxanthomonas sp. (assembly GCA_044235875.1). Taxonomy (GTDB): domain Bacteria; phylum Pseudomonadota; class Gammaproteobacteria; order Xanthomonadales; family Xanthomonadaceae; genus Pseudoxanthomonas_A. Next base: position 12,028 of record JBIIHJ010000024.1, read on the forward strand.
TAACGGCCGGGCTCGATCGCCAGGCGGAAGGCCGGATGCACCGCCTTGACCTCTTCCAGCCCGCGCGACCACGCAGCCAGGTCGAAAGGCTCGTCATCGGCGTGGTACGGAATCGGCAGACCGCCACCGATGTCGATCACCTCGATGGTGCCGATGCGGCGGGCAAAGCCGGCCAGCTCGTCGCACATCAGGCGCCAGTGGCCTTCGGCTTCCACGCCGCTGCCCAGGTGCGCATGCAGGCCGGTCAGGGTGATGTTCAAGGACCGCGCCAGTGCGACGAATTCATCGATGCGCGCAGCCGACAGGCCGAACTTGGAAGCCTTGCCGCCGGTGTTGACCTTCTCGTGGTGGCCATCGCCGTGGCCCAGGTCCACACGCACCCACAGGTTGCGGCCCTGGAAGATCTGCGGCCAGCGCTGCAGCGCTTCGACACTGTCCAGGGTCACGTTGACCCCCAGCGCGAAGGCCGCCTCGTACTCGTGCTGCGGCGCGAAGCTCGGGGTGAACAGCACGCGGCGCGGGTCCAGCCCCGGCACCGAAGAGAACACGTGCTTGAGCTCGCCATGCGACACGCACTCCAGGCCGAAACCTTCCTCGACCAGGGTGCGCAGGATCGCCGGATGCGAGTTGGCCTTGATCGCGTAGAAGCGATGATCGATCGGGGTGATCGCCGCCAGCGCGCGGGCGCGCTCGCGCACCGTCGGCAGGTGATAGGCATAGGTCGGCGTCCCCGCTGGGGCGAGCGCCAGCAGCTGCGCGCGCTGGATCTGCCACCACGGCGTCTGGCGTGGGCGCACCGCGCCATTGAGTTCGCGCCAGCGCGGGCCGAATACGCTGGTCTCTTCCACGGGCATGGCGCCACTGTCGATCAGCTCGGCGTGCAGGATCGGCAGCAGGCCATCGGCGTCGGCTTCGTCGATGACGAAGGTCAGGTTCAAGTCGTTGGACGACTGGCTGATCAGGTGCACGCGCTCCTTGCCGAAGGTGGCCCACACGTCCGAGAGCTTGTGCAGCAGCGAGCGCATGCCGCGGCCGACCAGGGTGATGGCCGCGCACGGCGCGATCACCTTGACCCGGCAGATCTCGGCTAGGTCCGAGGACAACGCGGCCAGCACATCGGTGCTGACCAGGTTTTCGGACGGATCCAGCGACACGGTGACGTTGGTCTCGGACGAACCGATCAGGTCCACCGACAACCCATGCTTCTTGAAGCGCGCGAACACATCGGCCAGGAAGCCGACCTGCTGCCACATGCCGATGCCTTCCATCGACACCAGCACGATGCCGTTGCGACGACTGATCGCCTTGACACCCGGCACGGTGACCGCGTTGCCGTCGATGCTGGTGCCCGGCAGCTCGGGGCGCTCGGTGTCCAGGATGGCCATCGGCACGCCGGCATCGCGGCAGGGCTTGATCGAGCGCGGATGCAGCACCTTGGCACCGGTGGTGGCGATTTCCTGCGCCTCGAAGTAATCCAGGCGCGTCAGCAGGCGCGCGTCGGGGACTTCCTTCGGGTTGGCGCTGAACATGCCCGGCACGTCGGTCCAGATCTCCACGCGCTGGGCCTTGAGCAGCGCGCCGAAATACGCGGCCGAAGTGTCCGAACCGCCGCGGCCCAGGATGGCGGTCCCGCCATCCTGGTGGCGGGCGATGAAGCCCTGGCTGATCAGCACGCGGTTGGACTGGGTGCGGAAGCGCGCGCGCCAGTCATCGCTGCCGCGCGGATCGCACGACACCGACAGGCGCTGCGCCCATGCGGTCTGGTTGGGGATGGTCATCGCATCCAGCCACGCGCGCGCGTCGCACCAGCCGATGTCCAGGCCGCTGGCCGACAGATAGGCCGCGCCGACCGTGGATGAAAGCAATTCGCCCTGGCCCAGCACTTCGGCCTGCCAGTCCAGCGCGCGGGTGCCCGCACGTGGATCGCCGGCCAGCGCTCGCAACACGGCCAGGCGCTCTCCCAATACGGCGTCGGCATCGAGCTCCAGCTCGGCCAGGAATTCGCGGTGACGCAGTTCCAGGGCGGCCACGCGGGCCGCGGTATCGGCTGCGCCATCGGCGATGGCGGTCAGTTCATTGGTGACGCCCGACAGCGCCGAGACGACCACCAGCACGCGCGCATCGTTTTCTTCCGCCCGTTTTTTCGCCAGCTTCCCGATGGTGTCCCAGCGATGACGACGCGACACGGAAGTGCCGCCGAACTTGAGCACGATCCAACGATCGTTCGGGGGGGAAGCTGACATGGGGGCTGTGGTGTCTACGATTGGGGAGGAAAAACCCGATCACACGGGCGGAATCTCCAATTCTAATGGAACCGCTCTCCAGCGCGGGTCCGAAACCCTGTGATGGCCTGCGTTGCCCGCGTCGCTGGCGCGTCAACCCGGAGGCTGCGCGCGTGCGGTGCCCCGATCCTGTCCTGCGCACCTATCGGCAGTCGGGACAGCGCGCGCGCTGCCTGGTCGCCCCACGTCGCGTCGTATTCATTCCAGAATGCGCGATCCACTCTCAGACCCGCCTCCCGCATGATCCAGCGCCGCTACCTGCAACTCGACGTGTTCGCCCTAGTGCCCGGCACCGGCAATCCGCTGGGCGTGGTGGTGGAGGCCCATGGACTGGACAGCACCTCCATGCAGGCGCTGGCCGCCTGGCTGAACCTGTCCGAGACGATCTTCTTCCTGCCGGTAGGCGGGCATGGCGCGGATTACCACATCCGGATCTTCACGCCGAAGGGCGAGCTTCCCTTCGCCGGCCATCCCAGCGTCGGCGCGGCGTGGGCGGCGCTGGAACTGGGCCTGGTCCGCAGCGAGAACCGCCAACCCGACGCCTCCGGCCTGACCACGCTGGTGCAGCAATGCGCAGCGGGCCTGTTGCCGGTGCACGTCCAACAGGCCGATGGTGCGCGGCTGGTCAACGTGCGCACCCCGCGCGCGGTGCATCGCGACGTCGCCACGCCGGAGTGGTTGCTGGAGCCGACGTTCTTCGGTGCGGCACGTGGCGCGCTGCCGCCGGCGCTGTACAACAACGGCCCGGACTGGTGGCTGCTGGAACTGGCCGACGAGGCGGCGCTGCGCGCGCTCCAGCCCGACCAGGCGCGGATTGCCGCATTGCCGGGGAACGGCAAACTGGCGGTGTTCGCACGCAGCCGGGGCGGCAGACACGACCTGGCCGTGCGCGCCTTCGCCCCCGGCGTGGGCGTGGCCGAAGACCCGGTGACCGGCAGCGCCAACGGCAGCATCGGCGCCTATCTGCGGGCCGCCGACGCCCTGCCTGGCCGCGACGGTCGCTATGTCGCCAGCCAGGGGCGTGAACTGGGCCGCGACGGCCTGGTCCAGGTCCATGTCGATGCAGCGGGCGATGTGTGGATCGGCGGCCAGGTGCAACCGGTCATCCAGGGACAGATCACGTGGTGAAACCCGCCGGCATCGCGCGCCGCTATCTGCAACTGGACGTCTTCGCCCGCCAGCCCGGTACCGGCAATCCGCTGGGCGTGATTGCCGACAGCCAAGGCCTGGACACCGAAGGGATGCAGGCGCTGGCTGCCTGGTTGAACCTGCCCGAGACCATCTTCTTCGTGCAGCCCGAGGCGGGCGCGGACTACCGCGTGCGCATTTTCACGCCCGGCTGCGAGCTGCCGTTCGCCGGTCATCCCAGCGTGGGCGCGGCGTGGGCGGCGCTGTCGCTGGGCCTGGCTCGGGCACCGGGCGGCACCCTGATCCAGCAGTGTGCGGCCGGTCTACTGCCGGTGCAGATCGCCCAGGGCGATGACGGCCAGCTCCAGCCGCACATCCGCGCGCCGCGCGCGCATGTGCGGGAGACCACGCCGTCGCAGCGCGACGCGCTGGCGCAGCTGATCGACCGCTGGCCCACAGCGGTGAGGCAACCAGCGCTGTGGAACAACGGGCCCAGCTGGTGGCTGGTGGAATTGGCCGATGCAGCCAGCGTGCGGGCACTGCAGCCAGACCTGCGCGCGATTGCGGCGCTGTCGCAGGTCAGTGCTGCGACCGGGCTGGCGGTGTTCGCCCGCGAAACCGCGCAGGAACACGATCTGGTGGTGCGTGCCTTCTGCCCGCTCGATGCACCGTCCACGCCGGAAGATCCGGTTACCGGCAGTGCCAATGCCAGCATCGCTGCGCTGCTGCATGCCGACGATGCGCTGCCCGGCCATGGCGGCCGCTATGTCGCCAGCCAGGGGCGTGAAGTGGGCCGCGACGGCCTGGTCCAGGTGCGCGTGGACGACGACGGCGAGGTCTGGATCGGCGGCCAGGTGCAGCCGGTGATCGATGCGGTGCTGCAGTGGTAACGCGCAGACGCCCTTGGCCGCGCTGCTACCCTGCACGCCCTTCCCCAGCCCCATGCCACCTGCCATGACCACCCGCCGCTTCCTGCAGGTCGATGTGTTTTCCCCGCGCCCGGGCTGCGGCAATCCGCTGGCGGTGGTGCTGGATGCGCAGGGCCTGGACGATGCGGCGATGCAGGCCATCGCCCGCTGGACCAAGCTGCCGGAGACCACGTTCGTCTTCCCGCCCAGCGACGGCAACGCCAGCTATGGCATCCGCATGTTCGCACCGCAGAAGGAAGTGCCCTTCGCCGGCCATCCCAGCGTCGGCACCGCGCACGCGGTGCTGGCCGCCGGCGTGGCGCAGGCACGCAATGGCGTGCTGGTCCAGGACGGTATCGCCGGCCGGCTACCGCTGCGGGTCGAGACCCTCGATGGCATCCAGCGCATCGCCATCCGGGTGCCGCGCGCGCAGGTGGCCGAAGTGGTCGATGCCAGCGATGCACGCCTGGCGCCGGCAATCTCCGGCTGGGCGCTGGGCGCGCTGCCGCCGGCATTGATGGACGGCGGCCGCACCTGGTGGGTGGTCGAGTTGACCGACCAAGCCACCCTGCGCAGCCTGCAGCCGGACTGGGATGCCATCGCACTCCTGGCCGAAGCGACCGGGGCCATGGGCGTGTTCGCCTATGCGCGCGTGGCAGGCAATGCCCACTACCAGCTGGCGGTGCGGGCCTTCGTCGGCAACGGCCGGCGGTTCGAGGACGCAGCCTCCGGCGCGGCCAACGCGGTGCTGGCCGCCTGGCTGGACAGCCGGGGCGCGCTGCCCGGGCGGGACGGCCGCTACGTGGCCAGCCAGGGCCGTGAAGTAGGCTTCGATGCCCTGCTGGAGCTGCGGATCGACGCCGACGGGGAGGTCTGGTCCGGCGGCCAGGTGCAGACCGTGGTCAGCGGCACCCTGGACTGGTGAACAGGCCTGCAGACGGTCTCATGCCAGCCTGCGCCTGTACTGATGCCGAGTGCGCATCGCCACATTGAAGCGATTTGGCCGACAATGCGCAGCGCGCGGCGTTCCTTCGCAAGGCCCGCCCAACGCGCGCTTCACTGCCCCACATCGGCCCAGCGGCCAGGATGACCGGCAACATGAGTGAAAACACGCGCAAGGCCACCGGCACCATCGAGCGCGCGCTCGATGTCCTGGAGGCCATTGGCACCTCCCCCAAGGGCGTGACGTTTGCGGAAATCGCCCAGCAGGTCCAACTGCCGCGCACCACCGCCTACCGCATGCTCAGCGGACTGATCGAACGCAACCTGGTGCGGCGCGAGTCCACCCGCCGCGCCTACCGCCTGGGCTTCGGCGCCCTGCAGCTGAGCCGCGAATCGCACCCGGCGCCAGCCCTGGTGGTGGCGGCTAACATCGAACTCAACTACCTGCGCGCCATCACCGGCGAGACCACCTGCCTGTGGGTACGCGACGGCCTGGAAGTCATCGCCCTGGAACGCAACCGCGGCGCGCATCGCTCGCAGGGCGACACCCACGTGGGCCAGGGCCGGCTGCTGCACGTCACCGCCGCCGGCAAGGCGCTGCTGGCGGCCATGCGCACCGGCGAGCGCAACCCGCTGCTTGCGCGCTTGCCGATGACCCCGTTCACGCCCGGCAGCGCGACCAGCCGCGAGCAGGTCAGCGCCATGATCGCCACCGTCAAGGCGCAGGGCTATGCGATCGACGATGAGGAAAGCCGCCTGGGCGCCCGCTGCGTGGCCGCGGTGATCCGCGACATGCAGGGCGTGGTACGCGGCGCGCTGAGCCTGTCCGGTGCCACTGAACGCTTCACCCCCGAGCGCATGGCGCTGTTCGGTACCGAGCTGACCGAGGCCGCACAGCGCATCGGCGAACGCCTGGCCGGCACGGTCGAAGTGACCCATGACGACCAGGTCCAGCGCATCGCAGGGCCAGCGGCCAGCGACGGCGATTTCGCCAGCTGGTCCACCGCGCGCGGATGCTGGTACTGGATCGACAAGGCCACATCCACCCTGCACTGCGCACAGGACGCGCAGGACCGCGTGCTGATCACCCTGGACGTGGTCGCGCGCAGCCTGCACGCCACGCCCAATGGCCTGGAGGTGGTGCACGGCGACGGCATCGTGCGCCTGGATTTCGACGGCAGGGCCGTGCAGCGGCCGCTGGAACGTCGCGGCGGCACCGCGCCCATCGCCGCCTGCGTGCAGCCCGATGGCCGCGAATGGCAGGTCACCCACGATCCGGCAGGCGGCTATCGCATCGCGACCTGGCTGCACACGGGCATCGCCGTGCCGGGTTGGCGCATCGACGATCGCATCGACGCACTGTGCTGGAATCCGGAAGGCACGCGACTGTTCGCGGCCAGCGCCACCTCCGGCACGCTCTATGAAATGCGCCAGGGCGATGCGCGCATCCGCCGCCTGGCGGTGGTGCCCAAGGCGTCGGGCGAGATCCGCGGCCTGGCCGCCGATGCGCAGGGCGATGTCTGGGTCGCACTCTATGGTGGCTGGGCCGTGGCCCGCTTCTCGGCCGAGGGCGGGATGATGCAGGAAGTGGTCGGCCTGCCCGTGGCCTGGCCGACCAGCCTGGCCGTGGGTGGACGCGATGGCCGCCAGCTCGCCATTACGACCGCGATCGGCCCCGGCGCCAGCGAGACCGTCGAAGCGCCCGAGGTCGACGTCACTGGTCTCTACGTGCTCACGCGTCCACCCTTGACCAAGTAACGCGCTGCGCCGTCATCATGCGTCGTAAGGCACGCCGCCCCTGGCCCTGGCGTCACCGACGGCCTTGGTGATCACCCGCGGCGGCGTTATTCCGAAGTGTTAGGCGACGTCCTGGCGGATGGCCTGCTCAGCGCTTGCTCCTGCTCATGCGCGGTGCTGCGACCTTCGACGGCGTCGTCGATGACTTGGTCCTGATGCTTATGAAAGACATGACGATGCCCGCACCCGGCGTCGATGCGTCGATGCGTCGATGCACATCGGCGGTACCGTGTGCTGCCCGCCGCGCAACACCGCCGGGCGCGTTCCCACGACGAGCCCTTGTGACGCCTCAAAGGAAAAGGGGCCTTGCGGCCCCCTGATGTAACAGATCATCCGCGACCGTCAGTTCTGCGCGGCGGCCACGTCCACGCGCACCCGGATGCGATCGCCGGGATGGTAGGCGGTGCGGGTGTGGTAATCGCGACCTGCGTATTCGTAGGTGACGTCGTAGCCTTCCACGTCGCCATCGGCGCGCTGGTCGGCCACCGGTTCGCAGACCCGCACCGTGCCGCGCGTGGTGTGCGAATTGTCGTAGACCGATTGCCCGACCGCGGTACCCGCCGCCGTGCCGACCGCCGTGCCCACCACGCGGCCCGTCCCACCGCCAAAGCGACTCCCTACCACGGCACCCAGCACACCGCCGACGATCGTGGCGCCCACGCGTCCGGCGGGCGTGGACTGGCGCGTGCCATTGCCATCGTAATAATCACCGCCCTGCGTGTAGCTGTCGTCCGCATCGCGGTCATAGCACTGCTGACGCGGCGGCGGTGGTGCGGCGATGATCGGGTCGACCCGCACCACGCGCGCGTAGTCGTAACTGCCGCCATCGCGGCGATCATCATCGCGGGCGTCGTAACGCGCGTCGTCGCGATCGGCATCGCCATGGGTCTGACTGTAGTAATCGGCGTAGCGCGACTGCGCATCGGCAGGACCGATGCAGGCCAGACCAAGCAGTGCGACGACAAGCGTGGAGCGGATCATGGAGGGTCTCCCGCGCCGTTGCGGCGCAGGCGCATCGTCGAGCGCATCGGGTGAAACGGTCCTGAACCGGACCGTCATACGCCAATGCGTTCAACCGCGCGACAGCCTGCCGCAGGATCACCGCGTGGCCGACTGCGCGCACGCAGCCGACCCGATGCACCTGCGATCAGCTGGCGAACTCGACTTCCAGGGTCACCGGCACGGCCTTGAGTGCCTTGGAGACCGGGCAATTGGCCTTGGCGTCCTCGGCGATCTCCTTGAATCTGGCCGCATCGATGCCCGGCACCACGCCTTTGACCTTGAGGCGGATCTGCGACAGCGACGGACCACCCTCCAGCGACAGGTCCACTTCGGCGCGCGTGTCCAGCGAGGTAGGCGGCGAGCCGGCTTCGGTCAACAGGTTTGACAGCGCCATGGTGAAGCAGCCTGCATGCGCGGCGGCAATGAGTTCTTCGGGATTGGTGCCCTTCTGATCGCCAAAGCGGCTGTTGAAACCGTAAGGCGTATCGGACAGCAGGCCGCTCTGCGGCGTGGAGATGCTGCCTTTGCCGGATTTCAGATCGCCTTCCCAATGTGCGGTGGCTGGACGCGAGATACCCATGAGTTGCTCTTGTGGACGGTGGAAAGAACGCCGAGCGTAGTCGCCCGGATGTAAGCGCACCGTGCCTGGCTACGACACTGGCAGCGGCTGTGGACCGTGCAGCGGCCACGGTCCTGCGACGCCACGGCGGTGCGTTTTTCCGCATGATCCACTGCCGGGCATATCGACCAAGCGCCGGTGCATATGCGGCACAAACCCTCCATTGGTCGAAAAACACGTAAAAGCCGAGAAAAAAGCGGGATTTCCCCTTGGCGGCAACGCGCTCTTGCCCTACATTCCGCATGCCGACCGTTTCGGCCCGAACAATCCACCAAACACGGTACACAGGACACATATGGCAAAGACCACCAAGAAGGTAGCGACCAAGAAGGTCGCCAAGACCGCCGCCAAACCGGCTGCTCCCAAGCCGATCAAGGAAGCCCTGACCAAGTCGGGCCTGGTCGCCCACCTTGCAGAAGCCGCTGAGGTTGCTCCGAAGGACGTGCGCGCCGTGCTGGCCGCGCTGCAGTCGGCAATCCAGGGCTCGATCAGCAAGAAGGGCGCAGGCAGCTTCACCCTGCCGGGCCTGCTGAAGATCAAGACCGTCAGCGTGCCGGCCAAGCCCAAGCGCAAGGGCATCAATCCCTTCACCAAGGAAGAGCAGTGGTTTGCTGCCAAGCCGGCCAGCACCAAGGTGAAGTTCGCCGCACTGAAGACCCTGAAGGATTCCGCCGCCTGATCCAGGCGCGGTGCTTCAAGCGTGACCTGCTCGGGACGGCTTTTGCCGTCCCGAGTTGTTTCTGGTCGAGTGAATGACGCAGCTGACCATCACGTCAGCATCGACTGCATTGATCCTGTGCTCATCGGTCCGCCGGCACGCTGAAGGCGCATGGACATGCAGGCCGACATCACCACACCGACCCGACGCGCGCGCCGCATCCTGGCACCGCTGATCTTCCTGGCGTTGCTGGGCCTCGCCGCAGCGTGGGCGTGGCACCAACCTTTCATGGACACGCCGAAGATGGCGTGGCGTCTCACGCGCATGGCTCCGTCGCAGCACCTGCCCTCGCCCGTGGAGGGCGTGCGCGCGAACCGGATCGCCGACACCTTCGGCGCGCCGCGCGGGCGCGACCGCAGCCACGCCGGCGTGGACATTTTCGCCAGGCGCGGCACGCCGGTGCGAAGCGCCACGCACGGCATCATTACCTCGATCCGCGACAGTGGCCTGGGCGGCAAACAGGTCTGGGTACTGGGCCCTGGCAACGAGCGTTATTACCACGCACATCTGGATGGCTGGGCGCCGCAACTCCGCGAA
>JBIIHJ010000001.1:0-68054 GCA_044235875.1 Pseudoxanthomonas sp.
CACTACCTCGACGCCGTAGCTTGAGTTGGTCACGCTGGTGCCATAGTCCGAAGGATCCTTCTGCGCCTGGTGGGTGATGTTGGCGGTCGCGCTCCAGCGGCCGGAGGGCGCGTTGTAGCTCAGGCCCAGGATGGTCTTGGCCGGGATGATGCTGGCCAGCGGTTCGCCGTCGGCGTCCTCGCCCTCGTTGTAGGAATAGGCCAGGCGGGCCAGCCAGTTGTCGGCCAGCAACCACAGGCCCTCGGCTTCCACGCCCTTGACGATCACTTCGCCGCGGTTGATCGGCATGGTGTAGGTGTAGCCGTTGGTGACCGTGGTGACTCCGCGCGTGGTGGTGCTGTACTGCACGTCGGCATCGGCGGTGTAGATCGCGGTGTCGATGAAGTTGCTGTACTTGTCGCGGAAGGCCGAGATGCCCAGGCGCAGGCGGTCGCTCTGGTAACGCCAGCCCAGCTCGATGTTGAGGCTGCGCTCGGCATCCAGGTCGGGATTGCTCTTGCCGTCGGGCACCGACACGGTGGCGCCGTCGGAGACGCGCGTGACCTCGGTGGTGGACGAGGTGCCGTACATGTCGTTGACGCTCGGCGCACGGAAGCCGCGGCCGAACTGCGTCCACAGCGACTGGGCGTCGGTGACCTTGAACTCGGCGCCCAGGTTCCAGGTGGGCGAGGAGAAGCTGGACGTGGCCACGCTGCCGGCGTCATCGGTATACCCCGAGTCGCTGCCGGAGGTGGCGGCGGTCTCCGGTACGTACTTGTAGCTGTCGTAGCGCAGGCCGCCGGTCAGCGACAGGCGATCTTCGAGCAGCTGAACCTTGTCGCGCACGTAGGCGGTCCAGTCGGTTTCCTTGGTGTCCGGCCACAGCGAGGCATCGGTCTCGCGGCTGTACAGCGCACCGGTGTTGCCCCAGCGCGAGTCGACCGAGTTCCAGTGGATCCTGGTCTGCTGCCACGCGGCGCCATAGACCAGGGCGTGGCGCAGGCCGCCGGCTTCCAGGCGCTTGTCCAGGTCCACCGCGACGCGGTCGGTCTTCTGGGTGTCGTAGCGGTCTTCCTGGCGGCTGCACAGGGCCACGGTCGAGCAGCTGGTGCCGTAGGTGGCCGCGGTGCCGGTGGCCACCCGCACGTTGGTCTGGCCCTGGATGTAGGCTTTCTGGTGATCGGCGGCGGCTTCGAGCGTGTCGAACCATGCGTTGTCGGCCTTCCAGGTGTACTTGATGCCGTAGCGGTCGCGGTCGTTGCGATCCACGGCGGTACGCTCGTAATACGAGCCCGTGCCATCGCTGCGGGTCCAGTTGTCCACGTCGTTGGTGGCGCGCGCGCGCTCGTAGATCAGGCCGAAGGTCTGGGTGTCGGTCGCCAGGACGTTCACCTTGGCCAGCAGGTTGTCGCTCTGGCGATCGATCGGATCGGGCGTGCGGCGGTCCGCGCCAAGGCGCGCGATGGTGGTCTTGTACCAGGACTCGGTCTCGTGGCCATCGCGCTTGGTGTACACCAGCAGCGACTCGAACCTGCCGGTGCGGTTGGCCAAGGTCAGCGTGCCCATGTTCTCGTCGCTACTGCCCGTGTAGCCGTACTTGATCGAACCAAAGCTGTCGTTGCCGCTGGCCTTGAGGAAGTCGGTCGGGTCCTTGGTGGTGAACATCACCGCACCGCTGAGCGCGCCGCTGCCGGCGGTGATCGCGTCGGCGCCCTTGACGACCTCCACGCTCTTGACCGCTTCCAGGTCCACGCTGCCGCGGCCGGAACGGAAGAACTCGTAGGGCTGGTAGCTGCCCGGGTCCATGCTCTGCGGGAAGCTCAGGCCATCGAGCGTCATCGCCACGCGGTCGGCCTCCAGGCCGCGGATGTTGAAGCCGTTGAAGCCGGCCCGGCCCAGGTCGACCATCTCCACGCCGGGCACGTAGCGGATCGCGTCCTCCATGCTCTGCGCGCCCTGGTGCTGCAGGTCCTTGGACGAAAGCTTGGTGACGTTCTGGTTGTCGGACTTCCTGCGCGTCTCGGTCACGCGGAGGGTGTCGAAGGTGCTGGTCTGGTCGGTATCGGTAACCGCCGCGCCGGCGACCACGGCATCGGCCGCGCGCGCGGCCACAGGAAGGGCCAGGCTGGCCGACACGGCCAGGGCAAGCAGGGTGGGTTGCAAATTCATCGGGAAACTCCGCAGTGGGTGGTGGAAGGAAGACCCGTCCGGCCGGCATGCGGTGGACGGGAGACTCCTGGCTGCGGATGGCCGGCGATGCGGCGCTGCGTGCGTTGCTGGGAAGGAAGGGGAATGCGTGGATGTGGCTAGTGACGCGCGGCGCTGCGCAGGGTGATCGTGCCGATCTCCGCCGTGCCCTGGCGCTGGACCTGCACGGCCCTGCGGCCATCAAGGTGGAACGGCAGCGTCAGCAGCTCGTGTCCGCCGTCCTGGCGCGCGGCTTCGACCTGGAGCAGATACGCGCCGGCCGGCAGGTGTTGGCCGCGGTCGTCGCGGCCATCCCAGCTCAGCGAATACTTGCCAGGCAGGCGCGTCGGGCGGGCAATGCCCTGGATCGCAGGCAGATCGTCGCGGCCGTACCGGCGCCACCACTGCGGCAGTTCCAGCAGGTAACGCGAGCGGTCGCCAAGCACCAGCAACTGGCGGATCGCGGCGCCGTCGGGCCGGGTGATCCAGACCGCCACATAGGGCGCGTGATAGCGCTGCGCCTGCAATCGCGGGATCTCGTAGTCCAGGACCAGGGCTTCGGCGTCCTGAGTGGAAGAGGTGGTGTCTGCCGCTTCGGCCAGCAGCGCAGGCCACGCGTGCGAGACGAACGGGACGCCGGTATCGCTGAGGACCAGGGCCGCCACACCGGGGACCGATTCGGCCAGTGCAAGGCCATCGCGGATCGGCATCACCGACAGCGCGGTGGCCAGCGCATCGGCGCTGGCGGCATCGTCTGCGGTGACCGTGGCCGAGGGCGCGAACTGCATCGGCCAGCCCGAAAGCGGATCGAGGATATGGCTGTAGTGGCGGCGACCGACCTGGTAGCCGCGCGTGGCATGGCCGCTGGCGGCGATGGCGCGGCGCTGCAGGGCAAGCACCGCCAGCGGCGTGCCGTTGTCGCGCGGATGGCGGGCATCGGCCACGCCCACCCGCCACGGCGTGGCATGGTCCGGCCGCTGCCAGTAGACCGCATCGCCGCCGATGTCGAGCTTGATCGCCCGGGCCTGCGGCGCGGCGGCGCGCGCGGCGGCCAGAGCGCGATCCAGGATGTAGCCCTTGGCCAGTCCATCCACGTCAAAGCGCAGCGCGTCGGGCCGGATCAACGGGCCCTGCGCGGGCACGTCGAACTCGGCGCGTGCCAGCCCAGCAGCCAATGCACGCAGTTCGCCGCGCGCCGGCAACACGCCGCTGGCGGCGGCCTGGCGCCAGCGTTCGGCAATCCGACCGAGCCGGCAACTGAACAGTCCATGGGTACGCGTGCGCCATTGTTCGCACAGGCTCAGCACCGCGCGCAGATCCGGCGATACGTCCTGTAGGCCTGTGCCCGCGTTGAAGCGGGTCAACTCGCTATCGTCGCGCCAGGTGCTCAGCACCGCGTCCAGCCGCTGTACTTCCGCCAGCGTGGCCTGCAGCGCGGCCTGCGCGACCTCGGGCGGCGCCTCCACGCGCAGTTCGAACGAGGTTCCCAGCACGTTCTCGCGCTGGAACTGTTCCATCGCCGCCGCCTGGGCCACTAATCCGGACAGGCTCAACCACAACGCCAGCGCCAGGCGCGGCACGAACCGATGCATCTGCAGATCCCCGGTGACATGAAACGACGACTGGACCGCGCGCCGACGCACCGCAACGCAGCGCGAACAGAGGGATGGAGCCAAGGCGCGAAGCGGCAACGCACGCGGGCGGTGAGATTCCCACCAGGCCACCCGCGCGCGGACCTGGTGCAGCCGGCTGGCGCTAGGGCTGGCGTTTGGGCGCCGGCAAGCGGGTGTCGGCCGCGTCGACGGCGCCGTCATGGTTGCGGTCGGCGGTCTCGAACAGGCGCTTGCCTGATGCCTGGTACTCGGCGAAGGTCATCTCGCCGTTCTTGTCGGTATCCAGCACGCCAAAGCGGACGTGTACCTGGCGATCCTCGCCCTGGTTCAAGGTGGCGATGCGGCGATCCAGGCGGTCTTCGAACTCGGCCAGATACTCGTCCTGGCCCAGCGTCTTGTCGCCATCGCGGTCGCTGCGGGTGAATTGTTCGGTGCGCGCCTGCTCGAACTCGGCGCGATCCACCTTGCCGTCGCCGTTGCCGTCATACAGCGCCAGGAAGCCGTCGGCGGAGTGGCTACTGGGCATGCCCAGGCGGTCACTGCCGGCGTTGTCAACGCGCCTGGCGGCCTCGTCGGTCTTGGCCTGGCCCGGCTTGGCCTTGTCGGCCAACGCGCGCTGGCCGGCCTGCCAGGTCTTCTCGCCGGTGGCATCGAATTCGACGCGCGAGATCCTGCCATCCTTGTCCGCATCCAGCGCCGCAAAGCGCGTGCGGCTCTGCTCGATCTGCGCGGCGCGTTCGCGTTCGAATGCCTCGGCCTTGCGCGCGGCGAATTCGCTGGCGTATTCGTCCTCGTCGACGGTGCCGTCGTGGTTGCCGTCGGTGGCATCGAACCGCGTGCGGCGGAAGGCTTCGAACTCGGCCCAGCTCACCCGGCCATCGCCGTTGTCATCGAATTCGGCGATGAAGGCTTGGACGTTGTTGCCATGGCCACCGACCAGCGGTCGCGCGGTGGCGGGCGCCTGCGCGCCCACGGCGAAGGGAAGCAGCAGCGTGCACAGACACGCGCCAGTGAGGACACCGGTTTTCATGACAGACCTCTGGAGCAGTGGGGAAGAGGGTTACGGGTTGAGCACGTGGAAGGTCAGCGTGGTGCTGTTGCTGTACTCGGCGACTTTGGCGCCGGCCGGCGCGGGCGTGCGGTAGCGACTCAGTGCGACCCAGGTGCCAGCCTGCGGCAGCTTGAAACGCGCATGCCCCTGGGCATCGGTGTCCAGTTCGACCACCTGCGGCTTGCGGTCCGAGCTCCACACCGCCTCGGTCAGTTCCACCTTCTGGCCCGCCAGCGGCTTGCCGTCGTACTGCACGACAAACTCGAACTGCTCGCCGACGTACAGATCGTCCGGATGGGTGACCGGCACCAGCTCCAATCCCTGGTTGCGCGGTGCCAGCGCGGTGCGGTCCGGGGCGCCCACGCTGATGTAGGTCTCGGCCTGGGTCAGCGACTGGAAATCGGAGATCACCTTGGCCCCGGCCGGGATGCGCACGTTTGGATCGCGCGAGCTCTCGCGCTTGCCGTCCAATTCCCAGGTGCGGAACAGTGCGCCCAGCCGCGGCCCGGTACTCAGCCGATAGGTGCCGGCGGCCGCGGCGGGCAAGGTGTATTCGGCCACCGTGCGGGTCTTCATTGCCTGCGACGGCAGCACCGCGTTGCCACCATCGGGCGTGGTGACGTTGAAGGTGCTGTCGTCAAAGGCCGCGTCGGGAACGAAGAAGGTTTCGGCGAAGGCCGCATCCAGTGCAACGGTCTGGCCGGCGCGTGGCGCGAATGCACTGGGAAGCAGGTAGGGCGTGTGTGCCCAGGCGGCGGGCGCGAAGCCGAACACGGCAGCGGCCAGGAGGGTCAGCGGTTTCATGGAGCGTTCCTACACAGGATGAAGCGCTGGCAGGACGACGGTCCGAAGCTGGCTGACCGCGTGATCATAATGTGAGCGCCATCTGATTGCCAGCATGCATGCACGCGGATGCCCAGCCTTTTCGGCTGAAATCGCACGGTCGATGCGTCACCTGCTGCGTGGCTCGCGTGTGTCATCCGCGGTCTTGGTCGCAACGCGCGACACACGCTGCAGTGAGGCCGCCTGGCAAGGCCGTGATAACCGTTCGCCATGAGTTGGCGTGCCGGCCGTTTCCTACAATGCGCGATCCGCCCCTGCTTCCAAACGCCCACGCCATGTCCGCCCCGTCACCCCGCCTGATGCTCGCGCTTGCCTCCTTGACGCTCCTTGCGGGCTGTTCGCCGCAGGCCGCCGCTCCGGTGGCGTCCGCGCCCGCGGCCAGTGCACCGGCGCATGTCGAAGACGCCGGCATCGCCTGGCGCAAGGGCGATGTGGACGATGCCTTTGCCGAGGCCCAGGAGAGCGGCAAGCCGGTGCTGCTGTACTGGGGTGCGGTCTGGTGCCCGCCGTGCAACAAGCTCAAGGCGACGTTGTTCAAGGAAGCCGACTTCATCGCGCTGACCCGCAAGCTCGTGCCGGTGTACCTGGATGGCGATTCGCCCGGTGCACAGGCCTGGGGCGAACGCTTCGGCGTGCGGGGCTATCCGACGCTGGTGGTGCTGAGCCCGGACCGCCAGGAAATCACCCGCCTGTCCGGCGGCAGCGATAGCGCGCGCATCACCGCCGCGCTGACCAGTGCCGCGGCACGTCGCGCCTCGGTGGCCGATGTGCTGCGCACCGCGCTGGCCACGCCCGATGCTGTCAGCGCCGATGACTGGGCGCTGCTGGCGCAGTACGGCTGGGAAGTGGACGCCAACCGCCTGACCGGCGATATCGCGCCGGCCAAGTTGTTCCAGGATCTCTCCGCGCACGCGCCCGACGGTGCGGTCAAGCGTCGCTTCGCGCTGCTGGCGCTGGCCGACCAGGCGCAGTCGCCCGAGGCCTCCAAGGGCAAGATCGATCCGGCCGCGGCGCGTACGCTGCTGCAAGCCATCCTGCGGTCGCCGGAAGACGTGCGGGACAATTTCGAGCTGCTCAGCTATGCCGGCGCCGCCGTGGTCAAGCAGGCCAGCACCGATGCGGCGGGCCTGGACACGCTGGGCACGTCCCTGGTCTGGGCACTGGAGCATTCGGAAGCGGCCAAGTCACACGATGCACAACTGGCAATCGCCAATACGCAGGTCGCGCTGTATCGCGCGCAGCATCCGCAGGGCGCGCTGCCGGCGTCGCTGCTGCAGCAGGTCCAGGCCAAGGTGGCCGCGGCCGACAAGGCCGCCACCACCGCGTACGAGCGCCAGGCGACGATCAGCTCGGCCGCCGAACTGCTCGACGAAGCCGGCGACACGGCTGGCGCCGAGAAGCTGCTGGTGGCCGAACTCGACAAGAGCCACACGCCCTATTACTACATGACCGTGCTGGCCGACCTGGCCGAGAAGCGCGGCGACAAGCGCGCGGCGCTGGACTGGTTGCGTCGCGGCTACGAGGCGTCCGAAGGCCCGGCCACGCGCGTGCAGTGGGGCGCACTGTATGTCGATGGCCTGGTGCGGCTGACGCCGACCGACGGCAAGGCCATCGAGCAGGCGGCCGGGCAGGTGATCGACGAACTCAATGCTGAAGGCGCCGGTTACCACCAGCGCACCCAGCAGCGCTTCGAACGCATGGAGCGCACCCTGAGCCAGTGGAGCCGGCAGCACGATGGCAGCGCCGCACTGGCGCGCCTGAAGACGCGCATCGCCGATCACTGCGACAAGGCAGGCAAGGCGGTTGGCGATCGCGCCGCCTGTGCGACCTGGGCCAGCGCCTGAGTCCACGCAACCACCGCTGAGGCCTGGGCATCGCGCGATGCGCCCGGTCGCACGGGTGCGCCGGGGTCCATGGAGTCTTCGAGACGGCGGACATGAAGCGCGTGCCGCTCATGCTAGCCGGCGCGTACAACGCGCGCCGGGGTCGGACTTCGCGCGTCGCGATCAGGACGCGGCGTCGTCCATGCCGGCCTTCAGCGCCGGACCGTGCGCACGCATCCAGTCGGCCAGCGAATGCAAGGTCGGCGCCAGCGAATGGCCCAGCGCGGTGGCTTCGTATTCGACCCGGGGTGGCACCTCCGGATGCACGGTGCGCTGGACCAGGTGGCGCCGTTCGAACAGGCGCAGCTGGCGGGTGAGTTCCTTCTGCGTGATCGGCGCCATCGCACGCTGCAGCGCGCCGAAACGCACCGGCGCGTCTTCGACGATCAGGCGATACAGGATCGGGATCGCCCATTTACCCGAAACGAGCTGGACCAAGTCGCGCATCGGGCATCCGTCCTGCGCATCGACGATGGGCGCGGCCTGTTCCCGCGATGCGTCGGCCTGGTGCGATGGGATCATGTCGGTGGGTCGGTATCCATGCGGTGCGTACTATACAAAGTCGATCGCGCCGGCCAGGCTCGCTGCTCTTTCGATACACGCAGGTGGCCACGATGGCACGCATGAAAGGCAAGTACGCACTGGTGACCGGTGGCAGCAGCGGCATCGGGCTGGAAACGGCCAGGCAGTTCCTCGCCGAGGGCGCGCACGTGGCCATCACCGGCCGCGATGCCGATGCCCTGACGCGCGCGCAGGCACAGCTGGGTGAAGGAGTGCTGGTCATCCGCAGCGATGCATCGCAGGTGGCCGATCAGCAGCTGATTGCCCGGACCCTGGCGCAGGGCTGGCCACGGCTGGACGTGCTCTACGCCAATGCGGCCGATGTCACCCATCGTCCGCTCCAGGACTGGGACGAGGCCACCTTCGATCGGGTGCTGGCGACCAACCTGAAGGGGCCGTTCTTCCTGGTGCAGTCGCTGTTGCCGCTGCTGGGCGACCCGGCCTCTATCATCCTGTGCGGCTCGACCAGCGCGCATATCGGCCTGCCGCAGAGTTCGGTCTACGCGGCCAGCAAGACGGCGCTGCTGTCGTTGGCCAGGACGCTCTCGGCCGAGCTGCATCCGCGCGGCGTGCGCGTCAACG
The DNA here is from genome assembly GCA_044235875.1 of Pseudoxanthomonas sp. Taxonomy (GTDB): domain Bacteria; phylum Pseudomonadota; class Gammaproteobacteria; order Xanthomonadales; family Xanthomonadaceae; genus Pseudoxanthomonas_A. Next base: position 8,700 of record JBIIHJ010000001.1, read on the forward strand.
TGCTCAGTCCGGGCCCGACCGAGACGCCGGCGCTGCACAAGCTGGGCCTGGTGCCGGAGGCGGAGGAACGCCTGCGCCAGGATATTCGCCAGCTGGTGCCGATCGGTCGTCTGGGCACGCCCTGGGAGCTGGCGCAGGCCGCGGTGTACCTGGCCAGCGATGAGTCGCGTTTCATGCTGGGCAGTGAGCTGCTGGTCGATGGCGGCGTGGCCAATCTCTGACACGCATCTGATGCGTCGCCATATGCACATGAGCACGCGGCATTTGGCGCGGCGCCGGCGGCAGCGTCTACTGCACGCCACAGAACCGTGCCGGCGGCACGCTTCGTCCGGACGTGCTGTGCTGGCCGGTGGTCCTTACCCGACACCCGGTCAGTCGCAGCCGACCAGCTGCACCGGTTTCAGAGACTCTCGGTTGTTCCCCGGTCTGGAGGCTCGTTGGTGTGCCGTGGCCCGCGTCTCCACGGTGCGCCGTTTTTCCATCGTCCCCGTCGGGGACACGTTGCAGTGATCGCGTCAGAGTGGCAGTGACGGCGGCAGCTACAATGCCTATCCGGCGCCAAGCCCGCATCTGCGTCCCTTTCAAGTTCGTCCGTGATCACATTCCAGCAAGTCCAGAAGTCCTATCGCAGCGGCCGCCGTGAGGTGCACGCGCTGCGCGGCATCGAGCTCGACGTCAAGCGCGGCGAAGTATTCGGCGTGATCGGACGTTCGGGCGCGGGCAAGTCTTCGCTCATCCGCCTGATCAATGGCCTGGAGCAACCGACCTCCGGCGCGGTGATCGTCGACGGACAGACAGTGAACCGGCTGGGCGCCGCGCCGCTGATCGCGCTGCGCCGGCGGATCGGCATGATCTTCCAGCACTTCAACCTGCTCAGTTCACAGACCGTGTTCGAGAACGTGGCTTTTCCGCTGCGCCTGGCGGGGCAGTCCAATGCGCAGATCCAGGCGCGCGTGCGCGAGCTGCTGGCGCGCGTGGGCCTGGACCAGTACGCGGCGGCGTATCCGGCGCAGCTGTCCGGTGGCCAGAAGCAGCGCGTGGGCATCGCGCGCGCGCTGGCCACCGCGCCGTCGATCCTGCTGTGCGACGAGGCCACCAGCGCGCTGGATCCGCAGACCACCGCCTCGGTGCTGGACCTGCTGGCCGACCTCAACAGGGAGCTGGGCCTGACCATCGTCCTGATCACCCACGAGATGGAAGTCGTGCGCCGTGTCTGCGATCGGGTCGCCGTACTGGAAGCCGGGCAGGTGGTGGAGTCCGGGCCGGTGCAGGCGGTGTTCCTGCATCCGCAGCATCCGACCACGCGCACCTTCCTGGAAGATGCCGACACCTCGGCTGACAGCGCCGCCCGTTCGCTCTCCGGCGCCAAGGAGCGCCTGGTGCGCGTCACCCTCATCGGCGAGCAGGTGCATTCGCCGATCCTGAGCCAGACCCTGCGCGAACTGGGCGCCGATTACTTCATCGCCGCCGGCCGCGTGGACAAGCTCCGGGACCTGCCTTACGGACAGGTCACCCTGGCCGTGGACGATGCGCTGTGCGAGACGATCGTGCAGCGCCTGACCGCGCAGGGCGTGCTGGCCCAGGAGGTGGTGGCGTGATCGCGTTGGCGCTGCAGGATGGGTTCGCGCACCTGGACGCGCAGAAGTGGGTGGAGATCGCTCTGGCGACCAAGGACACGCTGGTCATGCTGGCCGTGTCGTTTCCGCTGACCGTGGCCGCCGGCATTCCGCTGGGGCTGCTGCTGTTCCTGACCAGTCGCGCCCAGCCCGGCGCGCGACCGGTGCTCAACGGCATCGTCGCCTTGGTGGTCAACGTGTTGCGCTCGATGCCCTTCATCATCCTGATGATCTGCCTGATCCCCGTGACGCTGCTGGTCACCGGCACCTCGCTGGGCGTCAAGGGCGCGATCCTGCCGCTGGTCGTTGGTGCCGCGCCGTTCTATGCGCGCCTGGTGGAATCGGCTCTGCGCGAAGTGGATCGCGGCGTGCTCGAGGCCAGCCAGGCCATGGGCGCCACCACGCGCCAGCTCATCACCCGCGTGCTGCTGCCCGAAGCGCTGCCCGGCCTGATCGCCGGCGCCACCGTCACCGCCATCGCGCTGATCGGCTTCACCGCCATGGGCGGTGCGATCGGTTCGGGCGGCCTGGGCGATCTGGCCTATCGTGAAGGCTATCTGCGCTCGCACACCGATGTGGCCCTGGTCACCGTCGTGCTGCTGGTGGTCATGGTGCAGCTGGTGCAGGTCATCGGCGAGCGCGCAGCCGCACACTTCACCCGTCACTAAATCCCCCCACCAGACCCTCCGGAGCCCCATGAAGATCCTGCGAACCCTCGGCCTGCTATCTGCGCTCGTCCTGGCCGGCTGCGGTGGCCAATCTCCTTCGGCCGCGAGCGACAACGCCGAACACCTCAGCGTGGCGGCCACCGCGGTGCCGCACGCCGAGATCCTGGACGTGGTCAAGCCGATCCTGGCCAGGGAAGGGGTGATCCTGGACGTCAAGATCTTCAACGATTACATCCAGCCCAACGACCAGGTCGTGCAGAAGCACATCGACGTCAATTACTTCCAGACCGCGCCTTACCTGTCGGCCTACAACAAGGACCGCGGCACCCAGCTGGAAACCATCGTCGGCGTGCACATCGAGCCGTTCGGTGCGTACTCGCGCCGGTTCAAGTCGCTCGATGCGCTGCCCAACGGCGCCGATGTCGTGATCCCCAACGATCCGAGCAACAACAGCCGCGCGCTGATCCTGCTGGACAAGTTCGGCGTGATCAAACTCAAGGATCCGGGCAATCCGCTGTCCACGCTGCGCGACATCGTGGCCAACCCGAAGCAGCTCAAGTTCCGCGAGCTCGACTCGGCGATGCTGCCGCGCGTGCTGGACCAGGTGGACCTGGCCCTGATCAACACCAACTACGCGCTGGACGCCGGCCTTGAGCCCACCCGCGACGCACTGGCGATCGAGAGCCGCGAGTCGCCATATGTCAATTTCCTGGTCGGCCTGCCCGAAGCCAAGACCGATCCGCGCGTGCAGAAGCTGGCCAAGGCGCTGACCAGCGAAGAAGTCCGCAGCTTCATCAACACCAAGTACAAGGGCGCGGTGCTGCCGGCGTTCTGATTCCAGGCGATTTTGCCCGGCACGCAGGCGCGCCCGCCGTGGCCCGCCTGCGGTGATGAGCATATGGCGGAATGCAGTTTGGTGATGCGTCGCCCACCGCGCAGGCTTTGTCTGCAACGCGACATCGGCGGCGTTCACGCGCCAAGGATGCGTCGACGTCATCGGGACACCCCGTGGCCCAGGCCCGGCGGCGTTGCGCGACATGCCCGAGGAGCTGCCCACATGACCGATCAACAGAACACCCGCATCGTGCTAGCCGCACGGCCCACCGGCAAACCCACCGCGGCGCATTTCCGCCTGGAACAGGTCCCGGTGGCTTCGCCGGCGCAGGGCGAGGTGCTGCTGCGCAACCACCTGCTGTCGCTCGATCCTTACATGCGCGGCCGGATGGATGCCGGTCCGTCCTATGCCGCGCCCGTGCCCATCGACGGTGTCATGGACGGGCGCACCGTCGCGCAGGTGCTCGAATCCCGGCACCCGGATTTCGCGGTCGGCCAATGGGTCGTGGCGCCGGGCGGCTGGCAGACGCGCGTGGTGGTGGCGGGTGCGCAGCTGGCCCGCAAGCTCGATCCCGATGGGCCGCCGCTGAGCACCGCGCTGGGCGTGTTCGGCATGCCAGGCTTCACCGCCTACGCGGGCCTGCGCGAGATCGGAAAACCCAAGCCCGGCGAGACCCTGGTCGTGGCTGCGGCCAGCGGCCCGGTGGGCGCCACGGTGGGCCAGCTGGCCAAGCTGCAAGGCGCGCGCGTGGTCGGGATCGCCGGTGGCGAAACCAAGCGCCGCTATCTGGAGCAGATCGGCTTGGATGCGGCGCTGGATCATCGCGCGCCGGATTTCGTCGAGGCGCTGGCTGCCGCAGTGCCCGACGGCATCGATATCTACTTCGAGAACGTCGGCGGCGCGGTGTTCCAGGCCGTGCGGCCGCATCTGAACAACTTCGCGCGCATTCCGGTGTGCGGCACGGTATCCAACTACAACACGCGGCACGAACTGCTAGCAGGGCCTGACCAGCTGCCTGGATTCATCAGCCAGGTGCTGCGCCAGCGGTTGACCGTGCGCGGCTTCATCCAGACCGATTTCGCGGCGCTGTTCCCGGAGTTCGAGCGCCAGATGCGGCGCTTGCTGCTCGCAGGCCAGATCCACTATCGCGAAGACATCGTGGAGGGCCTTGCGCAGGCACCGCAGGCGCTGATCGATCTGCTCGACGGCAAGAACTTCGGCAAGCTGCTGGTCAAGCTCGACTGAGCTGGTGAGGCATCGCGATGACCTCATGAGCGCTCGGCATTTGTTCGCGCGCGCCGCGAAAGGTCTACTGGCATCGCGATCTGTGTGTCGCTCCCTCCCGGGAAGGTGCTGCGCCAGTCGATGACTGCGTGGGGTGGTCGCCGGCCGGTGCAGCAGGGCAGCCAGGCACGACGCGCCACATCCGGCGCCTCCTCTACGCAATCGGCGCATCAGGCCCTTCGGCCGTCGTTTGGGCCGTTTCATTTTCTTCCTGGAATTCCATGCCAGCGCTCTTCAGCAACAAGCACGTGGTGATCATCGGCGGAAGTTCGGGCATCGGCCTTGCCGTTGCACAGCAGTTGGTCAAGGCCGGGGCTCGCGTGGCCCTGGGTGGTCGCGATCTTGCACGGCTGCAGCACGCGCGCCAGCAGCTCGAAGGCCGCGCAACGATCGCGCAGGTGGACCTGGAGGACAAGGCGTCCATCGCGCGTTTCTTCGAAGGCGTCGGTGCGTTCGACCATCTGTTCGCGCCTGGCGCGACCTATCGCTACGGCGACATCCAGGACATCGACGACGAGGTCGCCGAAAGCCCGTTCCGTTCCAAGTTCTGGGGCCAGTACTACGCAGTCAGGCACGCGCTGCCTTACCTGGAGCAGGACGGCTCGATCGTACTCATGTCCGGTGCGGCCGGTGCTCGCCCGCTGGGCACCGCGTCGGCCTACGCGGCCTGCAACAGCGCCATCGAAGGCCTGGGCCGGGCGCTGGCGCTGGAGCTGGCACCGATCCGGGTCAACGTGGTGTCGCCGGGCACCATCGACAGCGCACTCTGGCAGCGCCGGCCGACCGAACTGCGCGAAGCGGCCTGTCGCGGCTATGCCGAAGCCACCGCGTTGGGCCGTGTCGGCCATGTCACCGAAGTCGCCGATGCGGTCATCTATCTGCTCGGCAACACCTACACCACCGGCAGCACGCTCTACCCGGACGGTGGCTACACCTTGCGCTGAGCGGGTTGAGTCTCGTTGCGTGACACCGAACGCTGCGGCCCGGGATCGCGCCAGCCCGAGAGGGCACAGTGGGAATCACCTCGCGGCCACTGCCTGGTGCCTGATCGGGCGCGGCAAGTGGTGGCGACCCTCCTGTGCGGGCTGCACAGTCGGTCCTCGACGCTGGACCTGCAGCAGCAACAAGGCGACCATATGCGGCATCGACGCCATGACCATCAAACAGTTCCGCCACGCCCTGTCACGCTTGGGAGCGGCCGTGAATATCATCACCACGGACGGTCCAGGCGGCCGACATGGCATGACGGCCTCGGCCGTCTGCAGCGTCACCGACAGCCCGCCAACGGTGCTGGTCTGCATGAATCGTCGCTCGGGCTCGCATCTGCGCTTTCGTGAAAACGGCAATCTGTGCGTGAACGTGCTGGCCGGCCACCACCAGGCGCTGTCCGCGCGGTTCGCCACGCCGGTCGATGCGTCAAGCCGGTTCGATCATGGCATCTGGTCCACGTTGGTGACGGGTGCGCCGGTCCTGACCGATGCCAGCGCCGCACTGGACTGCCGGATCGGCGAAATCAGCGACGTCGGCACCCACAGCGTGTTCTTCTGCGAAGTAGTCGGGGTTTCGACGTCGGCCCAGCCCGCTGGCCTGGTCTGGTTCGACCGCGCCTATCACACGCTTGGCTCCAACTAGGCGTTCATTGTTCCCAGCGCACGCGTGATTGCGTGCCATAGCGTCTTCGTCTGTGGGTCAAACAGGCGCCCTCTGTCGGACTTGGCGCCTGCAGCGGAAGCATCCCCCGGATGTTGCCGCGCGTTGGGCGTGGATCACAACTCAGCATTGGACATCGACGGTGGGGCAGCCCCGGGCGCGGCGCCCCAGGCCTTGTTCGGCTCGGGTCCCATGACGAACTCGAACTTACCGCCGCCCGCGATGTCGCCGTGGGCGAACCAGGGCTTGGTCCAGGGCTTGCCGTTGAGCGTGGCGGACTGGATGTAGCGGTTGGTGGTCGTGTTGTTGCGAGCGATCAGCTCCAGGGTCTTGCCGTTGCCCAGGCGCAGCCTGACCGCATCGAAGATCGGGCTACCGATGATGTACACCGGGCTGGACGGATCGACCGGATAAAACCCCAGCGCGCTGAGCACGTACCACGACGAGGTCGCGCCCTGGTCGTCCATGCCGGCATAGCCGTAGCCGCTGGCATCGCTGCCGTACATGTCGGTCAGGATGCGGCGCACCAGCGCCTGGGTCTTCCACGGCTGGCCGCTCCAGGCGTAGAGATACGGCGCTTGCTGGTCGGGCTGGTTGCCATGCACGTACTGGCCGACCATGCCGGTGCAGTCGCGGCAGATGCCCTTGGGCGCGTAAGGCGTGCTGAAGAAAGCATCGAGCTTGGCATTGAAGGCCTCGCGCCCGCCGAGCAGGCCGATCAGGCCATGCACGTCGTGCGGCACCAGCCATAGCGTGGACCAGCCCGAGGCTTCCTTCATCATGAAGTTGTAGTACGGCTCGGCCGGATCGAAGGGCCAGATCCACTGGCCGTCGGCGGTCCTGCCACGCACGAAGCCGACCGACGGATCGAACACGTTGCGATAGTTGGCCGCCCGCTTGAGGAAGCGCTGGGCGTCGTCCTGCTTGCCCAGGCGCCTGGCCACGTCGGCCAGCGCGTGGTCGTCCCAGGCGTATTCCAGCGTGGTGGCCGCGCCGGCCTTGCCGCCGGCGTAGGGCGGGCTGGGATTGCCTTCGGGCACGATGTCGGCGATCCAGCCCTGCGCGTCGTACTCGGTCAGGTCATCGCGCGGCCCCTTGGGATCGATGGCGTTCTTGCGCATGAACGCGTAGGCGGCAGCGTAGTCGAACGGGATGCCGCGCTGCCAGGCGCCATCGAACAGCAGCACCGCGTGGTCGCCATGGAACGAGGTGTTCATGTAGCCGCGCTCGCGCGCCATCTCCAGTTCCGAACGCATCACCTCCTGCACCACGTCCGGCTCCAGCAGCATCATCAGGACGATCTGGTTGCGCCCGGTATCCCAGAACGGCACCGGGCCGTAACGGTCATGCGTGGCCACCTGGACCTTGCCGGCGGCATCGGTGAAGCGCTCGCCCTTGCGCGCCAACAGGCGCGGACTGGCAAAGGACTGGAACAAAGTGGAATGGAACATCATCCGCTGCTGCGGCGTGCCACCCTGGACCTGCACGCGGTCGAACAACCTGGACCATGCCGCACGTGCCTGCGTGTGGACGCGTTCGAAATCCCAGCCGGGGTTTTCCTCGCGCAGGCGCTGCTCGGCCTCGGCATAACTGTGGCCGTGGGCCAGCTTGACCAGCACCTGTTCGTTGGCGGTGGTGTTGTAGGTGACATAGGCGCCGGCGTAGTTGCCCTTGGCGGCGCGCTGGTCGGGCTGCACTTGCTTGTCGCCGATGTCCCAGCCCTGACGCGCCGGATCGGCATGGAAGCTGCCGAACTTGGCGAAGGGTTTGGAGAATTCGGCGACGAAGTATTTGCCTTCCTGCCGGCCCTTGTCGCCGCCCCGTGCCGAGAGGCCACGCAGGGTGCGGTCGCCGACCACTTCCACCTCGCCGCCCTCGCGACGCAGGTTGAGGATCACGTTCGAGCGCTGGCTCTGCGGGAAGGTGAAACGCATCAGGCTGGTCCGGCCGGTGGCGGTCAGTTCCACCTGGGTGCGGAAGGTGTCCAGATACACCGCGTAGTAACCGGGCGAGGCCTTCTCGCGCTGCTTGTCGTAATAGGCCGCGGCGTAGGCTGGCGGCACTGTCCAGTCGCCGACCACCGGCATGATCATCGGCTCGGCATTGCCGCCGTACGAGGGCCCGCCGCCGCCGGTGAAGGCGAACATGGTCGGGTTGGGATAGTGGTACGGCGCGGGCACGCCGGTGGGATAGCTCAGGTCCAGGTTGACGTTGACCGGCGCGGCCTCGGTCGCGCTGTGCGGCAGGCGTGCGCCAGGGGAGGTGATGCCCGAATACAGTGGCTCGCCGGCCGGTGGCGCGTTGCCGATCAGGTCCAGCCGGTCCAGGGGCGCGGTGCCGACCAGCGGATTGGCTTGGTCGACGCCTTGTTGCACAGGCGACTCACCGGCGTGGGTCTGCGCGTGCGGCGCGTTGGTGATCGCGAGCAGCGACAGCGCCGTGACCAGGGCGATGGAGGTGGGCAAGCGGCGGCGCGCAGCGGCGTTCAGCGGATGACGCCTCGTGCGCCTGATCATGCATCTCTCCTGGTGTGGGAGCGTGCTCCCGGTCGGCGATCTCATCGGCCTTGCTCGATCGTGCCCTGGACACAACGCCCCCAGGGGCGCGTGTCCATGACGCATGGACGCGCAATGCATCCATCGGATTCAAGGCAGCGCCAAGTCGGTGGCGCTGCTGCCGCGATGTGACTATCTGGCAGGGCAGGCGGCCGCCGGCACATCGTCCGGATGGGTGCCCCAGCCCTGCGGATTCGACTCGGCAGCCAGGGCGAAATCCAGGGTGCCGCCCTGCTGCAGGGCATCGACGTCCAGCCACACGGCGGTCTGCGCCTTGCCGTTGAAACGCGCGCTCTGCACGTAGCGCGGCGTGCCGTCGGCGGCCGGGTTGGCCTTGATCACCAGGGTGCGGCCCTTGTCCAGCGTGATCGTGGTCTTGGCAAAACGCGGCGGATGCAGCAGCAGCGTGCCGGTGCCGGGCATCAGCGGCGAGATGCCCAGTGCACTGAACAGATAGAACGCCGACATCGTGCCCAGGTCGTCGTTGCCGGTCACACCATTGGGCGCGTTGGTGAACAAGGTCTGCACCGCGGACAGCACGGTCGCGGTCTTCCACGGCTGCCCGATCAGGCTGTACAGCGCCGGCACGTGCATGGTCGGCTCGTTGTTGGGGTTGTAGCGGTACTGGCCGTAGTACGAGTACGGCCCGCCCACCCAGGCCTTGCGCGCAGCGTTGCGCGGATCGGTCAGCAGCGTGTCGTAGGCGAAGAAATCATCCAGGCGCTTGGCCATCTGTTCGCGGCCACCCATCGCCTGGGCCAGGCCGTCGATGTCCTGCGGCACCAGCCACTGGTACTGCCAGGCCGTGCCTTCGTGGAAGCCGTAATGCGAACGCGGACTGTAGGTGCCGCCGGGCGGGACGAACCAGCCGCCGTCCTCCAGGCGCGGTCGTGGGAAGCCGCGATAGCCCGACTCGGCCTCGTGCAGGTCCGGATCCCACTCGTTGCGCCAGTTGCCCGAACGCTTCAGCAGTGCGGCAGCATCATCGCCATGGCCCAGCGCGCCAGCCATCAGCGACAGCGAACAATCGGCCAGCGCGTACTCCATCGTCGCCGACGCACCATTCTGCGGATCGATGTCCATGCCCTTGGCAGGGAAGGCGCGGTCGAAGAACACAAAGCCCTTGGCCAGATAGTTGACGTTGCCGGCGCGGCCCTGGTGCTGCGATGCCAACGGCGGCACGCCCCAGGCGTTCTTGCGCAACGCGGCCCAGGCCTGCGGTTCCTGGCCCTTCAATGCGCCGTAGCGCCACAGGTCCACCAGGAACGGCGTCACCGGATCGCCGGTCATGGTGTTGGCGTCGAAGTTGGCATAGCCCCAGCGCGGCAGCCAGCCGCCCTGCGCATCGATGGCCAACAACGTGCGCCCGATGTCGCGCGCGCGCTGCGGTTCGATCAGGGCCAGCAGCTGGTTCTGCGAGCGATAGGTGTCCCACAGCGAGAAGAACTCGTAGTAGGTCCAGTCCTTGGCGTCATGCAGCGCGTTGTCGTAACCGCGATAGCGGCCATCGGCATCGTTGCCGGTGGTGGGCTGCAGCAGCGCGTGATACAGCGCGGTATAGAACACGGCGCGCTCGTCTCTGCTGCCGCCGTCCACGCGGATCTTGGACAGCGCCTGCTGCCACAGGGCGCGCGCATCCTTGCGCATGGCCTCGAAGCCACGCAGCTTGCCGCCCTGCATGCCCTCGGCCTTGAGATTGATGCGGGCGCCTTCCTGGTCCACGTGCGAGATCGCGGTGATCGCGGTCACCGCCTTGCCCTTGGACAGATCGAAGCTGACCCAGGCGCCGTTGAGCGGGTCGTGCTCGCTTTCCATGCTGTAGCGCGCGTTCGGGGTGCCCCCCGCCTGGCCCCACACGCCGAACGCCTTGAACGGGCGGTCGTATTCGATGCGGAACCAGGTGGCGTACTGGCGGCCACCGCAGAAGCTCTGGGTGGTGATCTTGCCTTCCACGGCGCGATCGCCGACCACCCGGACCTGGCTGCCGATGACCCGGTGCTTTTCGTTGGCCTGGCCGACGTTGATCAGGACGTGGCCTTCGGCCGCCGACGCCGGATAGGTGTAGCGCTCGCCCGACGCGCGCGTCAGTGCGGTGGTTTCCACGGCGATGCCGCCGTAATCGGTGAGCTTGACCCGATAGTCGCCGGCCTGGCCGGTCGCGTCGGCCTGCGCGTAGCGCGCGCCGTACTTGCGCTGGTCGAAGCTCTCGACCTTGCCCGTATCGAAATCGCCGCCCGGCGCGATCGTGCCGGTCACCGGCAACACCGACACCTGGCCGCCCTGTTCCCAGCAGCCGGCGCCGGAAAGGAACGAGTGCCCGATGCCGCGGATGCGCTCGTCGCCATCGCGCCAGCCCGCGTAATGCGAGCCGATCGGGCTGACCTGGATCATGCCGAACGGTGCCGACGCACCGGGGAACGTGTTGCCCTCATCGCGCGTACCGATGAAGGTGTTGACCTGCGCGGGCAGGTCGTCGGCATCGGTGCCGCGCGCCCACGATCCGCCCGCGGGCAGGGCCAGCAGCAGCGCCCACGCGATCAGTGCGCGACGACGTCGACGGGACCGATCGCATGGCGACGATGCGTGTGCCTGCCTGGTCGCGCCTGTGGCCAGGATCTGTCCTGCATAGGTATTGCCTTCCATCGTGCTCCCCTCCGGATGCGACGGTCCGCCGCCAGATGCGTGGACTCGATGCTGCGAACGCGGATTGGATTTAGAACGATCTAAATCGGGATTTCAAGCACATCCGGCCTTTTCGTAAGGATCAGGGTCCAGGCGTCGTGCAGACGCCTTGTCGCTGCGTGGATCGATGCCTGATCCGCCCCTCTACGATGTTGCGGATGCACATGGACGCTGCGCAACGGGCGTGATTGGCTCCCCACTAGACGTCTGCATCTCGCGGGCGCCCCTTGCGGGTCACCGGGGCATCAAGCAGCATGAACACGCTGGATCGACCAGCTTCGAGCCCTGAAACCATGGCGGATACGCCTCGCAGAATCACGCTGAACGACATCGCGCGCGCCTGCAACGTATCGCGCGCGACCGTCTCGCTGGTGCTGCGCAGCAGCCCGCTGGTCCATGCCGACACGCGCGAGCGCGTGGAGGCCGAGATGCGCAGGCAGGGTTACGTCTACAACCGGGCTGCGGCCAACCTGCGCCAGCGTGTCTCCACGGCCGTGGCGCTGGTGGTCAACGACGTCTCCAACCCTTACTTCGCCGAGTTCGCCGCCGGTGTGGACGAGGCGCTCGCGGCGCGCGGCTATGTCACCTTACTGGGCAACAGCAACGAGTCGGCCGAGCGCCAGCGGCAGGTGCTCGGCTCGCTGATGGAGCACAACCCGGCCGGCATCATCCTCTCGCCCGCCGAGGCCAGCGAGTTCTCCGATCTGGAGCGCGTGATCGGCCCGCAGACGCCGCTGCTGGTGTTCAACCGCGAGCTGGCAGGCAAGGCATCGAAGAACTTCGCCTACGATTTCCTCGGCCTGGACAATCGCGCCGGCGCACGCGCCGCCACCGAGCTGCTGCTTGCCCATGGGCATCGCCAGATCGCGTTCTATGGTGGCCATGCACAGTCCAGCTCGTGTCGCGAGCGCCGTGCCGGCTATCAGGAAGCCATGGCCGCGGCGGGGCTCACGGTCCCCGCCGGCTGGATGATCGAAACCACGCCTTCACGCCTGGAAGGCAACGCCCGGGCCGCCGCGCTGTTTGCTGCGGGTGCCAGGCCGACCGCTGCGGTCTGCTACAACGATGCAGTCGCGCTGGGGCTGACCCTGGGCCTGCTGCGCGAGGGGCGCCAGCCGGGCGTGGACTTCGCGGTGACCGGTTTCGACGATATCCCCGAGGCCGCGGTCGGCATTCCGCCATTGACTACCATCAGCACCGATCCACGCGAACGCGGACGCCAGGCTGCGCTGATGGTGCTCGAGCGCGCCGCATCGCCGGGCATGAGCCGGCGCAACGTCATCGTGCCCGCTCAGTTGACCCAGCGCGAGAGCACACAGGGCAACGGCAAGGCCCCGCATTAGCGCAGTGCGTTGTGTCCGGCGTGCGGATGCGCCGCGCGCGGCATCGTGGTCCACGACCTCGCCCGGCCCAGCGCTGGCCGGCATGACAGCGTTTTCATAAAGCGCCATTTCCGAAAGTTCGCTGCAGGGCAGCATGCGTTGATGACAGGGCCGTGATATTTCTACGCCGCGCCACTTAGATCGATCCAAACCCGGGTTTTATGCGTCCCGCCGACATCCTGTGCCGGCGGCGCGCATGCAGGGGTTGGGAGTCCGAGCTGGTCCGCTCACAACTTCGCCGTGAAGTTCATTCAACTAGAGAGAGGAAGTTGCAATGAAATACGGGTCATCGCCTAAGCGTCAGTTGCTGGCTGTTGCCATCGCTGCCACATGCGCATCCGTTTCCGCCCATGCGTGGGCACAGCAGGCCACCCAGCCGGTGCCTGCGACCGAACAAGCCCAAGCCGACACGCCAAAGGAGGCGCCGGCTGCGCCGGACAGCGCCACCAACCTGGACAAGGTCTCGGTGACCGGCTATCGCTACTCGATCGAGAAGAGTCTCGATCAGAAGCGCGATGCCAACTCCATCGTCGAGATCGTCACCGCCGAGGACGTGGGCAAGTTCCCGGACAAGAACGTCGCTGACGCCCTGCAGCGCGTGCCGGGCGTGATCATCACGCGCGATGGTGGCGAAGGTAAGAATGTCAGCGTCCGTGGCCTGTCCTCGGAGCTGACCCTGACCGAGCTCAACGGCAATTACGTCGCCACCGCCGAATCCAACGGCGATCCATCGCGCTCGTTCAACTACACGCTGCTGCCGTCGAACATGCTGTCCGGCGCCGAATTGTTCAAGACGCCCGAAGCGCGCCTGGATGAAGGCGGCATCGGCGGTACGGTGATCCTGAAGACACGCCGCCCGCTGGACCAGGAGGCCAACTCCGGCTTCGTCTCGGCCGAAGGCACCTGGGCCGATACGACCAGGAAGGCCGACGGTCAGTTTTCCGGCTCGTATTCGTGGCATGACAAAGACGATCGCTTCGGCGTGTTCGTGGGCTACACCCAGCAGAAGCGCACCACGCGCACGCTGGGCGTCACCACCAGCGACTGGAACTGGTACAGCGCGGACAGCGATGCCTTCCCGGCGACGGACGTCAACGGCAATCCGTCCAACTTCGACAGCTACTGGTACGGGCAGTCGGGCTTCAACGACCAGAACGGCGGTTCGTATACCGACTTCATGATGCCCAACGTCGTCAACTTCCAGTCCAAGAAGGAAGAGCGCGAGCGCAAGGGCGGCCAGGTCACCTTCCAGTTCAAGCCGAGCGAAGACCTGACGATCACGACCAACTATTTCCGCTTCGATCTGCAGCAGGATTCGCAGACCAACACGCTGTCGGTGCCGGAATGGAATCTGGCCCGCTATCAGCCGGACGGCAACTGGGCGGGCGGTCGCCTGCTCGACGGGCTGACCTTCGATCCCAGCGGCACCGTGGTGACCGGCGCGCAGTACAGCGCCCATCCGGGCAAGACCTATTACTGCTCCGAAGACGCCGCCGCCGCGGGCGGCATGGCCCCGGGCGGCTGGGGTCCGGACGACTGCACCATTCCCACGCCATGGTTGACCGGCTCCTACAACCGCCAGAAGGCCCTTTCGCAGACGGCCGACATCGAACTGGCGTGGACCAGCGAGCGGCTGGACATCACGCTCAAGGGCGGCCGCACCTGGGCCAAGGGCGGACCGGAGCTGCAGATGACCATGCCGGTCAAGCCGCGCAAGCCCATGCCTGGCGGCAACGGCACCACGCTTGATGGCGTCGGCCAATACACGCTCGGCAATTACTACACCGCCTGGGACTTGACGGGCACGCCGTCGCTGAACGTGTCGCCCGAGCTGCTGGCCAACCTGCGCAACGGCATCGGCGAGATCGATCTGGGCTCTACGGGTTCATCGTGGACGCGCAACAGCACCTTCCAGAAATTCGCGCAGAGCGATTTCACCTGGCGCGGCGAGACCGGCAGCTGGCTGGACTCGGTGCAGTTCGGCATGAAGTACCGCGATGGCGGTACGCATCGCAGCACCGGCAACAACTACTGGGTCTGCCAGGGCGCCGACCCGTCCGACTACGACAGCCGTTTCCAGGCAGGTTGCGATCCGGACGCCTCGGTTTTCCAGTCCCAGTTCCTCTATCCCGAATCGCTGGGCAACGTCGCGGGCGCGTTCAACACCAATGCGTTTCCGGCGATCAACTACCCGGGCTACATCAATTACCTGAACCAGACCTACGGACAGATGCAGACCCGGCAGGAGCCCAACTTCGTCTACAACGTCGGCGAGAAGATCTATTCGGCCTACCTGCAGGCCAACTTCCGCACCGAGCGCCTGCGCGGCAACATCGGTCTGCGTCTGGTCCACACCGACCAGCACGTCGACTCGACCGACCGGGTCGATTACTACAACGACTACTTCTTCGACGATGCGGCCGGCAATCCGCTGCCCTGCGCCCCGGGCAACCAGCCGGCGGCCGGTGCCCCGGCGGGCTCTGGCTGCATCAGCGGCTTCACCACGCTCCCCGACAGCCAGACCAATCCAGCCAGCGGTCACATCTCTTCGTTCGCGGTGACCTCGCTGGACCGCAGCTACGTCAATCGCCTGCCGAGCCTCAACATGGCCTATGACCTGACCGAGAACCTGGTGCTGCGCGGTGCGGCATCCAGGGTCATGGCGCGGCCTGGCTATGGCGACATCGCCGCACCTGGCGGACTGCAGTTCTACAGCCAGGAGTACGTCAACGACCGGCGCCTGATCGGCGGTGGCGATGTCGTCGGCTGGTACGGCTCGGGCAGCAACAAGGGACTGGACCCTTACCTGGCCAACCAGTTCGACATCGGCCTGGAGTGGTATTTCCACCCCGGTTCGGTCGCCGGCCTTGGACTGTTCCGCAAGAACGTGAGCAACTTCACCCTGCCGGTGGTGCAGAACGTTTCGCAGACCATCAACGGCGAGACGGTCACGGTGAAGAACTACGAGACCACCGCCAGCGGTCGCGACGCGGTGTCCGAAGGCGTGGAAGTCTACGGCCAGCACACGCTGGACATGGGCCTGGGCTTCCAGTTCAACTACACCTACAACAAGACCAATGAAGCGGCGGTTTCGCTGGAGGACGGCACCGAGATCGGCAAGTCGCCGCTGGTGGGCAGCGCCAAGAACCAGACCAACTTCACCGTGTTCTACGAGACCGACGCCCTGCTGCTGCGGGCCTCGTACAACCGGCGCGGACAAGTGGTCGATGGCCTGGTCAGTGGCCTGAACGTCTACGAGGAGCCGTATCAGCAGATCGACCTCAACGCCGCCTACAACTTCACGCCGGCGCTGAGCCTGACTGCTTCGATCCTCAACGTGACCAAGGAGGAGACGCGGACCTATCTTGGCAACGACACCAGGGCGCGCCTCAACTCGAACAACTATGCCGGGCGAATCGCCTATCTGGGCGTGACCTACAAGTTCTGAAAAATCCAACGCAGGAAGGCACGCGGGCACGGAGCGATCCGTGCCCGCTTCGTTTCAAGGGTCAGCGGACGCTGCCAGGCCCTGTCTGCACGGATCGGCCTGGCACACCGAACCGGCGTGATGCAGCGCCGGCGCACCGGCAGCCGGGTGTCCTGCCCAACCTGCGCCACGATGCCCACGGCGCGCACCGGAACGGCAACCGGATCAGAGTGCTTTCACAGGTGCGCGCCAGAGGGTTGGCCGGCGGACGGATCGGTTGCGCGGCGCCGTGGTCAGGCGCACGTGTCCAGGCCTCGCCGGCAAGCTAGTTCGCTTGCGCTCTGATGCCCGCCACGATCCGCGCTGCATCCTGCGAAGGCGGCAGGCCGAAGGTGCGTGCGTACTCGCGGCTGAACTGGGTGGTGCTCTCGTAGCCCACGTCCATTGCCGCGCTGGTGACGCTGCTGCCGTGTGTGGTCAGGAGCTGGCGGGCCTGCAGCAGCCGCAGCTGCTTCTGGTATTGCAGCGGGCTCAGCGCAGTGGCGGACTTGAAGTGGCGATGAAACGCCGATTCGCTCATTGCCACCTGCTCGGCCAACGCCGCGACCCGCAACGGTTTGGAGAAGTCACGGCGAATGCGCTGGATCGCGCTGCTGATGCGCGCCAGCGCCGAATCGGGCGTGGCCAGCTGCCGCAACATGCGGCCATGCGGTCCCTGCAGGACGCGATACAGGATCTCGCGCTCGTAGACCGGCGCCAGCGCGGGAATTTCGGCTGGACGCTCCATCAGCCGCAGCATCCGCACCCAGGCGTCCATCAGCTCCGGCGTCACGGCCGCAACGTTGAAGGCCTCCATCTGCCAGGACCGCTCGTCACCCGCGCGCGCCGCTTCGACGGTGTCGTACAGCAGCGCTGAAAGGATGTCGGGGTCCAGCGTGAGGCTGACCGCCAGGTAGGGCTCGCCCGTGCTGGCGCCATGCACGGTCCCGACGGCCGGCAGGTCGACGGACATGACGAAGTAGGTCGCTGGATCGTAATGGAGGGTCCTGTCGCCCACCGTCATCGATTTGCCGCCCTGCAGGATCAGGTTGATCATCGGTGCATAGACGGCCGCGAGCGCGTGCTCGGGGATCTTGCCCTGGACCATGGCCACGCGAGGAATCCCGGTTTCGGTTCGGCGATTTTCGGCATGTGCGGCGAGCCGACGCAATTCTTCCAGGGCGGTGTCCATGCCGTCATAGGACACCGGAAGGCCGGCCCTGGCAAGACGCGAAGCAGGAATAGGCAGGTAATTGCCAGGATCGGCAGGGCGCCGATCGTCAGGCGTCCCTAGCCTGTGCATCACCGTATCGCACAGGGAGTTCCGCATGAAACACGTTCTGATCACCGGTGGCAGCCGTGGCATCGGCGCCAGCACCGCACTGCAATGCGCGCAGCGCGGCATGGGCGTCATCCTCACCTACCACGCCCAGCCGCAGGCCGCGCACGGGGTGGTCGAGCGTATCCAGGCCGCAGGTGGCACGGCCGTCGCGCTGCAGCTCGACGTAGGCCACAGCAGTGGCTTGGCCGACTTTGCGACGCAGGTGGCCAAGACCCTGCAGGCCACCTGGGACACGACCAGGCTGGATGGGCTGGTGAACAACGCCGGCTTTGGCCTGTTCAATCCGATCGAGACCGTCACCGAGGCGCAGTTCGACAGCTTGTTCAACGTGCATCTCAAGGGGCCGTTCTTCCTGACCCAGGCGTTGTTGCCGCTGCTGGGCGAGGGCGCCAGCATCGTCAATCTCACCAGCGCCACGACGCGGGTGGCCACGGCGGGTGTCGCGCCGTATGCCGCGTTCAAGGGCGGCCTGGAGGTGCTGACCCGCTACATGGCCAAGGAATTCGGCGAGCGTCGCATCCGCGTCAATGCCGTGTCGCCCGGGGCCATCCGGACCGACCTGGGCGGCGGACTCAACGATGCATTCGAGGCCCTGCTGGCCTCGCAGACCGCGCTGGGCCGCGTCGGCGAACCGGACGATGTGGGGCGTGTGATTGCGGGCCTGTTGTCCGAGGACCAGGCCTGGATCAATGCGCAGTCCATCGAAGTGGCCGGCGGCTATCTCATCTGATTGGCAACAGGAGTGCGTCATGCTGGATCATGTCTTTCTGACCGTCGCCGACACCACGCGTTCGGTCGCGTTCTATACCGCGGCGCTGGCGCCGCTGGGGATCGTCAACCGGCTCGACTACGACGGTCGTCTTGGGCCGCCAGGGCATCCGGACCTCAAGGGCTTCGGTGCCGATGGCCGGGTGTTCTTCTGGCTTCGACAGGGGGTGGCCGGGCCGCGGGCGGCGCATGTGGGCTTCGTCGCGACGTCCACGGCAATGGTGGATGCCGCCCATGCGGCCGCGCTCGCCGCTGGTGCGCAGCCACTTCATCCGCCCGGGCCGCAGCTTCATTACGATCCGCGCTATTACGCCGCGCAGGTGCGCGACCTGGACGGCTACAGCCTGGAGTTCGTCTACAAGTCCTGGCAGCACGACCATGGGTAAGGCGGGCCGACATCCCCCGGCGCAGGCGATGGTGGAGGCGTTCATCGCGGCCACCAACGCCTTGGATGTCGACGCCGCGCTGGCGCTGTTCGCGCCCGACGCGGTCATCGACGATCCCTCCACCGGCCATCGCTTCAGCGCCCACGCCGGCATCGGCGACTACCTGACGCGCTACTTCGTGGGCTATCGCACCGTCACGCGCCTGCTCTCGATGGACGCGCGCGACAAAGGCCGCGTCCGCGTCCGCGTCCGGGTCGACTTCACCGGCGATTTCGGCCACGAGATCGGTCGGCTGGACATGGCCTTCGGTCCAGACGGACGCATCGTCCGCATCGATGCCGACCTGGAATGAGGCGGCCGATGCAACGCGCAGCACCGATGGCGGCCCGCAGCGCATGCCGGTGCCAGGGCCACGCGCGGGCATCGCCCTGGACGTGGCGGGGATGCAGCACCAGGGCCGCTGCGTGCCCGGATGCACGGAAGTCCCACTCTATGACACGCGCGGCTCGGCCGGCCATGACGGCATCGCCGATGCGGCGCAGGGTCGTGGCGCCAACGCGGCGCGCCTGGAGCACGAGGTTGTCGCGGTCCACCGCAGGCAATGACGGTCTGGCGTGAGCGCGCAACGCCCGCGACAGCGTGGCGGCAGTCGCGGGTGTTGCGTGCTCAGTGGCTGGGATGCGAAGCGATGGTGTCGTCCGGGTGCGAGGACTTGCGGCGGAAACGGCGCGAAAGCCATTCGCCGATGTCGTCGATCAGGGTGAACGCCGCCGGGATCACGATCAGGCTCAGCAGCGTGGACGTCACCAGGCCGCCGATCACGGCGATGGCCATCGGCGCGCGGAAGCTCGAATCGCCGGAGAACCCCAATGCGATCGGCATCATGCCCGCGCCCATGGCCAGGGTGGTCATGATGATCGGCTGGGCGCGCTTGCGGCACGCATCGATCAGCGCGTCATGCTGGCTCAGGCCGTGTTCGTCCTCGGCGATCACCGCGTAATCGACCAGCAGGATCGAGTTCTTGGTGGCGATGCCGATCAGCATGAGCAGGCCGATCAAGGCCGGCAGCGACAGCATGTTCTGCGTGAGCAGCAGCGCGCCGAACGCACCGCCGGCGCACAACGGCACGGCGATGAGGATCGTCATCGGCATCAGCGCGTGGTTGAACAGCAGCAGCAACACCATGTAGATGCAGACGATGCCCGCGGCCATGGCCAGCAGGAAGCCGACGAACAGCTCCACGAACACTTCCGCATCGCCGGTGTTGAGGAAGCTCACGCCCGGCGGCAGGTGCTTGACGGTCGGCAGCTGCTGCACGGTCTCCATGACATCGCCCAGCGGACGCCCGTTGAGCTCGGCGGTCAGGGTGACGTTGCGCTGGCGCTGGTAACGCGAGATCTGCGAAGGGCCGCTGCCCATCTGGATCTCCGCCACGGCGGCCAACGGCACCGGGCCGTAGCGCCCCGGCACGCGCAGCTGGCCGATCAGCGCAGGGTTGGACAGCGTGGCCTCGGAGAAGCCCACGCGGATCGGCACCTGGCGGTCGGGCAGGTTGAGCTTGGCCAGGCGCTGCTCGTAGTCGCCGGCCGTGGCGATGCGCGCGGCCTCGGCGATATCGGCGGTGGACACGCCCATGTCGGCCGCGCGCGCCGAGTTGGGCACGATCTGGATCTCCGGCCGCAGCAGCGAAGCGGTGGAGGTCACGCTGCCCAGTCCCGGGATGTTGCGCAGGTCGCGTTCCAGCGCCAGCGATGCGTCCTGCAGGTGCTGCGGATCATCGCCGGAGAGCACCAGCTGCAGCAGGTTGCCCGGCTCGGAGCTGACATAGCTCACCCGCACGCCCGGAAGATCGGCCAGGCGCGCCCGCGCGTCGCGCTCCAGTGCGCGCTGGTCGCGGTCGCGCGTGTTGGCCACGCCCCAGTCCAGCACCAGCGTGGCCTTGCGTGGATCGGGTACGCCGGTGGTCGAGGGATCGCCCAGGTCGAGCACGCTGCCCACGGCGGTGTAGACCTGCTTGAGTTCGGGCATGTCCTTGAGCAGGCCGCGTGCGCGCTCGGCCACCGCGACGGTGTCCTGCAGGCGCGTGCCCGGCGGCAGCTCCAGGTTGAGGTTGCTGCGGCCCAGGTCGGACTGCGGGATGAAGGTGGCCGGGATCAGCGGCACCAGCGCCAGCGAGGCGACGAACAGCCCGGTGGCGATCCACAGCGTGCGACCGCGATGGCGCAGCGCCGCGTCGACCCAGCCCAGGTACCAGGTCATCAGGCGCGACTCGGGTTGTTCCTCGCCGTGCGGCTTGAGCAGGTAGGCGGCCATCATCGGCGTGAGCAGGCGCGCGACCAGCAGCGAGAACAACACCGCCGTGGCCGCGGTCCAGCCGAATTCGCGGAAGAACTTGCCGGCAATGCCGGGCATGAACGCCACCGGCACGAACACCGCGGCCAAAGTCAGCGAAGTGGCGATCACCGCATTGCCGATCTCGCCGGCCGCCTCGGTGGCCGCTTCCAGCGGTGGCTTGCCCATGCGCAGGTGGCGGACGATGTTCTCGATCTCCACGATCGCATCGTCCACCAGGATGCCCACCACCACCGACAGCGCCAGCAGCGTGATCATGTTGAGGGTGAAGCCGAACCAGTACATCACCGCGAAGGTCGGGATGATCGACAGCGGCAACGCCAGCGCCGACACCCACGTCGCGCGCCAGTCGCGCAGGAACGCCCACACCACCAGCAGCGCCAGCAGCGCGCCTTCGTACAGCATCGTCATCGACGAATCGTAGGAACGATGGGTCTCGTCGATGGCGGTGGTGACCAGGCGGAAATCCACGCCCGGATGCGCGGCCTTGAGCGCATCGAGCGCCTTGTGCACGCCGGCTTCGACCTTGACCTCGCTGGAGCCGCGCGTGCGCGACATCGAGAAGGCCACCACGTCCCTGCCATCGAGCAGTGCGGCCTCGGCAGGATCGGCCGCCGCATCGGTGACCCTGGCCAGCGAAGACAGGCGCACACCGCGACCGTCGGGCAGGCTGATCGAATAGTTGCCCAGCGCCTGTGCATCGCCGACGGTGCCCAGCGTGCGGATGGTCTGCTGCGCGCCATCGAGTTCGGCCTTGCCGCCGGCACGCTCGACCTGGATCTGCGCCAGCTGCTGGGAGACATTGCCGGCAGTGACGCCAAAGGCCTGCAGTGCGTTGGGATCCAGGTCGACGCGCACCTGGCGCTCGACGCCGCCGACACGGGTCACGCGCGCCACGCCCGGTACGCCGTACATGGCGCGCGAGATCTCGCGGTCCACCAGCCAGCTGGCCTCGTCCGGCGTCAGCTGCGGCGCGACCAGCGCATAGGTCATCAGCGAGCCGCCGATATCGACCTTGGAGATCACCGGTTCCTGGATGTCCTGCGGCAGGTCGGTGCGGATGCGGGTAACCGCATCGCGCGTGTCATCCAGCGCGGTGCCCAGGTCGGCTTCCAGCTGGAATTCGATGCTGGTGGTGCTGACACCTTCACTGACGGTGGAGATCACCCGCTTGACGTTGGTGATGGTGGCCACCGAGTCCTCGACCTTGCGCGTGACCTCGGCCTCCAGCTGGCTGGGCGATGCGCCTGGCTGGGTCACCGTGACGGTGGTCATCGGGAAGGCGATGTCGGGGAAGCGCGCGACGGGCAGCTGGTGGAACCCCCACAGCCCGGCCACGCACAGCACGAAGAAGATCATCAGGGCCGGCAGCGGCCGGCGGATGGCCCATGCGGAGAAGTTCATCGGCGCTGCGCCTGTTTGGCCGGCGCGACCACGCGCACCTTGTCGCCGTCACCGAGGAAGCCTGCGCCTTCGGACACCACCTGCTCGCCGGCCTTGAGGCCGTCGATGATCTCGACACGTCCCTGCGAGGTCTGGCCGGTGCGCACGCGACGTCGGGCCACGGCCTGCCGGTCCTTCATGGTGAAGACGTAGCTGTGTCCGTCGCGCTGGACGATGGCGCTGGTGGGCACCATCAGCGCCTGGCCGTCGCCGGTGAGGATGCGGCCTTCCACGTAGGTGCCGGGCTTCAATGGGCCGGGCTCGGGCAGGTCGGCGTAAACGGTGCCGGTGCGGGTCTGGGCATCCACGCCCGGGGTGACCGCGCGCACGCGTCCGTGGATCTGCAGGCCGGTGTAGGTCAAGGCAATCGCGTTGCCCACGGCCACGTGTGCCAGCTGGTCTTCGGGCAGTTCGGCGCGCCATTCCAGGCGGCCATCGCGGATCAGGCGCAGCAGCTCGCTACCGGCCGACACGACCTGGCCCGGCTGGATCAGGCGCTTGGAAATCACCCCGTCGGCCGGCGCGCGCAGCTGCGCGAAATCGCGCTGCAGTTTGGCGGCATCGCGCGAAGCGCGGGCCGTGACCAGCTGCGCCTGTGCCTGGGTCGTGGTGGCGCGCAGCTCGTCCAGGTCGCTGATGCTGATCAGCTGGCCGGCGGCGAGTTTCTGGCCGCGTGCCTGCTTGGCCTGGGCCAGTTCCAGCGATGCCTTGGCCTGCTGTGTCGAGGCGTCGGCCTGGGCCAGTTCGCTGTCCAGGGTGCGGTGGTCGAGTTCCAGCAGGACCTGTCCCTGCTTCACCTGCTGGCCGACATCGACGTTGAGGCGGGTGATGCGCTGGCCGCTCAGCTCCACGCCCAGCTGCATTTCCTCGTAGGCCGAGACCGGTCCGGACACGATGACGCTGCGCGCCAGCGGATAGGACTGGACCGGGCTCAGCGCGACGGCCAGGGCGGAGGAGGCCTCGGCGGGCTTGTCCTTTTCAGCATCGCCGCAGGCGGACAACAGGGGCAGGGCGGCAAGCAGCAGTGACCAGCGTAGAAGCGATGCACGCATGAGAGGACCAGAAATAAGGGAAAGAATGTTTGCTACCGCAATGTGGCCAGGGGCCCATGCATGGCTGCCGAAGGAAACAGCGTCGCCCCAACGGGCGCGCCGGTCTTGATCAGGGTGAAACGAAAGATTTCTTGAGGATCTGTTGCTCGACCCCATCGAGGATGAGATCGATGCCGTTCCTGAAACGCGCTTCGAAGTTGGGTTCGACAAGCACCTCGCGCGCTTCCCAGATATGCGGGAAGCGTGTCCTGGCCAACTCGAAGAACGCTTGCTGGACGCCATCGATGGCATCGGGCGATGTGGGCAGCGATTGCTCCTCGATGACGAAGCCCATCACGTAGTAGATCGAGTCCAGCGCCGTGGTCGCGGCGAACTCGATCGAGGCGCCCGCATCCACCAGGGCGGCGATGGTGGCATTGCCCACGCGCAGCACGTTCTCGGTGGCCAGGAAGGTGCCGGCATAGACCCGCGCGCCATCGCGATGGGCCTTGAACGCGGTGCGGAACTCAGCGGCGATCTGGTGCATGGTCGCGCGCCAGTGCTGGCCTTCCGGAATCTCCCGCGCCACCTCCACGATCAGTGCATCGGCCAGCGCATCGATCAACGCCTGCTTGTTCTTGAAGTGCCAGTACAGCGACGGCGCCCGGATGCCCAGGCTGCATGCCAGCTTGCGCAGGCTGACGCCTTCGATCCCGGCCTCGTCCAGCAGCGCAAACGCGGCCTGGAGGATGTGTTCCTGCTTGATCGGACCGCGCATGGCGCTCGCCTAACATCGTTAGGGCGGCACTCTAACGATGTTAGTTTGGACGGACAAGGCCAGAAGTCACCTTGGCCTACCGAAGGAAATCGGCGTTACCGGCGGGCCATGGGCCATCCCTGTCAGCGGGCGGGCAATGTGATCGTGCCGAAGCGGATATCGCATTTTCCGTGCGCGTTGGCGGTGCCCGAGAGCATCAGCACGCGGCCGTCCTTGGGATCGCCCGAGGCCAGCAACGGCGAGCTGTAGCCGGGGCAGGCCGTCTCGTCCTTGCTGTAGCCGCCGGTGGGCGAGATCAAAAAGGGCGCGGCGATCATCGTCCATGGCCCCTTGCCGAGCGTGCGGTTGATCATCAGCGTGCGCCCCGAGCCTGGTTCGATCGTCACCGCGCCCTCGGGTCCGGAGACCACGCGCTGGCCGGAGGCGATCAGGGTGCCGTCCTTGCCGCCATACGGCGTCCAGGCCAGGCCGGGCGTATGCAGCAGGCGCTGGCCATCTGCCGTGGCGATCGGCGTGCCCAGGTCGGCCATCGGCGACCAGTCCTGCCCATCGGGCGAGGTCTTCAGGTAAACGGTGCAAACGTGGTTCGAATCCTGGTTGGCCTTGCAGTTTTCGAAGGTCATCGCAAAGCGGCCATCGGGCAGGCCGATGACGGTCGGCATGCCGGGCCGGGCGACGCCATCGCGGATGCCGATGTCGTTGATCTGTGGGCCCCAGGTCGCGCCGCCATCGGTGCTGCGCACGTGGGCGATGACCTGGCCCATGCCCTCGGCCGAGGTGCGCTCGTCGGAGAAGAAGCAATTGAGGCTGCCATCGGCGGTGATGACGAAGTACGGCTCCCAGATGCCGTGGCCTTCGTTGTTGACCTGAAGCGCCTCGGACGCGCAGCTGCTGCGGTAGCTCCAGTTGCGTCCGCCATCGCGACTGATGAAGACCTCCACGGCCTGCTGGCGGAAGTCGCGCCGGTTCCAGGCCGTGCCCGAGGCAAACAGCGTGCCGGCCGGCAAATCGCCTTGCGCGACGGGCAGCTCGAACAACGCCGGCGCCTCGATGTCCCAGCCGTGCACAGTGTCGCGGACCACGCCGATCGGCGTGGATGTCCAGGTCTGGCCGGCATCGGTGGAGCGATAGATCGGCAGGCTGCCTTTCTCGCCCGGGACACCGTTGTGGGCGAACGTCGCCAGCAGTGTGCCGTTGTCCTCGCCGGCGTGCTGCAGGCGGATCACGCGCGGGTAGCCGGCTTCCTCCTGCGGGCTCACCGTGCCGGCGGCAAACAACAGCGTGCCGTCCGGCAGCGCCGTTGCGGCCGATGCGGTTCCCGCACACAGCGCCATGCCACCGAACATCATCATCGCCAGCCTGCGGATCATGGAGCGTTGCCTTGTGTAGGAAGGAAAGTGGGCCGCGCGGCGTCCGCGCCGGGCGACCGAAGCGTTGGAGGTGCAGAGGGATGCGCGCGGGCCTGTCACACGCGCATGGACGAAAGCGAAGCCTCGGTCAGTCCGTATTCGTCTTTTCGATCCCGAACTGGGCGACCAGGGCGTCGTACTGCTTGCGGCTGATCGTCAGCATCGTGCCGTGACGCACTTTAGGCGGCAGGCTGTATTTGTCCCAGTCATCGCGGAAGGTATAGCCGGAGATCTGGTACCACGGGCCGGAGAGCTTGCGCGACACCGACAAGCCATAGGACACGCCGGGATACTGCTCGTAGTACAGATACCAGGCCTTGCCGTCGGGCGAGGGGATCAGCATCGGTGCTTCGCGGAAATTGGGGCTGATCGGCGCGCTGAGGTCCTTGTACGGGCCCAGCAGCGCATCGGAACTGGCGATGCGGATGGTCTTGCCGGTCACCCAATCGAGCGTGGGATAGGTCTCGTCCTTGAGGATCGCCCAGTACTTGCCCTCCTCGTGGCGCAGGAACACGTCGATGGTGCCCATCTCCCAGCCAAGCAGGCGCTTGGGCGGCGCGGAGAAGGTCTTCAGGTCGGGCGAGGTGACATACAGCGTGCGCTGGCTGGCCCAGTAGCGCTCTCCGTCTTCGGGCGTGCCTTCCAGGTGCGGTGTATGCCAGGTCATGACGAAGCGCCTGGACGCCTTGTCGAAGAACAGCTTCGGCGCACCGATCCGCTGCAGCGCCTGCGCATAGCCGGGCGTGGACTTCAGGTCCGGCGTGTAGGTGCTGTAGCGCGACCAGGTGACCAGGTCGGAAGAGGACCAGATGTCGATGACCGGCGCCGCATCGCTTTGGTTGCCGGCGATGTAGTAAGTGCCATCGGGACCCTGGGCGATGTCCGGATGCCCGCGGTAGTCATCGGTGATGCGTTTGCCGCCGTTGAGGCGATACCAGTGCAGGCCATCGAGGCTGGCGCTGTAGTAGAGGTGCCCGTAGTCCGCATCGGTCATGTGCGCGAACAGGTAGGCCTCGTGCACGGGCCTGGCGCCGGGGGCGACCTGACCCGGTGGATCGGGCTGCTTGGCCAGCGACATCGCAGCGCAGCACAGTCCCACGACAAGCAGCAATCCCCGTAGCGCTTTCATGCCTTCGCACCCGCCGATGTTGGTCTTGAGGCACCGAGCCTAGTCGGATTTAATTTGTAATACAATTTCCGCAACAGGCTTGTTTTGCAGGTCCAAGCATTGCGGTCGGTGAATCGCGGATGCGGCATCGTGCTGTCTGAAAATTGGGCGCGGTCCGCGCCAATCCCGAGGTCGGCATCGGCTTGATGGATGCCTGTCGCCTCATGCAGCGCGATCCGTTCGCGATCGCAGCAGCGGAAGGCAAGTCGACACGCGTGGGCGGGCGTGGGAGGCTAGGCCCCTGCCTCATGGTGCGGAGGGGGCTTTTGAGTCACACGCTTTCGTCCCAGCGTCGCCGCAACCAGCGCATGCAGCGCGTGGTCCTGCACGGCTTCCTGTGCGTGGCATTGGCGCTGCTGGTTGCGACCCAGTACTGGTCGGCCCGGAGCGATCAGGCCGCCTCGTTGGCCCAGACACAGGCCAACGCGTTGAACCTGGCCACCTCGTTGGCCCAGCATGCCGGGGACACGTTCCAGATCGCCGATACAGCCTTGTCTGGCATCGACGCGCGCCTGGAAGAAAGCCACCGGATCGATGTCGACAGCCTGCATCGCTTCCTGGCCAGCGAGGTCGCGCGTTCGGACCGCATCCACGGGCTGTTTGTCTACGATGCACGTGGCGAGTGGGTGACCTCGTCGCTGGCGAGCATGCCGGCCCTGCACAACAACAGCGACCGGGAATACTTCAAGTACCACCGGGCCAACCGCGACCAGCTGGCACGCATCAATGCCCCGGTCCAGAGCCGTTCGGATGGCAGCTGGATCGTGACCCTGACCCGCCGCGTGAACCTGCCGGACGGGTCATTCGGCGGGGTGGTGCTGGCGAGCATCCAGCTCGCGTATTTCGAGAACTTCTACGGCACCTTCGACGTCGGCCGCGATGGCACGATCGGCATGACGATGGACGATGGCACCGTGATCGTGCGTCTGCCCCACGACGACGGCCCGCGCAGCAAGTCCATCGCCGGCACGCATCTGTTCCACCAGTTGCAGGCACGCCGACGCGGTGCGCTCACCTATACCTCGCCGATCGACGGAGTGACCCGGATTTCCGGGTTCGCACGCGTGAGTGGGTTCCCCGTGAATCTGCTGGCGGGCGTCTCCGAGGTGGAATCGATGGCGGCGTGGCGATCGAGCGTGCGCTCGCGCCTGGCGATCACCGTGCTGGGCGTTTCGATCCTGCTGATCGCCGCACTGTGGCTGGACATCCAGTTGCGCCGTACCCATCGCAGCGAGCTGGCCTTCAGCGAGCAGGCCAGCCTCGACGGGCTGACCGGCATCTACAACCGGCGGACCTTCGACCTTCAACTGGATCGGGCGATCGTGGCGGGCCAAATCCAGGACAGCGCGCTGAGCCTGATCCTGGTCGACGTCGATCACTTCAAGCTCTTCAACGACACCTATGGGCACAGCGAAGGCGATGCCTGCCTGCGCCTGGTCGCCAGGACGCTGTCCTCCAAGACGCGCGGCGACGATGCCGTGGCGCGTTTCGGCGGCGAGGAGTTCACGCTCATCCTGGCGGGGTGCGGTGCGGAGGATGCCGATCGGCAGGGGCGTCGCATCGTCGATGAAATCCAGGCGTTGCAGATCCCGCATGCGTCCAGCCCGACCGCTGGCCACGTGACCATCAGCGCCGGGGTGGTGACGTGGGAAGGGCCGGGACGCGCATCGGGCGCGGCCCTGATCGCGGCCGCGGACCGCGCGCTGTACGAGGCCAAGCGCGCAGGCCGCAACCGGCATTGTGCAAGGACACTCTGACGCTGCGCGCATGCCTCTGAGCACCTCGCCGACCGCGCATCGTCCTGGGCCGGGTCCATCAAGCCGCAGGCATCGCCTCGCAGACACAGCGCTCGCTCTTCGCTTCCTTGCGGCGCCGTGCAGGCGCGGCGTTGCAGGCAACAGGTCGCGCATGCTGGTATGCAGGCAGATCGGTGGAAGGCTCGCATCGAGGTGGCCGCACCGCGGCGACAGGTGGTGACGCCATGTCGGCGTCCGCCACATGGAGCAGCTGTCCCGCAGGGACGTGAGCTGCAAAGCATCGACGGTCCGGTTCAGCCCGCCAGCATTGCGCCGGACGCGATGCGGTCCAGCCAGCGCGGGCGAGCCGCACCACCAGCGCGGGCGGTAGCGGCAGGTCCCCAGCCCACATCGTGCCCGGAGGCGTGGCGGCATCCGATCGACTTGTAAACCTACCTTCCAGTAGGTAGGCTATCGCCATGACAACACTTTCCCCCACCGCGGTCCAGATCCTGGCCCATGCGCGCACCCTGATCATCGAGGGCGGCTACAGCGGTTTCAGTTATGCCGACATCGCCACCCAGGTCGGCATCCGCAAACCCAGCATCCACCATCATTTCCCCACCAAGACCGATCTGGTGCAGGTGCTGGTCGCGCGCTACCGCATCGAGGCGCGCGAGGGGATCGCCCAACTTGAGCGGCAGATCAGCGATCCGCTGCTGCAACTGCAACACTACGTGGGCTACTGGGAACGCTGCATCGGCGATGCCAGCGCGCCGATCTGCGTGTGCGCGCTGCTGTCGGCGGAGCTGCCCGTGCTGCCCGAGCGCGTCGCCATCGAGATCAGGACCCACTTCCGCGATCTTGCCGCATGGCTGGCATCGGTCCTGGAGCGCGGCGCGCAACTGGGACGCCTGCAGCTGACCAACACCCCGAGGATCGAAGCCGAGGCCTTCATGGCCACCGTCCACGGCGCGATGTTGTCGGCAAGGGCGTACGGCGAGCCGGAAATCTTCGGTCTGATCATGCAGCGCGTCCTGGACCGATTCGCCCCGGCGGCCTGACCCCTCTCTCCCGCAGTGCGAAACCCCGGCGACATTCAAGCCGCCGGAGGGCCTCGTGCACCCTGAAAAAAGGAAACCCCGATGAATCGTGACCATTCGCTCCGTCCACTGGCCAGCCAGCAATCCTGGCTCAAGCGCTACTACGCCGTGCGCGCCGTCTTCTCCTTCGTGTGGGTGGCCGCCGCCTTCACGCTGGCGCCTGGCAACGCCGCGATCGCTGCCATCCTGCTGGCGCTCTACCCGGCCTGGGATGCACTGGCCAACCTCATCGATGCACGACGCAGCGGCGGGCTGCGCAGCAACCGCGCCCAGGCCATCAACTTTGGCGTGAGCGTGGCGACCACGATCGCGGTGCTGATCGCTCTGCAGACCGGCATGCACGCGGTGCTGGGCGTCTATGGCGCCTGGGCGATCCTGGCCGGCCTGCTGCAACTGGGCGCGGCCATCAAACGCCGCGGGCAGGGCGCGCAGTGGGCCATGATGCTCAGTGGCGGACAGTCCGCGCTGGCGGGTGGCCTCTTCCTCTTCAAGTCGTTCCAGCCCGGCGAACCGGCCATCGCCGACATCGCCGGCTATGCCGCAGTCGGCGCGGTCTACTTCCTGCTCTCCGCCGTGTGGTTGACGGTCAGTGGCTTGCGCCGCGGCGCAGCGACCACGGCCTGAATGGAGCCTGCCTGATTCGAGCCTGCCCGGCTCGATGGCCTGGCGGGGCGCTGCACGTCGCGCGCGGTGCGCGCCGCGTGCAGCTCCTCGGCGCTTCCTTACCTGGTTTCCGCCGGCTCGGCGGGCGCACCGGCCAACGTGCTGGCGACATCGCGCAGCTGCAGGGCGGCGCGCAGCTGGGCCAGCGTTGCGGGGCTCTTGATCCGCAGCACCGCCGGCTCGCCCGGCAGCAGGGTCAGGGCGTTGTCCGACAGGGTCGCATCGAGATCGCCGAAGGAGGCCCAGACCTCGCGCGCCAGCACCGCACTGGACAAGGTCAGCGTGTATTCCGGGCCATCCTGCGCCAGCTGCGCATCGATCTGCGAGGGCGCCAGCGCCAAGTGTTTGGCGGCATCGAAATACACCAGTGACCGCGACAGCACGCGCGTACCATCGATCAGCTCGAACACCGCCACGGTGCGCTTGGGATCGGCGCGACCGAGCAGCTGCTGGTCGCTGTAGGTGGCCACGGCGGTGCTGGTCAGCGGCTTCAGCGTAACCGGCTGCACACGCGTGCTGACGGTCTTGCCCTGGACATCGAGCAGCCGGGTGCGCAGGCGCGCGTTGATCTGTGTGGTGCTGTCCGAGACCAGGGACACCGACGTGCTTCCTGCGGGAGCGCGCAGCGCGAAGACCGCCTGTGGCGCGAAGAAGTGCCGCGCCCGGTACTGCAGCGCCTTCCAGCGGCCGTAGTAATCCACGCTGGACCACGAGGTCACCGGCCATACATCGTTGAGCTGCCAGTACAGCGTGCCCATCGTGCGTGGCATCGAGGCGCGATGATGGCTGGCGGCAATCTCGATGCCTTCGGCCTGCATCAGCTGGCTCAGGTAGACGAAGCTCTCAAAGTCCTTGGGCTCGCCGAACTCGCGGCGGATGTAGAGCAGCTGGCGCGCGTTGCCGCGGCCCTTGTCCCACTTCTGGTGGGCCTTGATCGCCGGCAGATCGAGGCTGAGCGGACCATCGCCGGCGAAGTCGCGCACCGTGCGCATGTCCGGGAACGACTGCAGCCCGTATTCGGACATGAAGCGCGGCGTGATCTCCAGGTACTTGGTCACCGGATAGGCCGGGCCGCCCCATACCTGCCAGTAGTGCATGTCGCCATCGTCGGCCTGGTTGGCTTCGGTGTCGTAGTCGGTGCCCGGCGAGCTGGCCAGATACGGCGTCTCAGGTGACTGCTGGTTGACCACCGCGCGCAGCACGTTGCCGAACAGGTTCTGCATGCCGCGCTCGATGCGGCCGCGCTCTTCCGGCGTGATCGACTGGCGCAGCTTGATGCTGTCGTCCATGCCTTCCCAGCCGACCTGCACCTCGTTGTTGCCGCACCACAGCACGATGCTGGCGTGATCGCGCAGGCGCCTGACCTGATCGACCGCCTCCCGGTGCGTGTTTTCGCGGAAGGCCACGTCGTAGGGCGGAATGCCGCCGCCGAACATGAAGTCCTGCCAGATCATGATCCCCAGTTCGTCGGCGATGTCGTAGAAGCGATCGTCCTGGTAGATGCCGCCGCCCCAGATGCGCAGCATGTTCATGTTGGCATCGCGCGCATCGCGCAGCGTGCGCCGCATCGTGGCCTCGGTGACGCGGCTGGAAAAGCTGTCCAGCGGGATCATGTTGGCGCCCTTGGCGAAGACCGGGATGCCGTTGACCACCAAGGCCATGCCGCGGCCCCACTGGTCCTTCTCGCGCCGCAGCTCGACCGTGCGCAAGCCGGTCACGCGCCTGAAGGTCTGCGTATCGCCGTCGGCGTCGCGCACGGTGGCCACGAACGTATAGCGGTCCTGCGCGCCATAGCCGGCCGGGAACCAGCGTCGCGGATGGGCGATGCGCAGCGGCAGAGCGATGCGGTTGCTGCCGGGATCGACGATGCGCTCCTGGTCGAACCGCGCGACCTGTTGGCCGTCAGGATCGAGCACCTGCAGATTGATCTGGACCGGACCACTGCGCGAAGCCTCGATCGTGAGCTGAGCTTCCAGCTGCGCCGCTGCGGCGTCCACGCGCGGCTGGGCGATGTGCAGGTCGTCCACGCGCGTGGCATCCCACGCCCGCAGCGCCACGCCCTTCCACAGGCCGGCGGTGACCAGGCGCGGGCCCCAGTCCCAGCTGAAGTGATACGGCGCCTTGCGCAGGTAGATGGAACTGTTGCGACCGAACGGCTCATCGCCGAATGCCGAGTCGTACGTGCCCGGCAGGCCGTAGGGCTGCTTGGCCAGCCAGGGGCGCAGCGCCTCGATCGGCGAGCGGAAAGTGACTTCCAGCGTGTTGGCGCCGCGCTTGAGCAGCGGCTTCACCTCCACGGTCCAGCGCCGGAACATGTTGTCGGCGTCCAGGATCTTCTGCCCGTTGAGCGTCACCTGGGCCAGCGTGTCCAGGCCGTCGAACACCAGTTCGAGGTGCTGGCGCCCCAGCGTGTCGGCATCGACTTGGAAGCGGGTCTGGTACTGCCAGTCCGACAGGCCGACCCATTGCACCCTGGCCTCGTTGTCGCCCTTGAACGGATCGACCAGCAGGCCCGCGGCCATCAGGTCGGTCTGCACCGCGCCGGGCACCGTGGCCGGCAGCCAGCGCGCCGCGTCGGGGTGCGCCTTGGCCTGTTCGACCTGCCCGGGCAGCAGCCGGACCTGCCAGCCCGCGTCCAGCGATTGCGAGGTCGGCGTGGCGGCCATGGCCTGGCCCAACGCCGCCAGCAGGCCCAGGGTCAGGACCAGACGCGGCGACACGTGGGAGGAGGAAGGGCAGATCGACATGGACAAGCGGCTCCTGGGAATCAATGCACGTCGGCAGCTGCCGTCGTCGAGGCGGGGATCGGAGGGAGGGTGCCGGTCGCCCAGCGCGAGCCGGCGATCGAAGCGGTATAGCGTAGATGTAGCTTGTGGGTCCCGCTGCGGGGCGTCATGACATCCTGCAGAAGGGCTGCGGGCGCAAGAAAGAGCGCTGGCTGCATCGCCACGGGGTCGATGCGCGTCGCGACATGCGCTGCCAGGAACACCAGGCACGCGATGCCCAGCTGCTGCAGGAGCGCAGTGCATGTTCAGCACGCTCGCAATACCTACCTCTCCCACGGCGCAGGCGCGGCGAATTGGGTGGCCAGGAAATCGACGAACGCATGCACGCGTGGTGGTTGCAGCCGACGTGCGGGCGTGACCGCATTGATCTGCGTGAGCGGCGGCGGGTAATCCGGCAGGACGATGCTCAGCCGGCCATGGCGCAGGTCATCGGCCACATGCCAGAGCGAGTGCACGGCGATGCCTTGCCCGGCCACGACCGCATCCCGGAGCAGTTCGCCGAAGTTGCTCTCGAACCTGCTGCGCATGCGGACCTTGGTGGTGCCTCCTTCGGGCGTGGTCAGGGTCCAGGTGTCCTGGCGCCCGGTGCGGCCCATCAGCAGGATGCCGTCGTGCTGCGCAAGTTCATCCGGATGCCGGGGCGTGCCACGACGGCGCAGGTAGTCGGGCGAGGCGACCAGGGCGCGGCGGTTGGAGGCGATCGGTCGGGCGACCAGGCCCGAATCCTCCATCGCACCGACGCGGATCGCCAGGTCGAATCCCTCCTTCACCAGATCGACAAGATCGTCGCTCAGATGGGCGCTGATGCCGACCCGTGGGTGCAGCGCCTGGAACGCCGGAAGCAACGGCGACACGTATTGCCGCCCGAAGGAGGCGGACATGGTCATGCGCAGCGTGCCGGTGACGCCGACCGCGCTTTCGCGCAGGCCTTCGCCCAGCGCTTCGAATTCCTCCACCAGCGGGCGACCGCGCTCGGCCAGTGCCTGGCCCTCCGGCGTGGGATGCAGGCGGCGCGTGGTCCGGTGAAGCAGGCGCACGCCTAGGTCGCGCTCCAGCCGCTGGAGCCGCTGGCTGGCGACAGCCACCGACAGGTCCTGGCTGCGGGCGGCTGCGGTGATCGAGCCCAGATCCAGCACCCGCAGGAACAGGGCGATGTCGCCGATGCGGTCCATGGCCATTATCAATTCATTGTTGAAAGTGATTCAGGATAACAGTGGTTCTTGCGACAAGCGCGGACGCGCAGGATGGCCTTCTCTCCTGCACAAAGGCCTCTCCCGTGGCTGCTTCCCCCTCCACTCCACGCATGCCGGCGGCGCTGTACGCGCTGACCATCGGCGCCTTCGGCATCGGCACCACCGAGTTCGTGCTGATGGGCCTGCTGCAGCAGGTCGCCCGCGATCTGGGCGTCTCTATCCCCGCCGCCGGCATGCTGATCAGCGGTTACGCGCTGGGCGTGTTCGTCGGCGCGCCGGTGCTGACCCTGGCGAGCGCGAAACTGCCGCGCAAGGCGGTACTGGTCGCGCTGATGGGCATCTTCACCCTGGGCAACCTGGCCTGTGCACTGGCGCCGGACTACACCACGCTGATGGCCGCGCGCGTGTTGACCTCGCTGGCCCACGGCACCTTCTTTGGCGTGGGTGCGGTGGTGGCGACCTCGCTGGTGCCGGCCGAACGCAAGGCCTCGGCGATCTCGATCATGTTCGCCGGGCTGACCGTGGCCACGCTGCTGGGCGTGCCGGCCGGCGCATGGCTGGGACTGCACTTCGGTTGGCGGGCGACGTTCTGGGCGGTGGCGGCGATCGGCGTGATCGCGCTGGCCGTGGTCGCATGGTGGGTGCCGGCCGCGGCCGGCGCGGGCAAGGCGGTGCACTGGCGCGAGGAAGTGGCGGTGCTTGGCCGTGGCCAGGTGTTGCTGGCGCTGGCAATGACCGTGCTGGGCTACGCCGGGGTGTTCGCGGTGTTCACCTACATCCAGCCGCTGCTGGTGGAAGTCACCGGCTTCAGCCAGGCCGCGGTGTCGCCGGTGCTGCTGGTGTTCGGCGTCGGCATGATCGCCGGCAACCTGCTCGGCGGACGCCTGGCCGATCGTCGGCCCACGCCGACGCTGATCGGTACGCTGGTGGCGCTTGCGCTGGTCCTGGCGCTGATGAGCTTGGCGCTGCATTCGCAGGTCGCGATGATCGCCTTCGTCGGCCTGCTCGGCATCGCCGCGTTCGCCACGGTCGCGCCACTGCAGCTGCGGGTGCTGGAACAGGCCCAGGGCGCGGGCCAGAACCTGGCCTCCAGCCTCAACATCGCCGCCTTCAACCTGGGCAACGCCTTGGGCGCGTGGGTCGGCGGCGTGGTGGTGGCCAGTGCCCTGGGCCTGCCGGCCACGCCCTGGGTCGCCGCGCTGATCACCAGCGTCGGCCTGGCCATCGCGCTGCTGAGCGTGCGGCTCGGACGCCGCGGCGCGTCCTCCGCGGCCTGCGTGCAGGCCGGCTGAAATCCTTTCCTTGACGAGAGACACATGGACACTCGCCTGCTTGGCCGTTCCGGCCTGAAAGTCCCCGTGCTCGGCTTTGGTGCCGGCACCTTCGGCGGCAAGGGGCCGCTGTTTTCGGCCTGGGGCGATACCGGCGTGGAACAGGCGCGGCGCATGGTCGATCTGTGCCTGGATGCCGGCCTGAATCTGTTCGACACCGCCGATGTGTATTCCGATGGCGCGTCCGAAGAGATCCTCGGCGCCGCGCTGCAAGGGCGGCGCGACCGGGTGCTGGTCTCGACCAAGACCGGCCTGCGCCTGGGCGATGGGCCCAACGATGCGGGCGCCTCGCGTGTGCGCCTGCTGCGCGCGGTCGACGCCTCGCTCAAGCGATTGCGCACCGACTACATCGACCTGCTGCAGCTGCATGCCTTCGATGCGATGACGCCCGTGGAAGAAACGCTGTCCACGCTCGACGGCCTGGTGCGCGCCGGCAAGGTGCGCTACCTGGGCGCGTCCAACTATGCCGGCTGGCAGCTGATGAAATCGCTGTCGGTCGCCGATGCGCATGGCTGGCCGCGCTTCGTCGCCAACCAGGCCTACTATTCACTGGCCGGCCGCGATTACGAATGGGAGCTGATGCCGCTCGGCATCGACCAGGGCGTCGGCGCGGTGGTGTGGAGCCCGCTGGGCTGGGGCCGGCTGACCGGCAAGCTGCGCCGTGGCCAGCCATTGCCCGAACGGAGCCGGCTGCACGACACCGCCGCGTTCGGCCCGGCGATCGACGATGCGCGCTTGTTCGACATCGTCGATGTGCTCGATGCGATCGCCGAGGAAACCGGCCGCACGATCCCGCAGATCGCGATCAACTGGCTGCTGCAGCGACCGACAGTGAGCACCGTGCTGATCGGTGCCCGCACCGAAGACCAGCTGCGCGACAACCTGGGTGCCGTGGGCTGGGCGCTGGATCCGGAGCAGATCGCGCGCCTGGATGCGGCCAGCGCGGTGGAAGCGCCCTATCCCTACTACCCCTATTGGCGCGGACAATTCAGCGAGCGCAGCCCGATCGCGGTCTGACGTGATCGACATGGCCTCGGGCTGCAAGGCGGCCGCAGCGCTGAGGACCGCGGCGCACATGCGCCGACAGCCAACCGGGCGCATCCAACATCGGTACCGCGCATGGCGTCTGG
This sequence comes from Pseudoxanthomonas sp., assembly GCA_044235875.1. Classification (GTDB taxonomy): domain Bacteria; phylum Pseudomonadota; class Gammaproteobacteria; order Xanthomonadales; family Xanthomonadaceae; genus Pseudoxanthomonas_A. Next base: position 45,457 of record JBIIHJ010000001.1, read on the forward strand.
CGCTAGCGCAATGACAACCGCGGTGCCTGGATCGCCTTGCGTCGATCCGGCCGCCCACCGTGAAGCTGATGGCGCACGCAACGCCTGCAATCGTCTCGACGCGTTGCACGATTGGCCGGGGGGGTAAGGGATTCTGTACATCGCCGGATGTTCACGGGAGCAGGTGGACCGCCGCCATATTCTCCGGACAACGCCAAGCCCGCCGCTTGCCGCCTGCCGATGAAGAAGTGGGGCCATGCCTGAATACGAGGTACTCGAGCACATCACCGACGGCGTGCTCTGGGTCGATGACACGTGGCGCTTCCGGTACGTCAATCCCAGCGCGGAGCGCCTGCTCAGGCGCTCGCGGCAAAGCCTGCTGGGGACGTTGTTCTGGGACCAATACCCGGACGCCATCGGGACCGCTTACGAGCGCTGCTACCGCACCGCCGCCCAAACCCATGTGTTGCAGAGCGTCACCGAGTACTACGCGCCGCTCGAGACCTGGTTCGAGGTCCGCGCGTTTCCGGCGCGCAGAGGCTTGGTGCTGTTGTTCCGCGACGTCGGCGCCGAGCACGTGGCCCAGCTGGAGCTTGAGCGCCAGGCATTGCAGGACGAGCTGACCGGCCTGTGCAACCGGCGGGCCTTGATCCAGCAGCTCGAACGCACGATTGCCGACCATCCTGCCGGTCGGGCCACGTTGCTCTTCCTGGACCTGTCGCGCTTCAAGGAAATCAACGACGCGTTTGGGCATACCGTCGGCGACTTCTTCCTGGCCGAAGTCGCGCAGCGCTTGCGCACGACGGTCGATGATCCGCAGATCACCCTTGCACGCATCGGGGGCGACGAGTTCATCGTGCTGCTGAAGGACGCGACCGACCAGGAGGCGATCGCGCTGGCCGAAAGACTCATCGCCGCCATTGCAGTGCCCATCGCGTCGGGCCAGGTGGTGGGGACGCTGGGTGTGAGCGTGGGCATCGCCCACTATCCGGACACCGCCAGCACTGCACACGCGCTGTTGCGCAACGCCGACACGGCCATGTATGAAGCCAAGCGCGCGGGGTCGGCGTCCCCGCGTGTGTTTTCCAAGGACCAGGTCCCCCAGCTCGTGCACCGGCTGCGTCTGCGCACGGAGCTGCCTCACGCCCTTGCATCCGGGCAGTTCGTGCTGTTCTTCCAGCCGCAGCTCGACTGCGCCTCATCGGAAGTCATGGGGTTCGAGGCGCTGCTGCGCTGGCGGCATCCCGAGCTTGGACTGTTGTTGCCTGCCGATTTCCTGGACCTGCTGCTGGCCTCGGCGGCGTATGCCGACGTCAGCGTCTGGGTCATCGGCGAAGCCTGTCGCCAGGTCGCACGCTGGCATGCGGCCGGCCATCCTGGTCTCAGGGTGGCCATCAACCTGTCGGCCGGCGACGTCCAGAACCCAAGGCTCCTCGAAACGGTACGGGGCGCACTGAGCGCCGCGGGTATCGCTGCCGATGCATTGGATATCGAGGTCACCGAGACCGCGGTCCTGGAGGACTTCCAGGCCGCTGCGTCCAACCTGTCGCGCCTGCGCGAGCTCGGCGCGATGATTTCCCTGGACGATTTCGGGACCGGCTACTCGAGTCTGGCCTACCTGGCCAATCTGCCGGTGGACCGGATCAAGATCGATCGCTCCTTCATCCATGAGCTCGCATCGCCCATGACCGCGCCACGCGCGCGCAGCATGGTGGAAGCCATCATCGCGTTGGCCGGGTCGCTGGGCATGGGCACGATTGCCGAGGGCGTGGAGACCCTCGCGCAACGGGACCTGCTCGATCAGGCAGGCTGTGATCAGATCCAAGGCTGGTGGGTCGGCGCCCCCACCGAGTCGGACGATGCGCTGGCGTTTTTGACAGGCCATCGCCGCGATCAGCGTCCGAGCGACGACGACACCTATCGCTGATCATCGACCGCTACTGGCGTCACGAGGATTCGCCAGGGGTGGGGTGCCTGACACTGCGCGCGCATCCAGTCAGGAGCCGAGCCCACGCATGCGGTGAGGCATGCGTTTTGCCCATCGCCTTCACGCCAGCACGTTGGCAAGCGCGCATGATCCGCGCCTCTAGCGGCGCTGCTGCTGCACAGGCCAAGTCATATGCCTCGAACGCGGGGGATGTCGGGATCCTTGGCATGGCGCCGGATCAAACGCAACGCACGCTTGGCGCGACAGCACGAACAGGCGGACAGTTTCCAGGCGCCGCCCCTGCGTGCAGCGTTGCTTGGTGGCGAGCAGATGGAAGCGCTCGGCCGGGAGCTGGCCAACGCCCATGTCCTGCATCAGGGCACTTCGCCCGAACTGCTGCTGGCGCGCCTGCGCTCGAACGCACGCGCGCTCGGCGATGCCGCACGCAAGCTGGCACACATGTCAGGCGACGGCTTGCGGCTCCATCCAGCCGGCGAGTGGCTGCTGGACAATTATCATCTGGTCGAAGAGCAGGTCCGCGCGGCGCGTGAGCATCTGCCGCGCGGCTACAGCAGGCAGCTGCCATGCCTGAAGACGGCCGGCGCCATTGGACTGCCGCGCGTCTACGAACTCGGGCAGCAGGTCATCGCTCATGGGGATGGGCAGGTGGATGCGGTCACGCTGAGCCGCTTCATCGCCGCCTACCAGGCCATCGCGCCGCTCAAGCTGGGCGAACTGTGGGCGATCCCGATCATGCTGCGGCTGGCACTGATCGATAACCTCCGCCGCGTGGCCGACGTCATCATGCGCGATGGCGATGATCATCGCCTGGCCAATGCCTGGTCCACGCGCCTCAATGCGACAGCCTTGAACGATCCACCGTCGCTGGTGCTGGTGGTCGCCGATCTTGCGCGCTCGCAGCCGCCCGTCACAGGGGCCTTCGTCGCCGAGCTGACCCGCGGACTCCAGGGGCGTGGTCCGGTGGTGTCGATGGCCAGCGCCTGGATCGAACAGTGGCTGGCGGCGGGCGGGCAGAGCGTGGAGGGGCTGGTCCACGCCGAGAGCCAGCGCCAGGCGGCCGACCAGGTGTCGGTCAGCAACAGCATCGGCAGCCTGCGATTTCTGGACGACATGGATTGGCGCGAGCTCGTGGAGACCATGAGCCTGGTCGACCGCACGCTTGGACAGGATCCGGCCGGCGTCTATCCGCGCATGGCGTTCCAGACGCGCGACGGGTATCGGCACGCCGTTGAAAGTCTGGCCCGCCATGCCGGACTGGACGAGACCGTCGTCGCCGATGCCGCCCTGCGCCTGGCCCGGCAAAGCGAGGATCCCCAGCAGATCCGCACGCACGTGGGTTTTTACCTGGTCGATGCGGGACTGCCGCAGCTGCGCGCCGAACTGCAGCGGCCCGGCGCCGCCGCGGTGGCCCTTGACCAGGACCGACCCGCCCGGCGCGTGCCCTTGTGGCTGTACCTGACGCCGATCGCGTTGCTGGCGACGCTCTGGAGCCTGGTGCTGCTGCGCGGCGCGCCGACGGCGCCGGCCTTGCTGTGGTGGATCAGCGGCGTGCTGGCGCTGGTGGCGTCAAGCGAACTGGGGATCGTGCTGGTCAACTGGATCGCGACGCTGTCGGTGCCACCGCGCGCCTTGTCGCGCATGGATCTGCGCCTGGGCATTCCGGCCGAAAACCGCACCCTGGTGGTCATGCCCAGCATGCTGGCCGGGCGCGATGCCATCGACGCGCTGGTGGCCTCGCTGGAGGTGCATTACCTGGCCAACCGCGATGCGCACCTGCACTTTGCGCTGCTCACCGATTTCCTGGATGCCGGCCAGCAGGTCGTGCCCGGGGACCTGGACATGCTGGACCACGCCGCGCGCCAGATCGATCAGCTCAACCTGCGCTACGCACCCGAGCGCGGGCACCGCTTCTTCCTGCTGCACCGGCCACGCCAATGGAACGCGGCCGAAGGCTGCTGGATGGGCGCCGAACGCAAGCGCGGCAAGCTGGAGGCACTCAATCGCCTGCTCAGCGCCGCGGATCTGGAGGCACAGGCCGACCAGGATTTCATGCGCGTCAGTGGCGACCTCACCGGCCTGTCGCAGGTGCGCTACGTCATCACGCTCGACAGCGACACCCAGCTGCCGCGCGACGCCGCCAGGACGCTGGTCGGCGCCATGTCCCATCCCCTGAACGTGCCGCGCCTGGACCCCACAGGCAAGGTGGTCGTGGCCGGTTACGGCATCCTCCAGCCAGGGCTGGGCACCGGCATGGGCGTGGGGCAGGACACGCGCTTTGCCCGCATGTTCGGCATCGAACCGGGCATGGATCCTTACACCCGCGTGGTCTCGGACGTGTACCAGGATCTGTTCGGCGAAGGCTCGTTCATCGGCAAGGGCATCTATGCCGTGGCGACGTTCGAGCACGTGCTGGCCGGGCGCTTTCCCGATAACCGCGTCCTGAGTCACGACCTGCTCGAAGGCTGCTACGCACGCGCCGGCCTGATCAGCGATGTGCGCCTGTACGAGGGCCATCCCCAGCGCTACGCCGCCGATGCCAAGCGGCGCGCGCGCTGGGTGCGTGGCGACTGGCAGCTGCTGCCGTGGCTGTTGCCGTGGGTGCCCACCGCAAACGGCGGCCATGAACGCAATCCGCTGTCGTGGCTCTCGCGCGGCAAGCTGCTGGACAACCTGCGTCGCAGTCTGGTGTCGCCGGCGGCGCTGGCGCTGCTGTTGATCGGATGGCTGGCCTCGCCGATGCCGGTGCGTTGGACGCTCTGGCTGCTGTCCCTGTGGCTGCTGCCGGGCCTCCTCGGCACGCTGTATGCCCTGGTGCGCGTGCCGGAAGGGCTGAGCGTGCGCCACCACGCGCGGCAGGTCGGCCTGGACGCGCGGCAGCAGCTCGCCCGTGCCGGCGTGACGCTCTCGTGCCTGCCTTACGAGGCGGGCATGCAGCTGTCGGCCATCGGCCGCACGCTGTTCCGCATGATGGTCAGTGGCCGGCTGCTGCTGCAGTGGAGCCCGTCCAGCGAGGTCGAACGTGGCCTGCGCGGTGGGCAGGCCGAGCACCGGTTGATGGCCGGTGCTGCCGTGGCCGCGGTCCTGATCCTGGGCGTGGTCGCGTGGTGGGCACCGGTTGCGCTGTGGGTGGCGGTGCCGCTGGGGGCGGCCTGGATCGCCGCGCCCTGGTTGATGGCCTGGCTCGGCACGATCCCCGTCGCGCCCGCCGGTGAGCTGGTGCCGGCACAGCGGCTGTTCCTGGGTCGCCTTGCGCGCCGGACCTGGGCGTTCTTCGAGTCGCACTGCACCGCCCAGCACCATTGGCTGCCGCCGGACAATGTCCAGGAGCACCCGGTGCCGGTCGTGGCCCATCGCACCTCGCCGACCAATATCGGCCTGTCGCTGCTGGCCAACCTGGCGGCCTACGACCTGGGATATCTGGGCGTGGCCGGCCTCATCCGGCGGGTCTCCGACACCCTGGCCACGCTGGAGACACTGCCGCGGCATCGCGGGCACTTCTACAACTGGTACGACACCGAAACGCTGGCGCCACTGCTGCCACGCTATGTCTCCAGTGTCGACAGCGGCAACCTGGCCGGACATCTGCTGACACTGCGCCAGGGCCTGCTTGCCCTGGTGGATGCACCGGCGGTTTCGCCGATGGTCTTCGCGGGCCTGGCGGACACGCTGGGCGTGCTGCGGGAAACGCTGGTGCATCCCAGCGAAGCACAGGAGCGCGCGCTGGCGGCGTTTGCCCATACGCTCAAGGCCATCTGCGCATTGCCCGACCCCAGCCCCGATCAGGTCGCCGCGGCATTGGTGCAGCTGATCGATCAGGCGCAGGTCCTGCTGGACGCCGGCGCGCTGCAGGACATGGGCACCGATGAACCCTGGGTCGAGCGCATGCTGGCGGCGTGCCGCGCGGCGCAGGCCGACCTGCGCCTATGCACGGCACCGCCGTCGGTCGCCGGCGAAGGTGTCGGGCCGCACCCACTGCGCGCGGTCCCGACCCTGCGCGCGCTGCGCCGGGACAGCAGCGACCGCGCCGTCCAGGCATGGGCCGGCGAGCGCATCCAGCAACTCGAGCGGTTGGCGCATGTCGCCGGGCAACTCTCGCTGATGGACTATGACTTTCTCTACAGCCCGTCCCGGCACCTGCTGTCGATCGGCTACAACGTCGATGAGCGCCGGCTGGATGCCGGCCATTACGATCTGCTCGCGTCTGAAGCCAGGCTTGGTCTGTTCGTCGCCATCGCTCAGGGCAAGCTGCCGCAGGAGAGTTGGTTCGCGCTGGGCCGCACGCTCACCGATGCGGGCGGCGAACCCACCCTGCTGTCGTGGAGCGGGTCGATGTTCGAGTACCTGATGCCCGACCTGGTGATGCCCAGCTATCCGCAGACCCTGCTGCATCGCACGGTGCAGGGAGCGGTGCACGCGCAGATCCGTTACGGCGCCGCGCGCGATGTGCCCTGGGGCATTTCCGAGTCCGGTTACAACACGGTCGATACCCAGCGCAACTACCAGTACCGCGCGTTCGGCGTGCCCGGGCTGGGCCTCAAGCGTGGACTCGGGCAGGACCTGGTGATCGCGCCGTATGCGACGGCGATGGCGCTGATGGTCGAGCCCGGTGCGGCGTGCCGCAACCTGCAGCGCCTGGATGCGCTGGGCTTCGGCGGCCGCTTCGGCCTGTACGAGGCCATCGACTACACGCCCTCGCGCGTGCCGCGCGGCGAAACCCACGTGGTCGTGCGCTCCTTCATGTCGCATCACCAGGGCATGGCGTTGCTTGCGCTGGATGAGGTCCTGTGCGATGCGCCGATGCAGAAGCGCTTCATTGCCGATCCCGAGTTCCAGGCCACGCTGTTGCTGCTGCAGGAGCGCGCGCCGCGCACGGGCGGCAGTTACGCCAAGGGCCTGGCCGATATCGCCGAACGTTCCACGCCGGCCGATGCCGGCATGCCGCTGAGGATCTATCGCGATCCTTCGGCCCCGCAGATCGCCCTCCAGCTGCTGTCCAACGGCCGCTACCACGGCATGCTGACCAGCGCCGGCGGCGGCTACAGCCGCTCGCGCGACATGGCGGTCACGCGCTGGCGCGAAGACAGCACCCGCGATCACTGGGGCACCTTCTGCTATCTGCGCGACGTGGGCAGCGGCACGTTCTGGTCGGCCACCCACCAGCCCACGTGCGTGCCGGTGGACCGTTACGAAGCGATCTTCTCCGACGCCAAGGCCGAGTTCAAAGGCAGCCACCTGGGCTACGAAAGCCATCTTGAGATCGCCATCTCCGCCGAAGACGACGTGGAACTGCGTCGGCTGCGCCTGCGCAACCGCTCGCGCCACACCCGCACCATCGAGATCACCACCTACGCCGAGGTGGTGCTGGCGCCTGCGCTCTCCGACGAGATGCACCCGGCTTTCAGCAACCTGTTCGTGCAGACCGAGCTGCTGGCCGACAAGCAGGCACTGCTGTGCACCCGCCGCCCGCGGGCGCAGGACGAGGCCCAGCCCTGGATGCTGCATCTGGTGGCCGTGCACGATGCGGATGTGGATGCGATCTCTTACGAGACCGACCGCGCGCGCTTCATCGGCCGCGGCCGGACCACGCGTGGCCCCGCCGCGATGCTCGAGGACGGCCCGCTGTCCGATGCGTCCGGCTCGGTGCTGGACCCGATCGTGGCCATTCGCTGCCGGATCACGCTTGCGCCCGACCAGCGGGTGCAGATCGACATGGTGTCCGGCGTCGGTGCGCAGCGCGAGTCGTGCACGGCGCTGATCGACAAGTACCGCGACCGGCGCCTGGCGGACCGCGTGTTCGAAATGGCGCTGACCCAGAGCCAGGTCACGCGGCGTCAGCTCAACGTTTCGCTGGTGGACGTGCAGCTGTACGAGCGCCTGGCCGCACGGGTGCTGTTCAGCGCTCCGGAGCTGCGCGCGGAGGCCCAGGTGCTGCTGCAGAACCGCCGTGGCCAGTCGGCGCTGTGGAGTCATGCCATCTCCGGCGACCTGCCCATCGCCTTGCTGCGCATCGCCGACGCCGAGCACCTGGAGCTGGTCAGGCAGATGGTGCGGGCCCATGCCTATTGGCGGCTCAAGGGCCTGCGCGTGGACCTGGTCATCTGGAACGAAAGCCAGGCCGGCTATCGCCAGCAGTTGCAGGACAGCATCGTCGGGTTGATCGCGGCCGATCCGGAAGCCAACGTCATGGACCGTCCAGGCGGCATCTTCGTGCGCGCCATCGAGCACATCTCACCGGAGGACCGCATCCTGCTGCAGACCGTGGCGCGGGTGATCCTGAGCGATTCTCTCGGCACGCTGGCCGCGCAGCTGGAGCGGCGCCTGCCCGCCCGCCTGCAGGTACCGTTGATGGAACCATCGGCATTGCCGGTATCTGCCGATGGGCAGGACAGCGAAGAACAGACTCCCCATGCGCGATCCGCGCTCGCCGTCGGCGCGAACCACTTCGACAACGGCCTGGGTGCGTTCTTGCCGGACGGGCGCGAATACCGGATCGTGCTGCAAGAAGGCCAGCCGACCCCGGCGCCGTGGTGCAACGTGCTGGCCAACGCGCAGTTCGGCACCGTGGTCAGCGAAAGTGCGGCCGGCTATACCTGGGCCGAAAACGCCCATGAGTTCCGGCTGACGCCCTGGCACAACGATCCGGTCAGCGATCTCAGTGGCGAGGCGTTCTACTTGCGCGATGAGGAGAGCGGCCAGGTCTGGTCGCCGATGGCGCTGCCCTGCCGTGGCCAGGGTGCCTACGAGGTGCGGCATGGTTTCGGCTACAGCGTCTACAGCCATCTCGAGCAGGGCATCGCCAGCGAACTGTGGGTGTTCGTCGATCCGGAGCGAGCGGTCAAGTACAGCGTCCTGCAGCTGAAGAACCGCTCGGGCCGCGCGCGCAGGCTCAGCGTGACCGGCTATGTGGAATGGGTGCTCGGCGACATCAGGGCGCGTTCGCACGCCCACGTGGTCAGCGAGCTGGACCTGGCCAGCCAGCTGTTGACCGCGCGCAATCCGTACAACACCGAGTTCGAAGGGCGAGTGGCGTTCTTCGACGTCGATGCCGCCGTGCGCAGCGTGACCGCCGACCGCGTCGAATTCATCGGTCGCAATGGCGACCTTGGCGCGCCGGAGGCCATGCAGCGGCAGCGTCTGTCCGGTCGTGTCGGGGTGGGGCTCGATCCCTGCGCCGCGATCCAGGTGCCGATCGCATTGGCGGTGGACCAGGCCTTCCAAACCACCTTCCGCCTCGGCTCGGCCGCAGGGCGCGAGGCGGCGCTGGCGCTTGGCATGCAGACGCGCGGCGCGCAGGCATCGCGTGCCGCGCTCGATGCGGTGCGCGCGCACTGGACCGAGGTGCTGGGGACCGTGCAAGTGTCCACGCCCGATCAGTCGGTGAACCTGCTGGCCAATGGCTGGCTGCTGTACCAGACCATCGCCTGTCGCTACCTGGCCCGCAGCGGCTATTACCAGTCCGGTGGCGCGTTCGGGTTCCGCGACCAGCTGCAGGACAGCATGGCCATGGTCCATGCGCAGCCGGCCCTGAGCCGCACGCACCTGCTGCGCAGCGCCGCCCATCAGTTCCCACAGGGCGATGTGCAGCACTGGTGGCATCCGCCGCAGGATCGCGGCGTGCGCACGCGCTGCTCGGATGACTTCCTGTGGCTGCCGCAGGCGGTGTGCCGCTACCTGGAGGTGACCGACGATGTGACCGTGCTCGGCGAGCCGGTGGGCTTCATCGACGGCCGGCCGCTCAACGCGGACGAAGAGTCCTACTACGACCAGCCGCAGGTCATTGGCCATCCGCAGACGCTGTACGCCCACTGCGTGCTGGCGCTGGAACGCGGCCTGGTCAGCCTGGGCGCCAAGGGACTGCCGCTGATCGGCAGCGGCGACTGGAACGACGGACTCAGCCGTGTCGGCAAGGACGGCAGGGGCGAAAGCGTCTGGCTTGGATTCTTCCTCTACGACACGTTGAGGCGCTTTGCGCCGGTGGCGCAGCGGCGTGGCGACGCGGTCTGGGTCGCGCGCTGCGGCACGCAGGCCGAAGCATTGCGCGTGGCGCTGGAAGACCATGGCTGGGACGGTGGCTGGTATCGCCGGGCCTGGTTCGATGACGGGACCCCGCTCGGGTCGGCGGACTCGGAGGAATGCGCGATCGATTCGATCTCGCAGAGCTGGGCGGTGCTGTCCGGCGCGGCGGGGGTCGCGCGCGGCCAGCAGGCCATGGCCGCGATACATGCACAGCTGGTCGATGTGCAGGCCCATGTCGTCAAGCTGCTGGCGCCGCCGTTCGACCGCACCACCCATGACCCCGGCTACATCCGCGGCTACGTACCGGGCGTGCGCGAGAACGGCGGCCAGTACACCCATGCCGCCGTCTGGGCCGCGATGGCCTTCGCCGCGCAGGGCGACCGGGCGCGTGCCTGGCAGCTGGCCGGCATGATCAGTCCGATCGGCCACGCGCTGGATGCGGCGGCCGCACAGCGCTACAAGGCCGAGCCCTACGTGCTGGCCGCCGATGTCTACGCGGTGGAACCGCATGTCGGCCGTGGCGGCTGGAGCTGGTACACCGGGGCGGCGGGCTGGATGTATCGGCTGTTGACCGAGTCGCTGCTGGGCCTGCATCGGCGCGGCGACCGCATGCGCATCACCCCTTGCATGCCTGCCGACTGGCCTGGTTACCAGCTGCGTTATCGCCTCGGCGCCAGCGTCTACGTGATCGAGGTGATCCAGCGCCCGGGGACATCGACGCTGATGCTGGATGGCCTGGTCCAGGACGGCCTCGACTTTCCCTTGTCCGACGATGGCGCCACCCACACGGTGACGCTCGGATGGTCCGGAGATGCGTCATGACCACACGCGAAGCGCTCGACCGCGAGCTGCAGGAACTCAGCGACATGCTGCCCACCTGGCTGGAGAAGCTGCGCCATCCGGCGCAGTTCTGGCCGCAGTTCGATGCCCTGTCGCAGGGCATCCTCGACAACTGCGCCGAGAGCGATATCCCGTACGTGCAGCGCCGGCTGGCGCTGCTGCTGCAGCATCACGGCCTCGATCGATCGGAGGAGGGCGCGCCGTAAGGCGGCAGCGCCGGCACTTGCGATGTCGAGGGCCGCTGCGCTTGGTCAGCGGTGAGGTGCTGACCCACGCGGGCGATGCCGTCGACGACCTGCATGTCGTCCGTGACCCTGCAGGCGATGTCACTGTGATCGACACAGGGCGATGGTGCCGAAATCGGCCGCGGTGAGCTGAAGCGCCGGCGGCGGGGCCGATCGCGCCTGGCTGATGGCAGCGGATCTTCAGGGGGGTGGTCGGCTAGCGCGTGCGGCGTGCGCGCTCGGTCACGACGCCGTTTTCGTAGACCGCGACGGATGCAACGTCGCCTTTTCCATCCGTCTCGAAATCGAAGCGGACATCCTTCTCGATGGCGAAGAAGCGACTGGCGGACTCCGGATAGAGCGTGGCGACGAAGTCGCCGGCGGTCAGCTTGAGATGGTCGCCGTCCATCTCGACCAGGATTTCCCCGATCCGCGACGAACGATAGGCGCCGGCATAGCGCATCAGAACGTCGGCAGGCAACATCATGGTCCTGGGCGGGGGCGAGTAGGGCGCCGGACCATGGGCATAGCTCATCACCCGATGCATGCGCCACTGTCCCGCTTCTGATTTCCAGACGGTGGTGAACTCGGCTTGTCCATCCAGGCGTTCGGGCGTGCCGGCCTCGGTGACATAAAAGCGGTGGCGCCCCGAAAGCAGGGCGTAGCCGCCGGCGAGTGGATGGAACGCGAGGCTGCCCTGCACGGCCTCACGCCGCAGGCGCAGGGCCTGGCTGGCACAGGGGCCACTGCGCAGGGAGTCGACAACGCCCTTGCGTGAGGTGGTGAGCCCTGTCTTGTCGTGATAGAACTCGACATCGGCCGTCAGCAGGTTGCCGACTGAGGTCATGTCGCAGTGGTTGTATGCCGTCCAGAACATGGCGTCGGCGCGCAGTACTTCGCCTTCCTCGGTTGCGGGCGTTGCGCCCAAGGCTGAAAGCGCCGCGCACATCGACAGCGCGATGACATACCTGGCAACAGCCATCGTTCTACGCCCGCAGGGAATGGGATGCACGATAGGCGGTCGCCCGCGCATGCTCGTCGGCCGGAAGTCACGGTGCCTTGTGGATGGCGGTTGTTCTGGGCGCCGCGTCGCCCGATCTTTGTCATCGGATCGACGGCCGCTGATGGGCCTGGTCCACGGGCCGCAGTCCATGGCAGCGCACCTCGCCGTGCGAGCGGCCCGGGGCTACACTCGGCCGCTTCGATGCGGTCGAGGAAGCAAGCGAGTTCATGCCCTCGGCGTCCAGGAACAGATCCTTGGGCGTCCGGCGACGGCTCAGGTGCGCGTTAGGCGCCCTTGAAAACGGCCTTTCGCTTCGCCAGGAACGCATGCATGCCTTCCTGCTGGTCTGCGGTATCGAACAGGCGCTCGAACAGGCGGCGTTCCAGGGACAGCGCGGTTTCCAGCGGCGCGTCGGCACCCAGGCGCAGCGCTTCGCGGATCGCCTGCACGGCCAGCGGCGGCATGCGGGTGATCTTGGCAGCGATCTCCAGTGCCTGGGGCAGGGCCTGGCCCGAAGGCACCAGGGCCGAGACCAGGTTGGCGGCGTACGCGTCGGCCGCGGGGATCATGTCGCCGGTCAGCGCCCACAGCGCGGCTTTGTAACGCCCCGCCGCGCGCAGCAGGCGCTGGGTGCCGCCGGCGCCGGGCATGATCCCGACCTTGATCTCGGGCTGGCCGAAGCTGGCGTCGTCGGCCGCGACGATCACATCGCAGGCCAGCGCCAGTTCGCAGCCGCCACCCAATGCGTAGCCTTCGACCGCGGCGATGAGCGGCTTGGGCGATGCGCGGACCACGTCGAACAACCGGCCCGAACGCTGCAGCACGTGGTCGATGGGCCGCATGCCGGCCATCTCGGCGATGTCGGTGCCGGCGACGAAATACCCGCCGCTGCCGGTGAGCACGATCACGGCCACCTCCGGCGCGGCGATCGCCGCTTCCAGCGCGTCGACCAGTTCCTGCTTGACCTGCAGGTTGAGCGCGTTGCGCCGTTCAGGGCGGGTGATGCGCACCACGGCCACCGCATCGTGGCGTTCGGTCGCGACGAACTCAGCCATGTGCGACAGCTCCTGCCTGCGTGCGGGCCTGCAGCCACGGCGACACGCGATAGCGGTCTTCGCCATAGGTGTCGGACAGGTGGCGGAGCACGTCGGTGACGTAAGGCAGCTGAAGCTTGCGGCCCCAGGCCAGCGGACCGATCGGATAGTTCACCCCGCCGGTCATCGCCGCGTCGACGTCGGCCTCGCTGGCGATGCCCTGCTGCACGGCATCGGCGGCTTCGTTGACCAGCATGGCGACGGTGCGCGAGACCACCAGCCCGGCGGCATCGCCAAGCACCGAGACCTTCTTGCCCAGCGCGGTGAACAGGCCCGCGGCCATGTCCAGCTGCGCCTGGGTGACGTCCAGCGCACCGGCCAGCGCGATGCGGGTGCTGGTGCGGTAATCCAGCGCCAGGTCGAACAGCACCACCGGCTCGCCCAGTGCCTGGGCGCGCACGGCGGCGCTGCGGCCGTCGGTGAGCGCGAGCGCCAGGCCGTCCACGCGCAGCACGCCGTTGCCGTCGATGCGTTCGAGTGGAATGCCGGCCTCGGCGACCAACGCGGCCAGCGCTTCGGCCGGGCCCAGGTCGCCTTCGACGGTCACGCGCGTGGTCATGGTGCCCTGCAGGTCATCGGTTGCAGGACGCGTCTGGTCATCGCCGTAGGCAAAGAATCCGCGGCCACTCTTGCGGCCGAGCCAGCCGGCATCGACCAGCTGCTTCTGCACCAGCGAGGGCTGGTAGCGCGGATCGTGGAAGAAGCCTTCCCACACCGAGCGGGTCACGGCGAAATTGACGTCGTGGCCGATCAGGTCCATCAGCTCGCACGGCCCCATGCGGAAGCCACCGCACTCGCGCATCACCGCATCCAGCGTTTCCGGCGCGGCGTGCTGTTCGAGCAGCAGGCGCAGCGCTTCGCCGTAGAACGGGCGTGCGACGCGGTTGACGATGAAACCAGGCGTGGACTGGCAGACCACCGGGACCTTCTTCCATGCACGCGCGGTGGCGACGATGGTCTGGACGATCTGCGGGTCGGAGGCCTGGCCGCGCACCACTTCCACCAGCGGCAGGATCGTGGCGGGATTGAAGAAGTGCATGCCGACCACGCGCTCGGGCCGGGGCAGGCGCGAGGCCAGCGCGGTGACCGACAGCGAGGAGGTATTGGTCGACAGGATCGCATCTTCGTCCACGCGCGCGGCGATGTCGCGCAGCGCGGCGGTCTTGATGTCCAGGTTCTCGACGATGGCCTCGATCACCAGGCCGACGCATTCCAGCGCGGTGGCGCTGCCGGCAGGCGTGACACGTGCATAGATCGCTTCGCCTTGTTCCCTGGTGATCTTGGCCTTGGCGATGCGCTTGTCGAGGCTGGCGCGGATCTGGGCGCGGCCGCGATCCAGGGCGGCATCGCTGGTGTCGCACAGATAGACCGGATGCCCGGCGGTCGCGGCGACTTCGGCGATGCCTGCGCCCATGGTGCCGGCGCCGATGACCACCACCGCGCGCTCCAGCGGCAGGGCAGTTGCAGTGGACTCAACCATCGGCCGGCTCCGTCGCCGCGAAGGAGGGACGTTGCGACACGGTGGCGAACCACGCTGCCAGCGCCGGTGCCTTGGCGCGCCAGCCGAAGTCGTCGAAGCGATAGTCCAGGTATCCCAGCGCACAGGCGATCGAGATCTGGCCAATGCCGAACGGCGCGTTGCCCAGCGCAGCGGCTTCGCCATCGAGCATCGCCAGGCTGGCCTCGGTCTTCAGCACGAAGGCATCGACCAGCGGCTGCAGGGGCTGGGCGCGTTCGCGCTCATTGCGCCACAGGATCAGCGCATCCAGCAGCCCGTCGCCGAAGGACAGCCAGCGCAGCGCCGGCCAGCGGGCATCGCCCGCAGGAAACAGACCGCCGTCGAAACGCGCGTCCAGGTATTCGCAGATCACTGCCGAGTCGAACAGCGTGGCGCCGTTCTCCAGCACCAGCGTCGGAATCTTGGACAGTGGGTTGTCGGCCATGATGGCCGGGTTGGGCTTGAGCATCGCCGCGACCGAGCGCTGCAGGGCGAGCTGCTCAACGCAGCCCAGCTCGTGCGCGACCACCATCACCTTGCGCACGAATGGCGACTTGGGCGACCAGTGCAGTTTCATCAGATGACTCCCTTGGCCCGCAGGCCTTCGATCTCATTGTCGCCGTAACCCAGCGCCTGCAGGATCTGGTCGCTGTGCTGGCCCAGCAGCGGCGGCGCGGTGCGCGCCTGCAGCGGCGCCTGGGCAAAGCGCATGGGGCTTGCGACCAGGGCCACGTCCACGCCGGACGGATGCGGCGTGGTCCGCACCATCTTGCGGAATTTCACCTGCGGGTCGTCCAGCACCTCGGGCACGGTGTTGATCGCGCCGCTGGGTACGCCGGCGGCATCGAGCCTGGCGATCAGGTCGGCGCGCTTCCAGGTCTTGAACGCGTCCTGCAGCAGCGGGGTGAGTTCAGCGATGGCTTCCACGCGTTGGGCATTGGTCGCGTAGCGGCCTTGCGCCCACTGCGGCTGGCCCAGCACGCCGCACAGCTTGGCGAACTGGCGGTCGTTGCCGACCACCAGGATGATGTCGCCATCGACGCAGTGATAGACATCCTGCGGCTGGATGTTGGGATGGGCATTGCCGTTGCGCTGTGGGGTCTTGCCCGACACCAGGTGATTCATGGCCTGGTTGGCCAGCGAGGCGACCTGCACGTCGAGCATGCTGATGTCGATCGCATCGCCCTGACCCGTGGCATGGCGGCGATTGAGCGCGGCCAGGACCGATACGGCGGTGTACATGCCGGTCATCAGGTCGACGATCGGAATGCCGACCTTCTGCGGGCCGCCGCCGGGCTTGCCGTCGCGCTCGCCGGTGACGCTCATCAGCCCGCCCATGGCCTGGATCAGGAAGTCGTAGGCCGGCTGCTCGGCGCGCGGGCCGTCCTGGCCGAAGCCGGTCACCGAGCAGTAGATCAGGCGCGGGTTGAGCGCGCGCAGGCTGTCGGCATCCAGGCCGTAGCGCTTGAGCGTGCCGACCTTGTAGTTCTCAAGCACGATGTCCGCGTCCAGCGCCAGCTTGCGCACGATGGCCTGGCCTTCCTCGGTATCGATGCTGACGGTGATCGACTGCTTGCCGGCGTTGACCGCCAGGTAATAGCCGGCCTCGCGGGTGTTGTTGCCCTGCGCGTCCTTGAGGAACGGCGGGCCCCACGAACGGGTGTCATCGCCGGCGCCGGGGCGCTCGACCTTGATCACCTCGGCGCCCAGGTCGGCCAGGATCTGGCCGGCCCACGGTGCGGCGAGGATGCGGCTCAGGTCCAGGACCTTGATGCCGGAAAGCGGGCGGGGGGAACTCATGACGTGATATCTCCGGCAGCGCCGTGGCGCGATGGGTCGCGCGATGCGCGCTTGGAAAAGTGCGGCCTCAGCGGCCGGTGAACACCGGTGCGCGCTTCTCGCGGAAGGCGGCCTGGGCTTCGCGCGCGTCCTCGGTACGACCGATCGCCACGGTCATGTCCTGCTCGTAGCGATAGCCATCGCGCAGGCTCATGTCTTCGATGGTGTTGAGCGTGTGCTTGCTCATGCGCGTGGCCACCGGGCTCTTGGCGGCGATGGTGCTGGCGATGTCCAGCGCGGTCGGCAGCAGTGCCTCGGGGGCCACGCAGGCTTCGACCAGGCCGAGCCGATACAGCTCGGCGCCATCCACGCGCATGCCGGTCAGCGCCATGCGCCGCAGGCGCGAGTGGCCGAACAGGCGCATCGCATGGCGGCAGCCGCCGAGCAGGCCGACATCGATTTCCGGCAGGCCGAGCGTGGCTTTTTCGGATGCGACCAGGATGTCCGAGGAGGCCACCATCGCCAGGCCCGAGCCGAGCGCGGCGCCGTTGATGGCGACCACCACCGGCTTGGCGCACTCGCGGATGGCATGGAAGCATTCACGGGTGCGGCGCAGATGCGCGCCCAGGTCGCCCGGCCCCTTGATGACGTCGGCGCGACCCTTGAGGTCGGCACCGGCGCAGAACACCTTGCCCGCCGCCGTCAAGACGACGGCACGGATGCCGTCGTCTTCGCCGATGCGATCCAGGGCGAGCACCAGCTCGTCGTTGAGCGTGCGGGTCAGTGCATTGACCGGCGGTGCGTCCATCGTCAGGACGGCGACGTGTCCTTCAACGTGGACGTGCAACTGGGTCAGGTCATCCATGGTGCGTGGCCTTCGTGTTTCATCGAAGGCCAGTCTAGGCAGGCACCGCAGGCGTGCCGACGCAGCACGCTGCAGAGCTGCTATGCCGGTGTGCGCATATCCTCTAGGACCAACGTCGTATTGCGCGGCACGTCGGGCGGCTCAGCCGTACAACGCGGCCGGGTTGTCGACCAGGATGCGGTCGGCGGTCTGCGTATCGCCGGCCCAGGCGTGGAACATGGCGAACAGCTGTGCGGTATCGGGCTCGGGCTCGACCCGCAGATGCGGCCAGTCGCTGCCCCAGACCAGGCGTGCGGGATTGGCCTGCTGCAAGGCGTGCTGGAACGCGGCGCCGCGTTCAGGCCGGTCCTTGCGCAGCAGGTTGCGATACAGGCACAGCTTCACCCAGGTATTGCCTTGTTGCAGCAGCGACAGCAGGGATTGGAACCCCGCAGCCTCCACGCCGGCATCCAGGTCGAAGCCGCCGGCGTGATCGATCACCACCGGCACCGGCAATCCGGCCAGCACCTGCGCGATGCCGGGCAGGGCGGTGGTGTCGGTCCACAGTTCGGCATGCAGGCCAGCATCGGCCAATGCGGGTGCCAGTGCCGTGAGATCTTCCAGTCCGGCCGCGCCGGGGAAGTCGCCGCCGCTGCGGTGGCTGAAACGCGCCGCACGCACGCCGCGTGCACGCAGAGCCCTGAAGTCGAGCGTGTCCTCGCGCCGGGCGACGATCACCCCGCGCAGCTGCGGATAGCGCTCCAGCGCGTCCAGCAGCGGCGAGAAGTCCTGGCGGTAGGCGCTGGGATGGACCAGCACGCCATGCGCCAGGTTCAACCGGTGCAGCAGGCCGATGTAGTCCTCCGCGCTGGCTTCGGGCGGCGAATGCACGCTGGTATCGGCCAGCGGGAAACGCGCGTACGGCCCGAACACGTGCGCATGGCAGTCCCAGCCGCTCATGCGCCGCGCCGCTGCGGCAGCGGGAACGCCGGCGCGACGCCTTCGGGCAGCGGAATCTCGTGCGTGTTCAAGGTCATCGCCACCATCGTGTAATAGCCCACCAGTGCGGTGAGCTCGACGATGGCGCGCTCGCCCAGCAGGGTCAGGGTCTGCGCGTAGGTCGCATCGCTGACCGAATTGTCTTGGTTGAGTTCGCGCGCGAAACGGACGATGGCGTGCTCGGCCTCGTCCAGGCCGTCGGGGATCTCCTGCGCCAGCAGTGCATCGAGGACCTGCGGCGACAGGCCGGCCTTTTCGCCTTCCAGCCGGTGCGCATACCATTCGAAGGGCGAGTTGCAGGCGCGGCCGGTGACCAGGATCGCCAGCTCGGACTGACGTGGGTTGAGCGAGGTGTTGTAGCGCAGCAGCGCGCCCAGCGCCTGCCAGCGGTCGGCCAGCTCGGGATTGTGGATGGCCGCGCGCAGCGGTCCCTGGATCTTGCCGCGCGGCCCGCTGACCACCTTGTCGTAGACCAGCTTCTGTTCCGGGGTCATCGCCTCGGGGGCGGGGAGGGTGATGCGGGGCATGGTGTCTCCATTGGATCGGGGGCAAGGGCGCCAGGGACGCGTTGCCGTGCAGCGGCGTGGACACGCCTGCGGTCAGCGCCATGGCACGGCGCCGGGTCATCCCAACGTTATAGCGCCACAGGTCCGGTCGGCGTCACCGCCGCACGTGCATGGCTGCTATGCATCCGGCGGCGCGTAGGACGCGCGCTGCCACAGGCCTTCGGCCGCCAGGGCATGGAAGACCTGGTCGATCTGTTGTGCCACGGCCGAGACCGCGCGTGCCGGCCCCTTGGAACGGGCCATGGCCATCGAAATGATCCGCTGCAGCGGCGGATCGCTGATCCGCGCGGCCTGTAGCACGCTGTCGGCCAGCTCCTTCCACACGGCGTGGATGGGCAGCACGGTGTAGACGCCGTCGCCGGCCGAGAGCGACTTCTGCAGCGGCAGCGAGTCGGCCTCGATCGCCGGTGTCAGGTTGATATGGCGCGTGCGTGCCACCGCGTCCAGCGCAGTGCGCAGTCCGTTGGGCGCGCCTGGCAGCACGAGCGACAGTCGGTCCAGCGCATCGAACGGCACCATGCCGCTGGCGGTCAGGTGATCGCCCTTGCGGCCGATCAGATAGCTGTCCACCACCGCCAGCGACTGCTCGCCTTCGGGCAGGGTGGCGCCATAGCGATAGAGCACGGCGATATCCACGCGCGCATCGGCCAGCCATTCCTCGACCTGGCCGCTGGAACCTTCCAGGATCTTCAGCGTCACCGACGGATAGCGGCGACGCAGGCCGGAGAACAGCTGTCCGGTCAACGCCTGCGAGATCGACGGCAGCAGGCCGATGGTGACCCGGCCGGTGGGTTCCAGCGCTTCGCCGCGGATGTCGCGCTCCAGTTGCGCCGCATCGGCCAGCAGCGCCTTGACCTGCGGGAACAGGCGTTCGCCCAACTCGGACAGCTGCACGCCGCGCCCGGTGCGGTTGAACAGTCGCTGGCCGCAGTCGCGCTCCAGTGCGTTGAGCTGGCGGCTGAGCACCGACTGGTTGCTGTCCAGGAACAGCGCCGCCCGGGTCACGCTGCCCAGTTCGCCGATGGCCACGAAGGTGCGCCATCGCCCCAGGTCGGTCACAAGGTCGATGTTGAGCGCGGTGACCTTGCGGCTGGACATGGCAATGCGATTCGGGACGTGCGAGAGAGTGAACGAGGGTAGCAAAACGCCTGTGGACGGGCTTCTCGAGGGCGGCGGCAGGGTGCGTTCGACTAAAGGATAAGGGTCATATTCCGTCGGGAAACTGCTTGCAATGCCGGTGTTTGCTGGGCCTTGGCCGCTGCGGTGCGAGCCATCGCATTCCCGCCATAGCTGGATTGACCGGTTCCACCGTGCGCCCGAAAAAGCGCCGTGCCTAGACTCCGCCCCGTCATCACCTGCGGCTGACTGCAGGTCCACACGTTCGAGGAGGAGGGCCTCATGTCCAGACCGCACCACGTATCCCGGCCGATCCCGCTTGCGATGCCTGGGCCCGGACGCCGCTCGCTTCCGCACGGCTAAACCCTGCCGACCGAGCGTAGCGCGCTGGGTCTTCCACGCAATTCCTGCTTCGCAGCGACGTCTCGCGGTGTCCCTGCGCATGGCGCCGTGCGGCCTGATGCCAGGCCGGCGATGCCGATCATCAGTTTCGGGAGGTTCTGATGTACACGATGCATTTCACCGCCAAGCGCGTCCTGCTGCCGTGGCTCTGCGTCATGGGCATGAGCGCGCCGGCCCTGGCCAAGGACGCGCGTCAGCATCAGCAACTGCAGTGCGGCCCGGCGAGCATCGAGGTGGTCGTGGACGGGAAGGGTCCGACGATCGTGCTGCTGCCTTCGCTGGGACGTGACTCGCTTGATTACGACCCGATCGCCGAGGGCCTGGCGGCCAAGGGCTATCAGGTCCTGCGTCCGCAGCCGCGCGGCCTGGGTGCCAGCCGTGGCCCGATGGACGGCATCACCCTGGCCGATCTGGCCGACGATGTGTCCTGCGCCATCGACCAGGCCGGCAAGGCGCCGGCCGTGGTGGTCGGCCACGCCTACGGCAACTGGGTGGCGCGCATGCTCGCCGCGCGTCATCCGCAGTCGGTGCGCGGCGTGGTGGTGGCAGCCGCCGCAGCCAAGGAATATCCCAAGTCGCTGTCGGCCAGCATCATCCGCATCGCCGATCCCAAGACCTCGCAGGCCGATCGCCTGGCCGAGCTCCAGTCCACCTTCTTCGCGCCGGGCAACGATGCCTCGGTGTGGCTGGAGGGCTGGCATCCGGAGGTGCGCACCAGCCAGCGCAATGCCAGCGACGCCACGCCCAAGGCGCTGTGGTGGAGCGCCGGCGGACGCGTGCCGCTGCTGGACCTGCAGGCCGAGTCCGATCCCTTCATGCCGGCCGACAAGCGCCAGGAGTTGCGCCAGGAACTGGGCCCGCGCGTCAGCGTGGTGACCATCCCCGGCGCCAGCCACGCCTTGCTGCCCGAGCAGCCCGCACGCGTCGTCGATGCCATCGCGGCCTGGGTCGCACACCTGCCTTGAGCCGATCCGTCGCCATCGCCGCCCCGTCGATGCGGTGCTGCCGCCAAGCGGCGAGGCAGCGTTGGCGTTCTTCGAACACACCAGCCCTGGGAGGGTGCCTGATGTCTGTCCGTAATACCTTGTCCATTCCCCGATCCAGGCGCGTGATTTCGGGCCTGTGCCTGCTGGCTGCCGCCGGCGCGGGCCACGCCGCCACGTTCGAGGGCGAGAACGGCAGCATCGAGTTCTTCGGCAATCTCTATCCGCAGTACCAGTGGACCTCGTTCGGTTCGCCGACCGCGGTGGGCACCCAGGTCAGCACGCTGACCACCAAGTCCAACGCCAGCACCACGCTGCGCAGTGTCACCGACAAGCCCGACGCCGACCGCGTCAACTGGTCGCAGTCGTTCTTCGCCATGCGCGGCAAGTACCGTTTCAACGAACAGTGGCAGGTCGGCTTCCGCCTGGACGAACAGGTCACCGAGCCCTACGACAACAGCCAGTACTTCCATCGCAGCCGCGATGCCTACGTCTACGTGGAGCATCCGGTGCTGGGTTCCTTCACCGGCGGGCGCATCAACAGCATCCTGTCCAACTGGGGCGACCCGGTGCGCATGATGGGAATCAGCGAGAGCAATTTCATTTCGACCTCGACCCTGCTGGGCGGCGCGTCCTTCGGCACCGGCAGCCGCGCCGGCACCACCACCTGGGTGACCCGCGCCAGCCATGGCTACAAGTGGGAAAGTGCCAAGTGGAACGGTTTTTCCCTGGGCACCAGTTACATGCCGCATCGCGACGGCGCCGATTACGGCCGCCCGCGCCGCGCGTATTCCTATGGCGCGCGCTGGGAACAGGGGCCGTGGTACGTCGCACTGCAGTACGAGCGCCACACCAACCATCTGGTGATCAGCGGCGTGCCCACCACCGCGCCAGCGGCCACTTCCATCGTCAATCAGGGCGGTGGTTCGCTCGACCAGAACGTGCGCCTGAGCGCGGCCTATCAGACCAAGCGGCTCAAACTGGGTGTGGATGTCTCGCGCGTGCAGTACGCCGAAGACCCGACCGCCGTCTACGGCAAGTTCAAGTCCCACACCGTGCCGACGTGGAAGGTCAGCGGCGAGTGGCAGGCCACGCCCAAGCTGGCCCTGGCGGCCAACTACATCCACGCCGGCGCCGGCCACTGCGTGCTCTCCGGTGGTGCCGAATGCAGCACCCTGGGCCTGGGTGCGCAGGCCTACAACGTCGGCGTCAAGTACAACCTCTACAAGTACTACTCGCTGTTCGCGCTGGCCGGCCGGGTCGACAACGGTCCTTCGTCCACCTATGGCTCACCGGTGCGTGCGCCG
>JBIIHJ010000220.1:0-6697 GCA_044235875.1 Pseudoxanthomonas sp.
CTGCCAGCCGATCTGCCCGATCGGCGCCATGTACAACGGCATCCACACCGTCGAGGCGGCCGAGCAGTACGGGGCCAAGGTGCTGGACGAATCGGTGGCCTACCGCATCGACACCGACGCCCAGAACCGCGTCATCGCCGTGCACTGGTACGACAACAGGAAGGTCAGCCACAAGGCGACCGGCCGCCATTTCGTGATCGCCTGCAACGCGCTGGAAACCCCGCGCCTGCTGTTGATCGCGGCCAACGAACACAACCCCACCGGCATCGCAAACTCATCGGACCAGGTCGGCCGCAACATGCTCGACCACTCCGGCTTCCACTGCTCGTTCATCGCCGATCGGCCGATGTGGCTGGGCCGCGGCCCGGCGCAGTCCAGCTGCATGGTGGGCCCACGCGATGGCGCGTTCCGTTCGGAGTATTCCTCCACCAAGATCATCCTCAACAACATCAGCCGCGTCGCTGCCGCCACCGATCAGGCGTTGAAGCTCGGCCTGGTCGGCGATGCGCTGGATGCGGAGATCCGCCGCCGTGCCGTGTACGGCGTGGACCTGTCGATCAGCCTGGAGCCGCTGCCCGACCCGGACAACCGCCTGACCCTGTCCAAGACCCGCGTGGATGGCCATGGCCTGCCGTGCCCGGACATCCATTACTCGCTGGGCGACTACGCCCGCAAGGGTTACGACAAGTCGTGCGAGCAGCTACGCCACATCGGCGCGCTGTTCAACGCCGAAGAGTTCGTCATCACCACCGCGCTCAACGCCAACAACCACATCATGGGCTCGACCATCATGGGGTCAGACCCGCGCGACTCGGTGGTCAACGGCGACTGCCGCGCGCATGACCATCCCAACCTGTACCTGCCCGGCGGCAGCGCGATGGCCTCGGCCAGCGTCGTCAACAGCACGCTGACCATGGCCGCGCTGGCCCTGCGCGCGGCCGATGCCATCGAGCGTGCGGCATGAACAGATGCTTCCTGGGCGCGGTGACCCTGCTGCTGGCCGCGGCCAGCCAAGTGTGCCGTGCGGACGACACGGTCGAACGCGGGCGCTATCTGTCCGTGGCGGCCGACTGTGCGGCCTGCCATACCGCGCCCAAGGGCGGGCAGCCGTACGCGGGCGGGTACGCGATCGCCTCGCCACTGGGCGACATCTGGGCCAGCAACATTACCCCGTCCAAGACCCACGGCATCGGCACTTACAGCGAGGCTGATTTTGCCAAGGCCGTGCGCGAGGGCGTGCGCAAGGATGGCGCGCACCTGTATCCGGCGATGCCGTACACCTCCTACGCCAAGCTGACCGATGAAGACGTGCATGCGCTCTACACCTACTTCATGCAGGACGTGAAGCCGGTCGATGCCCAGGCGCACCAGACCGAGCTACCGTTTCCGTTCAACATCCGTGCCTCGATGGCGGTGTGGAACCTGCTGTACCTGGACAAGGCCACCTTCAAGCCCGATCCGTCCAAGGATGCGCAGTGGAACCGCGGCGCCTACCTGGTCCAAGGCCTGGAGCACTGCTCCAGCTGCCACACCCCACGAGGGCTGATGATGCAGGAGGTCGGCAGCCAGGCCTTCGCCGGCGGCTCGCTGGGCGACTGGTATGCGCCCAACATCACCTCCGACACGCTCGGTGGCATCGGTGGCTGGAGCGATGCCCAGTTGGCGCAGTACCTGAAGACCGGCCGCGTGCAGGGCCTGGCGCAGGCAGGCGGCGGCATGGCCGAGGCGGTGACCCACAGCCTGTCCAAGCTGCACGACGAAGACATCGCGGCCATCGTGGCCTACATGCGCAGCGTACCGGCCGTGTCCGAAGCGGGCGCGACCAAGGCGCCGTTCGCCTGGGGCGATGCCGGCAACACCCCGGGCGAGCAGCCGGTGCGTGGGACCGGTGCATCGTCTTCCTCGGGTGAAGTGCTGTATTCGGGCCTGTGCGCCAGCTGCCATGGCGCCAATGGCGAGGGCAGCAAGGACGGCTATTACCCCTCGCTGGTGCACAACACCACCGTTGGCCTGGCCCGTCCGCAGAACCTGCTGGCCGCCATCACCCAGGGCGTGGACCGCGAAGTGGGCGGCGAACAGGTACTGATGCCTCACTTCTCCGAAGGCTCGCACGTGCAGCCGCTGACCGATGCCGAGGTCGCCTCGGTGGCGACCTATGTGCGCACCCACTTCGGCCCCGGCGACCAGGTCACCACCGCGCAGGTCGCGCACATGCGTGCCGGTGGCGACAAGCCGCTGCTGGCCTCGGTGCCGCGCCTGATGCTGCCGGCCATCCTCGTCCTGGTCGTGGTCCTGCTGGCCCTGGTGGTGCTGGTGCGCCGCGCCCGTGCCGCCAGGAAAAACAACGCGCACCACAAGGCTTCCGCATGAATCGCTCCTGTTCCCTGATCGCTCTCGGATTGCTGGCCACCGCCGGCAGCCTGTCGGCGCAGGCCGCCGACAGCGACGCCGCCAGGGCCAAGCCCAAGTCGGCCGACACCATCACCCAGACCCCGCTCAGTGCCGACTGGGCCGCGCGCCTGTGGCTGCAGGACCGCGGCGTCACCCCGACCGCGCGCATCGTGGTGGCCAGCGGCGTCAACAGCGACGGCTATCGCGGCAGTGGCTGGTCCACGGCCGAGCACATCGACCTGGGTGCGGTGATCGATACCGGCAAGCTGTTCGGTGTCGACGGCACCATGCGGGTGGTGTTGTCCGATCGCTTCGGCAATGCCGTCAACGATCGTTCCACCGGTTCGTACATCCAGAACCAGGCCTTCTGGGGCCAGGGCCAGAACCTGCGCTTCAACGAGCTGTCCTACGAGCGCTTCTTCCTGGCCAAGCGGCTCAGCCTGAAGGGCGGGTTCTACTCGATGGGCAACGACTTCGGCGGCCTGCCGTACACCTGCAACTTCAACAACAACGGCCAGTGCGGCCATCCGCTGGGGCCGATCTACAGCTCGGGCTGGCTGGACAACCCGACCGGCCAGTGGGGCCTGCGGGTCAAGTGGGCCGACCCGTCGGGCTGGTATGCACAGACCGGCGCGTACGACGTCAATCCGACCCGCAAGCAGGCCGGCAACGGTTTCCGCGTTTCGGCCGAGGGCAAGACCGGCATCTTCCTGCCGGTGGAAGTGGGCTTCACCCACGGCAAGACCAGTGATGACTACACCGGCACCTACAAGGTCGGTTATTACCTTGACACCTCCAACGCCGCGGACATCGGTGATCCGAGCGCACCCAAGGCCTCGCATCGCAGCGGCGCGTACGTGCAGGCGGCCCAGCGCGTATGGAAGCCCGAAGGCGACACCGTGCGCGGCCTGTCGGTGTTCGGCGTGGCCACCCAGGCCGATGCCAGGACCGGCCTGCTGCGCCATTCTTGGGAAGCCGGCCTGAGCTGGCGCGGCCTGGTGGCCTCGCGCGAGGACGACGCGCTGAGCCTGGCCTGGAACCGCCTGGACATTTCCGATCGGCTGGCCAGCTACCAGCGCCTGACCGGCAAGGACGTGCAGACCGACGAGCAGTTCGTCGAGCTGAACTACGGCGTGCAGGTGACGCGCTGGCTGGTGCTGCGCCCGGCGGTGCAGTACGTGGCCCGCCCCGGCGGCTATGACAGCCGCCCGGACAGTTGGGTGTTCACCCTGCAGGCGCAGGTCACGCTCTGACGTTTTGCCTTCGGTGCAGCGCAGGAGGTTGCGTGTATCGGCGTGTGGCGCGGAAAGACAAAAAGCCGGCGTTTGTGCGCCGGCCTTTTTCGTTTGTGTGCCTTTGAGCAGGCCAGTTGTGCGGGCGGACTTTGCGTATCGGTTCGCAGCCCGGTCGTTCCTGCGAAGCGCTCGCCTTGCAGCGTCAGGGTTTGCGCAGACGGGGGGAAAACGCAGCCAGCGGCCTGGTGCGTCGGCTCAGCGAGCGCCCTTGCTTGCGAACACGGTGATCTCTTCGCGGTCGTGATAGAGCTGCTTGGCGCGCACGGTGCGCAGGCCGCCGGATTGCTCGTGCAAGAGATCCAGGCACAGGGTGGTTTCGTCCCAGCGCTTCTTCATCGGCAGCTTGAGGTTGAAGATGGCGTGGCGGCACCAGCCTTCGCGCAGCCAGGTGGCCATGCGTTCGGCCACGCGACGCGGCTGCTCGACCATGTCGCAGACCATCCAGTCCAGGGGTTGCGCCGGCTGCCAGCGGAAGCCGTCTGCACGCAGGTGTTCCACCAGGCCGGTGTCCAGCACGTGCTGGCGCAGCGGGCCGTTGTCCACGCTGGTCACGCGCAGATGCGCGCGGGTCAGCACCCAGGTCCAGCCGCCGGGCGCGGCGCCCAGGTCGGCGGCGGTCATGCCGGCGCGCAGCAGCGTTTCGCGCTCGTCCGGGCGCAACAGGGCCAGCAGGGCTTCTTCCAGCTTCAATGCCGAGCGCGACGGTGCGTCCGGCAGCAGGCGCAGGCGTGGGATGCCCAGCGGCCACGGCGCGGCGTCCAGCGGCTGGCCGATGCCGAGGAACGCGTGATCGCCCTCGACGAACAGCACGTGCAGGCGCGGCAGGCGAGGATCTTCTTTCGGGCTCATCAGGCCCGCCTTGCGCAACGCTGGGCGCAGCGCATTGCCGAAACTGCGGGCGAGGCCGGCCAGCGGCTTGGCCGCGTCCGAATCCGGATGCTCCACCCAGACATCGCCAAAGCGCGGGGCGCCGGCCAGCGCGGCCAGCATCGGGGTGATCCGGTCGGCCGGATCCAGCCCGCGCAGTTCGGTGATCAGGGCCAGCTTCTGCCGGGCGAACACCAACTGCTGCCAGGGCAGCGCGGCCGACAGGCCTTCGTCCTCGCAGGCGAAGACCACATAGCCGTCGTTGCGCTGGGTGCGCGCGTAGCCGGCAAAGCCGGCCTCGCCCGCGCGCTGGTTCAGTTCGCCCGCCAGTTCCGGCTCGAAGCCCTGGCGGCAGTAGCACAGCAGTCCCTGCATGGCGGTCAGTACTGCGGGCCGTGCTGGCCGTAATGGCCCAGCACCGCGCACGCGGCCTGACGATGCAGGTCGCGCACCACCTCGATGCCGCGCTTGTCGAGTTCGCCGATCCAGTCGGCCGGCAGCGGGCCTTCGTCGAAATCGGTCAGCGATTCGACATCCTCCGCGCGCGCGCCGATCAGCAGGCGGTCGATGCCGGCCCACACCGTGGCGCCGAAACACTGGCAGCACGGCTGGGCCGACGTGGCCAGCACGACCGGACCGGGCAGCACCGCATTGAGGCGAAAGGATTGCACGCGCTGCTGGGCCAGCATGTAGGCCATGTTCTCGGCATGGGCCAGCGAGGTGTTGTGCGGGACCACGCGGTTGACGCCGACCGAGACGATGCGGTGATCGGCACCAAACACCGCTGCGCCGAACGGGCCGCCGCTGGCGTGTTCGACATTCAGTCGCGACAGCTCGATCGCCAGGGCGACCTTGTCGGCGTCGGTGTCATAGGTGCGGGCCATGTCCACGGTGTCGTGGACCCAGGCGGGCAGGGTGAGATGGACCTGGGCGTACAGCATCATTGCACCGCCGGTGGCGCGGGCGCCGGATCGTTGGACGTGCCTGGGCCGTCATCGACGGGCATGCAGGTCCCGGCCTGGCATTGGCAGGTGCTGATCTGGCGGAAGCCGCAGATGCCCATGCGGCCACTGGCCTGGCACTGGGCCTGGACGGCCGCCGGATCGGTGGGGCTGTCGGCATTGACGCAGGCCGGCAGTTCGCCGCAGCAGCTGCCGACGTTTTTCACCGCACAGTCGGCGTCGCGCTTGCAGCCGGTGTCCAGTTTCACCGGCGTCACCTTGGCTGGCGAAGGCGCGGCGGTGACCGGTGCATCGACCGGCGTCCCGGTGGCCGGCGCAGGCGCCGGATTGGCGGCCGGTGCGGGCGCGACGGTATCCGACGGCGGCGTCTGGGTGGCCGGCGTGGTGGCCGGCGCGGCGCAGCCGGCCAGCAAGGAAACGCTGGCAAGCAGCGCGAGCAGGGCAGGGCGCAGGCGCATCAGGCCTGGGCCGCCCAGGTGTCGCGCAGGGTCACGCTGCGGTTGAACACGGGCCTGTCGGCCGTGTGGTCCCGGCGGTCGGCAACAAAGTAACCGGTGCGCTCTAACTGGAACGCCTGCTCCGGCGCGGCCAGCGCCGCGGCCGGTTCCACATACCCGGTCACCACGCGCTTGGAATCGGGATTGAGGTAGTCGCGATAGGTCTTGCCTTCGCTCTCGTCGTCGGGCTTGGCCACCGAGAACAGGCGGTCGAACAGGCGGATTTCCGCGGCCACGCCCTGGGTCGCACTGACCCAGTGGATGGTGCCCTTGACCTTGCGGTTGGCGCCTTCCATGCCCGGGCGCGATTCCGGATCCAGCCAGCCCCGCAGTTCGGTCACGTTGCCGTGCGCGTCGTTGATGACCTCATCGCAGCGGATGATGCCGGCGCCGCGCAGGCGCACTTCGCCGCCCGGGACCAGCCGCTTCCAGCCCTTGGGCGGTGCTTCGGCGAAGTCCTCGCGCTCGATCCACAGCTCGCGCGAGAACGGGATCTGGCGGGTGCCCTGGCGCTCGTCCTTGGGATGGTTGGAGAAGGTCAGGGTTTCTTCGTGTCCCTGGTCCAGGTTGGTCAGCACCAGCTTGACCGGATCGACCACGGCCATGCGGCGGGCGGCGGTGGCATCCAGGTCATCGCGCAGGCAGCCCTCCAGGACCGAAAAATCGATGACCGAGTTCTGCTTGG
>JBIIHJ010000221.1:0-6677 GCA_044235875.1 Pseudoxanthomonas sp.
AGCGGCCATGTCGATATCGGCCTGATCCCCGAGGGCCTGCCCTACGAGCCCGAGCTGGTGCGCTTCCCGGCTTATTCTTGGTCGCACGTGTTCGTGGTGCCGCGTGGACATGCGCTGCTGGACATCGCCTACCCCAGCCTGGCCGACATCGCCCGCTATCCGCTGATCACCTTCGAGGAAGGCATGGTCGGGCGCATGCGCATCAACCAGGCGTTCGCCATGCAGGGACTCAAGCCGGACATCATCATTTCCGCGGCCGACTCGGACGTGATCAAGACCTATGTGGAACTGGGCCTGGGCGTGGGCATCATTGCAGAGCGCTCCTACGATGCGGCGCTGGACCCGCAGCTGGTCACGCTGGAAACGAGCACGTTGATCGCACCGATCACCACCAGTGTCGCGGTACGTCGCGGCAGCTACCTGCGCGGTTACGCGCTGGCCTTCATCCACGGCATGGTGCCGGGCCTGACCCCCGAGCACATCCGCGCGCAGGTCGAGGACCTCGAACCCACCCAGCTTGCCTGAGCTGCGCCGCGCCCCCTCCACGTGCTCAACCAGGCGCGTGTCCAAATACCTCCTGCAGCCGCCTGCGCGCCCGCGCGAACTCCTCGCCGTGGCGATCGCGCGGATAACCCAGCGGCATCGGCACCACTTCGCGCACGCGTCCCGGCGCACTGTCCATCACCACCACGCGCTGGCTCAAGAACGCGGCTTCGTCCATGTCGTGGGTGACCAGCAGCATGGTGATGCCCTGCTGCTCCCAGATCCGCAGCAGCTCGCGCTGCAGGTGCGCGCGGGTGATGGCATCGAGCGCGCCGAAGGGCTCGTCCAGCAGCAGCACGCGCGGCCGGTTGGCCAGCGCACGGGCGATCGCCACGCGCTGGGCCATCCCGCCGGAAAGCTGATGCGGATAGGCGTCTTCGAATCCGTCCAGGCGCACCAGTGCGATGTGCTCGCGCACGCGCGCCTGGCGCTCGGCGCGGCTGATGCCGGCGTTGAGCAGGCCCAGCTCGATGTTGCGCGTCACCGTGAGCCACGGCAGCAGGCGGTGTTCCTGGAAGACCAGGCCGCGCTCCAGCCCGGTGCCGCGCACCGCCTGGCCGGACAGCGCGATGGTGCCGCCGTGTTCGGTGTCCAGGCCGGAAATCAGGCGCAGCAGGGTCGACTTGCCGCAACCGCTGGGGCCGATGATGCTGACGAACTCGCCCTCGCGGACCTGCAGGTCCACGTCTTCCAGCACCACCCGCGCCGGGCCGGTGCCGGCGTAACGCTTGCCCACACCCGATAGCTGAAGCAACGGAGCGGGCAGGTTCGCCACCGCGTTGTCCGCGTCGTTGGCCATCCGCACCGCGTGCAGCACGCCAGCCATCACGCACCCACCGCGACACGACGCGCGGCCGCGTCGCGTTCGTAACGGGCCTGGCTGCGGCCGGCATGGAAATGCCGGGCGAACTCGGAGACCTGTTCGCTGACGCGGCCGAGCGCGGTGGCCACCGAGGGCGGCACCTCCGGATCGCGCAGCGGCGTCTCCAGCGTGTTGACCACCGCGCCATACGGCGTGGGCCAGCCACGCAACGCGTGCGCGGACGCACGCAGGCCGGTCAGTACCGTGCCGCCGGCCTGCCAGCCGTAGGCGGTGACGATGCAGCCGACCGCGCGGCCATCCAGGTACGGACGCTCGTCGGCACTGAGTTCCTCCAGCGTGTCCAGCGCGTTCTTGAGCAGGCCGGACAGGCCGCCGTGATAACTCGGCGACGCCAGGATCACCGCGTCGGCGCGGCGCACGATGCCGATCAGCCCCTGCTGCACATCCGTCAGCGGCACGCCCGGCGTGTAGTGCGGCAGCGCGGCCAGGAATTCTCCGCCCAGGCGCAGGGTCGACAAGCCTTGTCCGGCGCAGTCGCGCAGCGCCAGGTCCAGCGCGCGCTCGGTGCTGGAACCGGCGCGCGTGGTGCCGCCGATGCCCACCACCAGCAACTTGGACGAGGTCACCTGCGGGAGCGACGACCAGGGCCTGGTATCGCCCGGTTGCGACAGCCCCGCCAGCGCGCTGGCCGAAGGCATGATCGAGGCGCTCATCACGCCGCCTCCAGCTGCAGCAGCTGCCCGAGCAGGCGCTGGCCGTACTCCCACTGGCCCAGCCTGGCGGCGGTGCCCAGATGCCCGAACGCCCCCGGCCGCGCCAGCAGCGCGCCCCAGTGCCGCGCGAAGTACGCCGCACGCTCCGGGGTGACGCGCGGATCGTCGTCGCTGGCCACCACGATGCTGGGGAACGGCAGCGTGGCCAGCGGGATCGGCGCGAAGTGGCGCGTGCCCGGCGGATAGTCATGGCGCTCGACATCGGTCGGCGAGACCAGCAGCGCCCCGGCCACCGGCGCGCGACGGGTGGTGGCCCAGTGGGCTACGGTGATCACCGCCAGCGAATGCGCCACCAGGATCACCGGACCCTGCTGGGCCTGGATCACCGCATCCAGCGCGTCCACCCATTCCTCGCACTCGGGGTTGTTCCACTCGCGCTGGTGCACGCGCAGGAAATCGGGGTTGTGCCGCTGCCAGATGCTCTGCCAGTGCTCTTCGCCCGAATCGCCGCGACCGGGAAGTATCAACACACGGGGTTGGTGGCGCATTGCAGGTCCTCCTCAGGGTGCCGAGGGTTCTTCGCCGTCCACGGCGTCGAACAGCTCGGTGGACAGGTAGCGCTCGGCGAAATCGGGAATGAGCACCACGATGGTCTTGCCGGCGTTGGCCTCGCGCCGGCCCAGCTGGATCGCCGCCCACAACGCGGCACCAGCACTGATGCCGACCGGCACGCCTTCCAGTCGCGCCAGGCGGCGCGCGATGCGCAGCGCGTCGGCGTCGGACACGGTGGCGATCTCGTCGATCACACTGCGATCCAGGAACGTCGACAGATGCCCCGAGCCGATGCCCTGGATCGCGTGCGGGCCAGCCTTGCCGCCGGACAGCGTCGCGCTGCCTTCCGGCTCGACCGCCACGATCTGCACGGCCGGGTTGTAGCGCTTGAGCACCTGGCCCACGCCGGTGATGGTGCCGCCGGTGCCGACGCCGGCGACGAACGCATCGACCTGGCCGTGGCTGTCGTACCAAATCTCCTCGGCCGTGGTCGCACGATGGGCGGCGGGGTTGGCCGGGTTCTCGAACTGCTGCAGCACCACGGCATGGGGGATCTGCGCCTGCAGCTCGTTGGCGCGGCGGATCGCACCGGACATGCGCTCGGCCGCCGGGGTCAGTTCGATCCGGGCGCCCAGGTGCTGGACCATCTTGCGGCGCTCGATCGACATGCTCTCGGGCATGCACAGGATCAACGCATAGCCCTTGGCCGCGGCGACGAAAGCCAGGCCGATACCGGTGTTGCCCGAGGTCGGCTCGATGATCACCGCGCCGGGTGTGAGCCGGCCCTCGCGCTCGGCCGCTTCGATCAGCGCCGCGCCCAGCCGATCCTTGACTGACGCCAGCGGGTTGAAGAATTCCAGCTTGCCGACCAGCCGTGCGCGCACGCCTTCCTCGGCCGCCAGACGATCCAGGCGCACCAGCGGCGTGGCGCCGATGGTGTCCAGGATGCTGTCGTAGACGCGCCCACGAAAGCTGGCGACCGGCGCGTCCTGCCGCGGCGCCGCTGCCTGCAACTTGGGTTGGAACTGAACCGTCGTGCTCATGCCACGCTCGCTGAAAGGAAGGGCCTCCGAAGGCCTGCCCTGCACGCTACCGGCGCAGGGCGAACGTCCGAATCGAGGAAACCGGGATTGCTTGGGACAAAAATGGCGGGCGGCGCCGCCGCTGCGGAGAACGCCTTGACCGCCGCATCCGCGCCATGTGCAGGCAGCGCCGCGCCCATGAGGTCATCACCCTTGGTCATGAGCGCGCTCATGCGCTGATGCGCCAGCGGCTCAGATACGCCTGCAGCCGGTCCACGGCCGCGTTCAACAGCAGGCTGATCGCACAGACCAGGAGCAGGCCGACCACCACCTGGTCGGTGCGGTACTGGTCCTGGGCTTCGACCAGCAGGCTGCCGATGCCTTGCCCTTGCGTGAGCAGGTACTCGGCACCGAGCGTGGCCAGCCAGGCATAGATCAGCGCCAGGAACACGCCGGAGAACACCGACGGCAACGCCGACGGCAGGATCACCCGCCACAGCAGCTGCAGGCGACTGAAGGCGTAGATGCGCCCGACTTCCACCAGCGACACCGGCACCCCGCGCACGCCTTCCAGCGTGTTGACCAGCACCGGGAAGAACGCCGCCAGCGCGATGAAGACGATCTTGCTGGTCTCGTCCAGGCCGAACCACGCCATGATCAGCGGCACCCAGGCGAACAGCGAGATCTGCTGCAGCACGCGCAAGGTGGGCTGCAGCAGCAACCGGCCCGCGCGCGACAGGCCCAGCAGCAGTCCGGCAGCCAGGCCGACCACCACGCCGATGCCCAGCCCGATCAGGTAACGCAGCAGGCTGGCCGAGGTCGCCACCCACAGCTGGCCTTCGGCGGCCGATGCGGCCAGCGCATGCAGCACCTGGCCAGGCGAAACGAACAGCGGACTGGCCGCCGCCGAGGTGTCGCCCAGCGCGATCCACGCAGCCAGTCCCAGCACCGGCGGCACCAGGCCGAGCACGGTGGCGCGCGCGCTCATGCGAAGGCCTCGCGGCGCCAGCGCAGCAGGTGACGCTCGATGGCTTCCAGCAGGCGATCCAGGCCATAGCCGATCGCACCGACGATGATCACCGCCGCCAGCAGCACGTCCATCTGCATCAGCTGCTGGCCGTTGGACATCAGGTAGCCCAGGCCCTCGGACGCGGCCAGCAGTTCCACCAGCACCAGCACCAGCCAGCAGCTGGTCAGCCCATAGCGCAGCCCGGCCCAGATCGCCGGCAGCGCGGCCGGCAGCAGCAGGCGCAGCAGCAGCTGCAGCGCACTGAAACCGTAGAGTTGGGCGACCTCGCGCTGGCTGCGCGGCACCTCGGCGATGCCACGCGCGGTGTTGAGCGTCACCGGCACCAGCGCCGCCTTGGCGATCAGCACCCATTTGAGCGTTTCGCCGATGCCCAGGAACAACATCAGCAGCGGCAGCCAGCCCAGCAATGGAATCGAGGCCAACACGCGGAAGCTGGGATACAGCAGCTCGCGCACCAGGCGCGACAGCCCCATCGCCAGGCCCAGCACCAGGCCCAGGCCGGCACCGATCACAAAGCCGCCGAACACCCGCTGCAGGCTGATCCCGATCTGCGCCCAGCCGCTGGGCGTGGTCAGCAGCTGCACCAGCATGGCGCCCACGCGCGCCGGCGGCGGCAATGTCTGCGGACTGATCCAGCCCAGCGCGCTGCCGGTCCACCACGCCACCAGCAGCACGCCCGGCACCAACCAGGCCAGCGCACCGCTGGGCATGACTCTGAGCCGCAGCGGCGCGATCGCAGGCGAAAGCACGCTGGCCATCAGTGCGGCCGGTTGCCTTGCGCGTCCAGCGGCACGAACGCGTCCTGCAAGCCCTGCGCCTTCAGCGCCGCGTCCAGGTACTGGCGATCGAACCACTGGTTGATGTCGGTCGGCGGCCCGCGCAGTAGGCCCAGCTGCTGGACCAGGTGCTGGGTGTCCTGGTACTGGGCGACGAAGAACGGATCCAGCAGCGGACTGAAGCGATCGCCCAGCGGGCGGCCACCGTAGTCGCGCCGCAACGAAGTTTCCGAACGCCCGCCCCTGGCCAGGATCGCCAGCACCTCGTCGCGATTCTTCTCGTCCGAGGCCCACTGCGCGGTGCGCACCAGCACGTTGACCAGGCGCTGGACCAGATCGGGATGGTCGCGGGCGAACTCCTCGCGCACCAGCAGGCCGGCCTGCGCGGTCAGCCGCGCCGAACCATCCACCGTGCTGTAGGCGATGCGGGCCAGGCCCTTGTCCACCAGCGCCAGCGATTCGGAACCGGAAAACACCGCATCGACGCTGCCGTTGAGCAGCGCGTTGCCGGCCGGCGGACCGAGCAGGCTGATGTTGTGGATGTCGGCTTCCTTCAGCCCTGCGGCAGCCAGGATGCGGATCACCTGCAGCTGGATGTAGTTGCCCTTGAAGTAGGCGACCTTCTTGCCACGCAGGTCGGCGATGGACTGGATCGGCGAATCCGGCTTGACCAGCAGGTAGGCGTTTTCCAGGCGCCCGCTGGGCAGGATCAACCGGCTCTTGATGCCCGAACTCTTGCCGATCAGCGAGATCATGTCGCCGTTGCCGGCAAAGTCGATCTGGCCGTTGGCCAGCGCCTGGCCCACCATCGGCCCGCCGCCCTTGAAGCCGGGGAATTCGACGGTGATGTGGTCCTTGGCAAACTCCTCCTGCACCCAGCCCTTGCTGCGCGCGATGCCCATCACGCCCCAGATGCCCTGGGTGTCGCCGGCGATGGCCGGCGCGCCGATGCGGATGACCTTGGGCGGCTCCGGCTTGCCGCCGTCCCCACCGCTGCCGCAGGCGGCCAGCAGCGCCAAGAGTGCAGCCAGCAGCAGCGCACGCATGGCCTTCATGCCACCTTCCGACGCTGCAGCGTATTGCGGTTCTGCGGATAGGAAATCCCCAGGTTGCCGCGCAGCGTGTCGGCCTCGTACTCGGTACGGAACAGGCCGCGCTGCTGCAGGATCGGCACGACCTGGTCGACGAATTCGCGCAGACCCTGCGGCTGCAGGTAGG
>JBIIHJ010000223.1:0-6648 GCA_044235875.1 Pseudoxanthomonas sp.
TGATCTTCAGGATCTCGACCACTTCCGGTGCGGCGGTGCGGTCGGCGGGACGGTAGTCCTGCTTGCCCAGGTCCAGGACCACGATGTCCTTGCCGACCTTGCGGAAGATGCCGGCGCCGACCTTCTGACCGAGTGCACCCTTTGCGATCAGGGCATCCAGCCACTTCGGTGCCTTGAAGTACTGATGCCACGGATCGTCGGGCAGGGTGTCGCCCATGGTCTTGATGACGTGGGCCATGGTATCCAGGCCGACCACGTCGGAGGTGCGGTAGGTCGCCGATTTCGGGCGCCCGACCAGCGGGCCGGTCAGCGCATCGACCTCGTCAAATCCCAGGCCCGATTCCTGCGTATGGTGGATCGTCGACAGGATCGAGAACACGCCAATGCGGTTGCCGATGAAGTTCGGCGTGTCCTTGGCGTAGACCACGCCCTTGCCCAGGGTGGTGACCAGGAACGTTTCCAGGCCTTCCAGCACGGACCGATCGGTCGTCCGGGCCGGGATCAATTCGGCCAGGTGCATGTAGCGCGGCGGATTGAAGAAATGCACGCCGCAGAAGCGATGGCGCAGTTGCTCGGGCAGCACGTCGGCCAGCTTGTTGATGCCCAGGCCCGAAGTGTTGGACGCCAGGACGGCGTGGCCGGCCACGAACGGCGCGATCTTCTTGTAAAGGTCCTGCTTCCAGTCCATGCGTTCGGCGATGGCTTCGATGATCAGATCGCAGTCGCGCAACTGGTCCAGTCCGGATTCGTAATTGGCCGGGGTGATCGTCTCGGCCAGGCCCTTGCCGGCCAGCGGGGCAGGCGAGAGCTTGCCCAGGTTGGCGATCGCCTTGAGCACGATGCCATCGGCATGGCCTTCCTTGGCGGGCAGGTCGAACAGGACGGTGTCCACGCCGGCATTGGTCAGGTGCGCCGCAATCTGGGCGCCCATGACGCCGGCACCCAACACCGCAGCACGGCGTACAAGCAGTTTCTCAGACATATTCAACAAACCTTTGTTTTAGTTGAAATTACGATTCGACGCTGCTGGCGCGAAGCCCAGCCTCGGCAAAGCGGATGAGTTCGCGCGCCGCACGCTCGCGATGGGCGGCCTCGGCGACATTGGCCGGGCGCTTGATCAACCCGAAATCGGCCATGGCATAGGTCAGGGCTCCCGCAAGGAAATCCAGGCGCCAGTACAGCGCTTCCTTGCTCAATTCAGGCAGGCAACCGGCGATGGCCTTGCCGAAATCGCGCAGTACATGGCCATAGTGGTCGGACAGGAACTTGCGCAGGTTGTCGTTTTTTTCCGCATAGGCCCGGGCGATGACCCGAACGAAAGCGCCGCCGCCCTGGCCGTCCTGGGCCATGGCCAGCGCCGGCTCCACGAACGCGGCCAGGATTGGCTCGAGCCTGCCCGGCGACTGTCGCAGCGCTTGCTCCAGCTGGCCGAGGCGGGCAGCGGTCATTACGTCCATGCGCCGCCGAAAGACCTCGTTGACCAGGTTTTCCTTGGAGCCGAAGTGGTAATTGACCGCGGCGATGTTCACATCAGCTCGCGTGGTGACCTGCCGCAGCGAGGTGCCGCCGAAACCGTGGAGCGCGAACAGCTCCTCGGCAGCGCCGAGAATGCGGTCCTTGGTGGAGAACTGGGTGCCGGTGGCCATGGGTCTCGATCGGAATGAATCAAACGCTTGTTTGAGTCTGCGCCTGCGATCGGGCCAAGTCATGCTGCATTGCCGCAAATTCAAACCGCCATGCAGGCTGCATGGTTACGTCCGATACGTTAGAATCTGCGCAGCAATCAAACCTAAGCCCGCGTTCCCACGCGGGTTTTTTCATAACATCGCGGGCTCGCAGAGGCCCGCCCTGCGGAGAAACACCATGGCGCTTGAGCGCACCCTGTCCATCATCAAGCCCGACGCCGTCGCCAAGAACGTGATCGGCGAGATCTACGCCCGCTTCGAGAAGGCTGGCCTGAAGGTCGTCGCAGCCAAGTACAAGCAGCTCTCCCGCCGTGAGGCCGAAGGTTTCTACGCGGTCCACAAGGACCGCCCGTTCTTCAACGCGCTGGTCGAGTTCATGATCTCCGGCCCGGTGATGATCCAGGCTCTGGAAGGCGAGAACGCCGTGCTGGCCCATCGCGACCTGCTGGGCGCCACCAATCCTAAGGACGCCGCGCCGGGCACCATCCGCGCCGACTTCGCCGATTCGATCGATGCCAACGCCGCACACGGCTCGGATTCGGTCGAGAATGCCGCCATCGAAGTGGCCTACTGGTTCGCTTCCACCGAAGTAGTCTCGCGCTGAGGTAGCGCAATCGTGAACGAGATCGTGTCGATTCCCAGCGTGACCAACCCCGGTGACTCCGTCGCCGTGGCAACGGTGCGCAAGCAGAACCTGCTCGATCTCGATCGCGTCGGCCTGGAGCGCTTCTTCGAGGACACCCTCGGCGAGAAGCGCTACCGCGCCCACCAGGTGATGAAGTGGATCCACCATCGCTATGTCACCGACTTCGATGAAATGACCGACCTGGGCAAGGCGCTGCGCGCCAAGCTGCAGCAGCATGCCGAAGTCATCGTACCGAACATCGTGTTCGACAAGCCTTCCACCGACGGCACCCACAAGTGGCTGCTGTCGATGGGCGCCGATGGCAAGAACGCCATCGAGACGGTCTATATCCCGGACAAGACCCGCGGCACGCTGTGCGTGTCCTCGCAGGTGGGCTGTGCGCTGAACTGCCAGTTCTGTTCGACCGCCACCCAGGGATT
This sequence comes from Pseudoxanthomonas sp., assembly GCA_044235875.1. GTDB lineage: Bacteria > Pseudomonadota > Gammaproteobacteria > Xanthomonadales > Xanthomonadaceae > Pseudoxanthomonas_A. The sequence continues at coordinate 2,751 of JBIIHJ010000223.1, forward strand.
CAACCGCAATCTTTCCACGGCCGAGATCATCGGCCAGGTCTGGGTGGCCGCGCGCCACCTTGGCAACGTGCCCGCGCAGATTCGCCGTCTCACCAACGTGGTGATGATGGGCATGGGCGAACCGCTGGCCAATTTCGACAATGTCGTGCGTGCGATGAGCGTCATGCGCGACGATCTGGGCTACGGCCTGGCCAGCAAGCGCGTGACGCTGTCGACCGCCGGCATGGTGCCCATGATCGACCGCCTGTCTACCGAAAGCGACGTGTCGCTGGCGGTGTCGTTGCATGCGGCCGACGACGCGCTGCGCAGCGAGCTGGTGCCGCTCAACAAGAAGTATCCGGTCGAGCAGCTGATGGCAGCCTGTGCGCGCTACCTCAAGGCCAGCCCGAAGCGCGATTCGATCACCTTCGAATACACGCTGATGAAGGGCGTCAACGACCAGCCCGAGCACGCGCGCTCGCTGGCGCGCCTGATGCGCCAGTTCGGCAACCAGATGCAGTCGCGCGAGGCGGGCAAGGTCAACCTGATCCCGTTCAATCCATTCCCCGGTACGCGCTACCAGCGCTCGGAGGATGGCGATATCCGCGCTTTCCAGAAGATCCTGCTCGACCAGCAGGTGCTCACGATGGTCCGTCGCACTCGCGGCGATGACATTGACGCGGCCTGTGGCCAGTTGAAGGGGCAGGTGATGGACCGGACCCGGCGCCAGGCCGAGTTCAATCGCCAGCTGCGCGAGCAAGGCCTGGGTGATGCGGCAGCCTAAGCCCCTGCTGCTGGCCCTGATGGTGGTCATGCTGGCCACGGCGTGCTCGCGGTTGACCTTCATCCGGCCCAAGGGCGGCGTGGAGAAGTTCGATGCGGCCAAGTCCGAATACAGTGTCAGCGATAGCAAGGCGACGACGCGCCGGCTTGAAGAGCGGGATGGCCTGGGTCTGGCGGAGCAGCGCCTGCGGGCCGGCGACTTCGACACGGCCGAGCAGGAAGCTTCGAAGGTTCTCAAACTGAACCCGCAATCGACTGGCGCACATACGCTGCTGGCAATCCTGGCCGATCGCCGAGGTCAGTCGAAGGTCGCCGGCGAGCACTACCGGAAAGCGGCAGAGTTGGCCCCGACAGATGGTGGCATGCTCAACAACTACGGTGCGTGGCTCTGCGGCAATGGTTTCCCGGCCGAGGCCCTGGTCTGGTTCGATCGTGCGATCGCCACCCCTGGTTATGGCGGCCAGGCAGGTGCCTTGGCCAACGCCGGCGGCTGCGCGCTGCAGACTGGCCAATACGAGCGCGCGGAGCGCGACTTGCGCAAGTCGCTCGTGCTGGACCCAACCAATGCCTATGCCCTGGTCTCGATGGCGCGCAACGAGCTCCGGCTCGGCCACGACATGGGCGCGCGGGCCTTCATCGAACGCAGGATGACGGCTGCACCTGTCGACGCAGGCGTGCTACAACTCGCAAGTGACATCGAAACCAAGCTCGGCGACAAGGCAGCCGCCGAGAAATATCGACAACGGCTGCGGGCGGAGTTCCCGGATGCCGCTGCGGCAAGTCCCGGGGAAAGTGCAAGGCCATGACGGATCGGAACACGACCCACTCCGCGCCCGAGAGCGGGCAGCAGGCGGAGACCGGCGCCACACTGCGCCATGCCCGCGAGCAACAGGGCTTGACGCTCGAGCAGGCGGGCAGCCGGCTGAAGGTGCCGACGCGCGTTGTCGAGGCGCTTGAGTCTGGCCGTTGGCAGCAGCTCGGCGCCCCGGTGTTCGTGAGGGGCCACCTGCGCAGCTACGCCAGGTTGTTGGGCGTCGACGTCGAGCACTATCTCGATCAGGCCACGTTGCAGGCGGTCCGGCCGGCCGAATTGATCAGCCACACGCACACCCCGCGCTACCAGCGCCTGCTGGAGAGCGCTTCGCGCCGCGCGGTGTACGTGGTGATCACGTTGTGCTTCTTTGCGGTGCCGGTCTGGTTGCTGGTGTCCAATGGCGGCGGCCAGCAAGTGCTCAAGACGGCGTCCCTGGATGTGGTGCCCAAGGCGTCAGTGGCCGAGGAAACCAAAGCGGCAGCGGTGCTCACGCCGTCAGCGCCGCCGGTCGCAGTGCCGGTGGAAGAGGACAACGCGCCGATCACTGCCTCGATGGCGCCGCGACTCGGTCGTGATGCGGTTCCCGCCAGCGAATCCGCACCCGTGCTGAAGCTCGATTTCACCGGCGACAGCTGGGTGGAGATCGAGGGTCCGCAGGGGCAGAGCCTCGAGCGTGGTTTGCTCAAGGCAGGCCAGGAGCGCAGTTACCAGGCAGGCCAGGTCGCGCGCATCAAGCTCGGCAATGCGACGGCGGTTCAGGTTCAGCAAGGCGGGAGTACGGTTGATCTGACGCCGTACCAGCGGGCCAACGTGGCGCGCTTTGCGGTATCCTCCGACGGATCGCTCGCGCCGGTTCAGGACTGACCCGCGAGGGTCCACCTGTAGCAATTTTGATGACCCCGCATTCGCGCGGGGCGAGAGTACGCATGGCAATCGATGACCTGCTGGACGAGCACGAACAGAGTGAGCGCGTCCGCAATTGGCTGAAGAACAATGGCGCCGGCGTGATCGGCGGTATCGCACTTGGACTGGCACTGATCTTTGGATGGAAGTGGTGGGGCCAGCACCGGGAACAGCAGGCGCAAGCCGGCTACGGTGATTACGCCGCTGCGGTCAAGGCCTTCTCCGCGACCGACCTGAAGGACGCGCAGGCCAAGGTGGCCAAGCTGCAGAAGGACGGCGACACCGTTTACGCCCAGCTGGCTGCGTTGCAGCTGGCCCAGGCGCAGGTCAAGGCCAACCAGATCGATGCCGCGCTGGCGACGTTGAAGTTGGTACCGGCCGGTTCGGCGATGAAGCCGTACGCCGACCTGCACGCGGCCCGCCTGCTCAACGGATCGGGCAAGCCTGAGGAAGCGATCAAACTGCTGGCGAGTTACGAGGGTGCTTCGGCACTTGAGGCCCGTGGCGACGCCCTGGCCCTGACGGGCAAGCGCGACCAGGCCCGCGACACTTATCTCAAGGCGCTGACCAGCCTGGACGTGGCTTCGCCGCAGCGCCGCCTGGTTGAAATCAAACTTACAAACGCCGGCGGAACACTGCCCGGGATCGCGGAGTCGAACTGATGAAAGTGGTTGTCAACATGAAGCGCGCCGCCGTCGTGGTCGCGCTTGTCGCCGTGCTGTCCGGTTGCACGACCGTGAAGGGCTGGTTCACCGACGACAAGAAGGCCGCCGAGAAGGCGGCCGTAGAGCCCTTGCCGCTGGAGAAGTTCGAGCAGACTGTCAAGGTCGACAAGCTGTGGTCGGCCAGTGTCGGCGACGGCGAGAAGCTGCTGGGCACCAAGCAGGGTCCGGCCGTGTTTGACGGCCACGTCTATGCTGCGGCCATCGAAGGTGGCGTGCGTGCCCTGGACCTGCAGACCGGCAAGGAGCTGTGGCACCACAAGATGAAGGAAGACCGTGTCTCGGCCGTCGGCGCAGGCGAAGGCCTGGTGGTGGTCGGCACGCTGGACGGCAAGGTCATCGCGCTGGACCCGGCCACCGGCGAAGAAAAGTGGACTGCCAAGGCCAGCAATGAAGTCATCGCCCCGCCGGTGATCGGCCAGGGCAACGTGCTGGTCCATGCCAACGACGGCCAGGTCCTGTGCTACCAGGTCACCGATGGCACGCGCCGCTGGTTCTCCAATCGCGAACAGCCGGCGCTGATCGTGCGCGGCAACGGCCCGGTCACCCTCGGTCCCGGCATGGTCTTCGTCGGCAACGACGACGGCACCCTGAGCGCGCTGGCCCTGAACGACGGTCATTCGCTGTGGGACCAGACGGTCGGACAGCCCGAAGGTCGCACCGAGCTGGAGCGCATGGCCGATGTGGATGGTGCGCC
>JBIIHJ010000224.1:0-6646 GCA_044235875.1 Pseudoxanthomonas sp.
GCTTCATGGGTAACTACCTGGAGCGCAGCATGCAGATCTTCATGGACCAGCAGGCCCAGTTCCGGCAGCAGATGGGCAACCTGCTCGGCCAGACGCCGTGGACCATGATGAACCAGCTGACCGAGCGCAATCTGGAGATCTGGCAGGAATTCCAGCGCAACATGACCGCTGGCATGGGCCGTCCGACCGCGCGCCCGACGCCGACGTCCAGCACGGCCAAGGACGCGCCGCAGCGCGAACCGAACAAGTCGCGACGCTCCTGAAAGCGCGTTTCGGCCCGATCGCACGGACCCGCCTCGCCGCGGGTTTTTTGTGGGTGGCATTCCACGCTGATGATGCCCGTGGCGCATCGTGACGCCGCCCTCCCTCTTCCAGCGGGAACATGCGTTCCCGACGTCCTCGCAAGGCAAGACTGCATGACTTCACGCATCGCACTGGTCACCGGCGGCATCGGTGGCCTGGGAACGGCCATCTGCCGGGCACTGGCCGCCGCCGGCCACACCGTGGTCGCGACCGATCTGCCCGCCAGCGCCGAGCGCCTCCAGGCCTTCTCCGACGCCACCGAAGGCCAGGTGCATTTCGAACCGGCCGATGTCTCGGACGAGAGCCAATGCGCCGATCTGGTCGCGCGCGTGCAGGCGCGCTTCGGCGCCCTGGACATCCTGGTCAACAACGCCGGCATCACCCGCGACGCGACCCTGCGCAAGATGGACATCGGCCAATGGAACGCGGTGCTGCAGGTCAACCTGACCAGCGCTTTCCAGCTCTGCCACCACGCCGTCGACGGCATGCTCGCGCGTGGCCACGGCCGGATCGTCAACATCAGTTCGGTCAGCGGCCAGACCGGCAACTTCGGCCAGGCCAACTATGCCGCCGCAAAAGCCGGGCTGCACGGACTGACCATGTCGCTGGCGCGCGAAGTGGCGGCCAAGGGCATCACCGTCAACAGCGTCTCGCCCGGCTACGTGCGTACGCCGATGACCGCGGCCATGCCGCAAGCGGTGCTGGAAAAAACCCAGGCCGCGGTCCCGGTCGGGCGACTGGGCGAACCGGAAGACATCGCACGCGCCGTGCGCTTTCTGTGCGAAGACGACGCTGGCTACATCACCGGTGCCAACCTGCCGGTCAACGGCGGCTTGTACATGGGCTTCTGAGCCCGTTGACCCGCCGCCGTCAGAGCGGCTGGTCCTGTGCCACGCCGCCGCTGCAGTAGCGGTCATGGAACTGCTGGGCCTGCGGCATCAACGCCTGCAGGCGCGCGATGCGATTGGCCGGATCTGGGTGCGTCGAAGCGAATTCCGGCGGACGCTCACCACCATCGAGCTGCGACATGCGCTCCCACAGCGGGATCGCCGACTGCGGGTCGTAGCAGGCTGCCGCGGCGAGCATCAGGCCCACTTCATCGGCCTGCGATTCGTGGCCGCGCCCGTAGGGCAACACAACGCCGTACTGCACGCCGGCGCCCAGGGCTGCCATGGTCTGCTGATCCATGCCCGACACGCCCGCCGCCATCTGGCCCAGCTGCACCAGTTTTTGCTGGGCCATGCGCTGGGAGCCGTGGCGCAGCAGCGCGTGGGCGATCTCGTGACCCATCACCACCGCCAGCGCATCGCGCGTCTTGGCGATCGGAATCAGCCCCGTATACACCGCGATCTTGCCGCCGGGCAGGCAGAAGGCATTGGCCTGGTCCGAACGCAGCACGCTGACCTGCCAGTCGTAGGCCGACAGATCCGGCGCCGGTTGGTCGTGCAGCTTGGCCAGGTCCGCCGCCACCTGTGGCACGACCTTCACCAGGCGCTGGGCGATGGCGGTGACTTCCTGGCTGGTCGGATCGCTCTGCGGCAACAGCGCGCCCTGCTGCTGCGCCTCGCCCAGCACCTGCTGATAGGCCTGCACGCCGAGTTCGGATTCCTCCGAAGGCGTCGCGCCGTAGTGCGCCGCCTCACCGGTATAGGGATCGGTCTTGCGACCGCCGATCCAGGTAAACGCCGCGTAGCCGGCGAAGGCCAGCAGAATCCACCAGCGGATGCTGCCACCGCGACGACGCTGCACGCTGCTGCCGTAAGCCTGGTTCATGCCCTTTCCTTTAAATGCCGCGGACCACGCGGAAGCCCACGCGGGCGCTGGTCACGTCCGAATCCTGCGAAGACCGCCACGCTGCCCTGGCCTGCTGCGGCGAACTGGCCCACGCACCACCCCGGACCACACGCGCCCGGCAGCCGGGATTGAACCACGCCGCGCCGTCGGCCGGGGCCCGGCGGAAGCTGGCGTGCCAGCAATCGGCCACCCACTCGCTGACATTGCCGCCCAAGTCGTACAGGCCCCAGGCGTTGGGCTTGAAGGTGCGCACCGGCGCCGGCCCCCACCAGCCGTCGCCATAGCCGACGAAGGCATTGGCCCAATGGCGACCGCTGGGCGAGACGTCGTTGCCACCGGTGAGGTTGGCCACGCCCTTGGGCGGCGGGCTCTCGTTGCCCCACGGATAGCGGCCCTGGGTGCCACCGCGCAGGATGTATTCGAACTCGGCCTCGCTGGCCAGCCGGTAGCCGTGCCCGGTCTGCACCGCCAGCCAGTCGGCATAGGCTTCGGCGTCGCGCACGCTGACGTGCAGCACCGGCATGTCGTCGATGGCCTTCTGGCCTGCGTATCCCGACTGCCAGTCAACGCCGCTGCGGCGGACGAAGTTGCCGCTGCGCTCGTCGTAGACGATCGAATGGCCGCGCCGCGTGGCCCGCGGACGGAACTGGGTCGCCTGGATGAAGCGCCGGAACTCGCCCACCGTCACCGGATTGCGCGACACCGCAAAACCACGGTCGAAGCGCACGTAATGCGCCGGCTGCTCGGCTTCGGCTGCGCCTGGCTCATCCTCGGACGCGCCCATGCGGAATCCGCCGTGCGGCACCACCACCATCGTCGGCGTGCGACCGCCGTCCTTGAGCGCATCGGTGAACGCCTGGCCGGGGCGGAACAGGCCGTAATGGGTGGCCAGGTCGATCCGCTGGCGCAGGTCGGCGGCCACCGCGTCGCCGGGCGACGCGATGCGCAGGGCGGCGGCGAGCTTCTCGCGCGCGTCCTTCAATCCCAGCGGCGTGACCAGGTCGGCGACACCGGCATCGCGCAGGGCAGCGATCTGGCGCGCGCGCTCGGTCTCGATGCGGGCGTAGGCATCCTTGATCGTGGTCGCGCCATCGCGTACCCCGGTGGCAAAACCCATCCAGCGCGCGGCGTCGTCGAAATCGCTGTTGCGTGCTGCGTCTTCGGCACGGCGGATGAAGGCGCTTTCGGTCGCGGCCAGGCCCTGGATGGCACGCGGCTGGTCCGGCGCCAGCGTCAGCGCGGCCTGGAACGTGCCCAGCGCGCCGGCGGTGCCGGCTTCGCCCAGCAGTCCTTGGCGCAGCTGGCTTTCGCCGGTGGCATTGAGCCGGGCCAGTTGTTCGGTCAGGTCGAGCCTGGCCAGGTACGCCTCGGTGCGGCGGTCGGCAGGCAGGATCGTGCGCAGCACCGCGGCGATCCTCACCGCGCGGGCCAGCGCCGTGGCATCGTCATCGGCGAGCGACACCGCGCGGTTGCCCTGCGCCAGCAGCGCCGTGCCCGCACGCGCCAGGCCGGCCTTTGCCACGCGGTCCTTGGCATCCAGCCGCAACAGGGCCAGATACAGCGGGATCGCATCGCCTGGCTGCTCGAACAGATCGCCCGTACGCACGGCCGCGGCCGCATCACGACGTGCCGCCCGGACACCATCCGAGTCCAGCTGCACCGGAGGCGGCTCCCAGTTGAGACCGGCATCGGCCGCGCTGCCTTCGCTGACCGTCACACTGGGCGTGCGCGCTGCAGGCGCCGATACCGTGGGCGCGGAAGACGCCGTGGAGGCGGGTTTGGCCACATTGGCCGGCTCCGCCGCACGCTCGTCGCAGCCCGCCAGGAGCACCATCAACAGGGCTGGAACGATGCGCCGCAATCTTCCTCCGATCGGGTTGGCCGGGCAGCCGGCTGGCAAAGGACGTTAGGCTATTGTCGCCTGCGCCGGCAAACCGCGCTGGCAAAATCCCGTTTTCAGCGAAGAGACCCGCGTGCCCATCTGGATCGACACCCCCGACGCGCTGCGAGCGCACCTGCAGCAGCTGCCCGCCTGGGTGGGAATGGATACCGAGTTCATCCGCGAGAAGACCTTCTGGCCGCAGCTGGCGCTGGTCCAGATCGCCATCGGCGCGGACACCACCCTGCTGGTCGATCCGCTGGTGCCGGGCATGACGCAGGCACTGGCCCCGCTACTGTCCAATCCCGACGTGGTCAAGGTGATGCACAGCGCCAGCGAGGATCTGGTCGCGCTGGGTTGGGCCTGCGGGGTGCAGCCCTCGCCATTGTTCGATACCCAGATTGCCGCGGCGCTGGCCGGCGTGGGCGGCGGCATGGGCTATCAGAAGCTGGTGGCCGAAATCACTGGCGTGACCCTGGCCAAGGGCGAGACCCGCTCGGACTGGCTGCGCCGGCCGCTGTCGGCCTCGCAGCTGGAATACGCCGCCGACGACGTGACCCACCTGGGCGCGCTGTACGACACCCTCAGCGCCAAGCTGGCGGCGCTGGGCCGCAGCGAATGGCTCACCGCCGACTGCGCGCGCATGGTGGCCCAGGCCAGCGACGACAGCGGCGAGCGCTGGCCCCACCTGACCATGCGCAGCGCGCAGTTTCTCGATGCGCCTTCGCAACACCGCCTGCTGCGCCTGCTGCGCTGGCGCGAGGCCCAAGCCCGCGCGAGCGACCGGCCCAAGAGCTGGATCCTGGACAACGAACTGGCCGCCACCCTCGCCCGCACCCCGCCGGCCACGCGCGAGGCACTGGGCCGCTGGCTGGACCAGCAGCCCAAGGCGCCCAAGAAGCTCGCCGATGCGATCTGGCATGCGCTGTCCACGCCGCTGGACGACGAGGCGGACGCCCCCCTGGCCAAGGCCACCGACCAGGACAAGCAGCGCCTGAAGAAACTGCAGGACGCCGTCGCCGCCAGGTCGGCCGAGCTGGGCCTGCCCGACGGCATCCTGGCCTCGCGCCGTTGGCTCGAAGCGCTGATGGACCGCGGCCAGTGGCCCGCAGCGCTGTCCGGTTGGCGTCGTGCCCAGCTCGAGCCGGTGCTGGCCCCGCTGCTGACCGCACAAGGCTGAGTCGTTCCACGCCTGGTGGCACGGCGCCGGGCGCGGCACCACGTCCGCGCATGTAAACGCTTTCTCCGGATGCGGCGAACACGCTACGCTGCGCCGTCCCACATCCCGCCCTTCCCTGCACGCCGGCTTTTCGCCCGCGTTCTGTGCTGGCCGCCGTGGCTGACACCCACCCGTCGCCACTGGAGAGCGTTGGATGCACCGTATGTCCCCTTCCGCCCTGACCCTGTGCATCGCCGCGCTGCTTGGCCTGGCAAGCGCGCCAGCGCTGCACGCACAGACCACCGGCATCGCTGCCAGTGACCGCGCCGCCGCGTTCGTGGTCAGCGATCCACAGGCCGACTTTGAACGCCGCGTGGTCGAGATCCCGATGCGCGACGGGGTCAAGCTGCACACTGTCATCCTGATCCCCAAGGGCGCCCATCGCGCGCCGATGCTGCTCACTCGCACGCCCTATGACGCCGACGGCATGACCAGCCAGGCCAAGAGCAACCAGCTCAGTGCCGTGCTGCAGGGCTACGACAACTTCCCCGAGCTGTTCAACAAGGACGGCTACATCCGCGTGGTCCAGGACATCCGCGGCAAGTACGGCTCGGAAGGCGACTACGTGATGAACCGGCCGCAGATCGGCCCGCTCAACGACAGCACCGTCGACCACTCCACCGATACCTGGGACACCATCGACTGGCTGGTCAAACACGTGCCGGAGAGCAACGCCAAGGTCGGCATCCTCGGCATCTCCTACGACGGCTTTACCAGCCTGATGGCGCTGTTCAATCCGCACCCGGCGTTGAAGGTGGCCATCCCGATGAACCCAATGGTCGATGGCTGGATGGGCGACGACTGGCTGCACAACGGCGCCTTCCGCCAGATCGGCCTGCCCTACATCTACGATCAGGTGAACTCGGCCGGCAACACCATCAACTGGGTCGAGACCACAGCCGACCAGTACGACTTCTATCTCAAGGCCGGCTCGGCCGGCGCGCTGGGCAAGTCGCGCGGGATGGACCAGAACGGCTTTTTCCGCAAGCTGCTCGCGCATCCGACCTATGACGCGTTCTGGCAGCAGCAGGCGGTGGACAAGCTGCTGGCCAAGGAGCCACTCAAGGTGCCGGTGATGCTGGTGCACGGCCTGTGGGACCAGGAAGACATCTACGGCGCGATGGCCGTGTACAACGCCATCGAGCCCAAGGACAAGGGCAACGACAAGGTGTTCCTGGTAATGGGCCCGTGGAACCACGGCGGCCAGCGCGAGGACGGCAGCGCGCTGGGCGAGATCAAGTTTGGCAGCGATACCGCGGCGACCTTCCGCAGCGAGATGCTGCGCCCGTTCCTGGACCATTACCTGATGGACGACGCGCCGCCGCTGCAGGTCGCGCCAGTCACCGTGTTCCGCACCGGCGAGAACCATTGGGAGCACCTCAAGGCCTGGCCGCTGGGCTGTGCCAAGGGCTGCAGCATCAAGCCTGCGCCGCTGTACCTGGAAAACGACG
>JBIIHJ010000225.1:0-6629 GCA_044235875.1 Pseudoxanthomonas sp.
CTGCGACAGGGCCAGTGCGTCGGTGCCGCTGAAGGCGACCCTGGCCAGGGCCTGGGCCTCGAGCTTGCGCTTGCCCAGGGTGGCGCTGTAGCGGTAGGTGGCGTGCTCGGTGACAGCCACGGCCTGGCGGATCGCCCAGGCGGTGTCGCGGCTGGGCACGTCCAGCTCGGTCAGGGTGACCAGGGCGCTGGTGGCGGCGCTGTCCTTCAACGCGCGGGCGGTTTCAGTCACGGCCTTGAGATAGGTCGGGACGTTGAACTTGGCCACATCGCCCAGGCCGACCACCAGCACGCGCGGAGCGGTGACGCCAGGCAGGTCGTGCAGGACGGTGGTACGGCCGCTGCGGCCGGGCGCGTCGCCGCGCTGGACCAGGGCGCTCAGGCGCCCGCCGCTGGCTTCGTCCACGGCCTTGGCGGCCGCGCTCAGGGACTTGTCCGCGTAAACGCCCACCACCAGGCAGTCGACCGCCGCGGCGGTGGGGGTGTCGTGGTTCAGGGTGAATTCCAGGGCCATTGCGCAGATTCCGTGTGGGTCGGTTTCACCAGCAGTACGTACAATCCCCGGCTGCCGCGATGCTGGATGTCCCGGCTAAGCCTCGGTCCGCGCTGTACGCGCACCGGCACTCGAACCTGCAATTGTAAGGCAACCCCCACCCGATGCCGAAGCTGGACCGCTACCTGTTCACCGAATTCACCCAGAGTTTCCTGGCGGCGCTGATGGTGCTGCTGGTGGTCAGCCTGGGCGGCCTGCTGGTGGATGTGCTGGGCGATGTGGCCGACGGCAAGCTGCCGGCGGGGCTGATGCTGTCCCAGCTGGGGCTGCTGTCGATCACCTACCTGCCGCTGATCCTGTCGCTTTCGCTCATGCTGGGGCTGATGCTGGCCATCGCCCGGCTCTACCGCGACTCGGAGATGCCGGTGCTGACCTCGATCGGTATCGGACCGCGGCGGATGCTGCGGCCGCTGCTGCTGCTGGTGGTGCCGATCGTGGTGGTGGTCGGGGTGATCTCGCTGTGGGCCGGACCGATGGCCGGGCGGATCAGCCAGCGCATGATCGACCAGGCCAACCGCTCGCTGATCCTGGCCGGGCTGGAGCCGGGCCGCTTCACCGTGCTCAGCAACGGCGGCGTGGTCTACGTGGGCGGGATGTCGGCCGATGGGCGCCAGCTGTCCAAGGTGTTCATGCAGCGCCAGCAGGACGATCGCCTGGACGTGGTGACCGCCAAGACCGGACGGATGTATTTCGAGGGTGAGGTCTCGCGCTTCCTGCAGCTCAATGACGGCTTCCGGGTCGAGGGCCCCACCGGCGAGGGCAAGGATTACCGCCTGATGCGCTATGCCCGCAACGAAATCGCGCTACCGGATCGCGAAGACAAGAAGGCCCAGGACGATCCCGAACTGCTGCCGACCACGCGTCTGCTCGGCGATGCCCGGCCGGAGGCCAACGCCCAGCTGCATGCCCGTATCACGCCGCCGCTGTTGTGCCTGGCGTTCGCGCTGTTGACCTTGCCGCTGGCGCGCAGCGCGCCGCGCCAGTCGCGCTATGGGCGGGTGATGCTGGGGTTCCTGGGCTATCTGGTCGCTACCTTGATGATGATCAACGGCACCCAGTGGCTCACCAACGGCAAGCTGCCGCCGGTAGTCGGCCTGTGGTGGCTGAGCCTGCCGCTGCTGGCGCTGGGCGTGTGGGCCTACAGCCGTGACGGACGCCTGCCACGCCGCAAGGGAGCCCGCGCATGATCCGGATCACCCCGCGTATCCACGATGTCTACGTGGGCAAGGTGGTACTGGGCACGGTGGCCCTGGTCTGGGCGGTGCTGCTGGGCCTGGACGTCACCAACGGCCTGTCCGGCCAGGTCCGCGAGATCGGTCGCGGCAACTTCACCTTCGTCCACGCTTTGGCATTCGTCGCCTATACGGTGCCGCGCCGCGCCTACACGCTGTTTCCGACGGCGGCCGTGATCGGTGCCCTGATGGGCCTGGGCCAGCTGGCTGCCAGTTCGGAACTGACCGCGCTGCGCGCGCTGGGCCTGTCGCGTCGGCGGCTGAGCCTGTCGGTGGCGGTGGCCCTGGCGCTCCTGACCGGGGGCATGGTGGTGGCGATGGAAACCGCCGGCGCCTGGGGCCAGACCCAGGCCGACAACCTCAAGGCCTCGGCCAAGTATGGCGATGTGGCCCGCGGCAAGTATTCCAGCCTGTGGGCGCGCGAGGGCGACATCTTCCTCAACGCCCAGAGCGGCGCACTGGTGGCCAATGGCGACAGCTCGGAGCTGGTGCTGCAGGACGTGCGCCTGTACCAGCTCGACACCGAGGGCCGACTGGCCTCGATCGCCCATGCCGCCACCGCCACCCATGCGCCCGACAGCTGGATCCTGAAGGACGTGCTGCGCACCACCTTCGGTGACCGCTCGGTCCAGCAGGAAAAGCTGCCGCAGGAAACCTGGCCCTCCAAGCTGGATCCGGCTGCGCTGGCCGCCAGCCTGGGCCAGCCGCGCTACATGTCGGCCACCGACCTGGGTCGGAGCATCGATTATCGCCATCGCAATGGCCTGGATGCGCGTGAGTACGAAGAGGTCTACTGGGGCCGCTGGTTCTATCCGCTGAACGTGCTGGCCCTGTGCCTGGCCGCGATCCCGTTCGCCTTCGGCAGCCTGCGCAGCGGCGGCATGGGCAAGCGTTTGTTCATGGGCATCATGTTCGCGCTGGCGTTCTGGCTGCTGCAGCTGCTGTTCGGCCGCATGGGCACGGCCCTGCATCTGGACTACCGCCTGGCCTACACCGCCACGCCGGTGCTGATGCTGGTGATCTCGTGGTGGTTGTTCCGGCGACGCAGCAGCTAGACGCGCCTCAGCGTGCCGGCCTGGGCCGGCGCACCATCCGCGTGCCGCTGAGACGGTCGTGCCAGCTCAGGCGATCGCGGTCCCACCAGCCCCACCAGAAGCCCAGTCCCGCGCACAGCAGCGACAGGGTGCCAACGGCGTAGCGCAGCCACAGCGCTTTCCACGTGGGTCGTTCGTTCGCTTCGCGGCCGATGACCGCGATCCGCCACGGGCGCATCCCCAGGGTCTGGCCGCCGCGGCGCCAGCTGGCTGTCGCATACACGCCCGCCACCAGCCAGCACACCAGCCACAGCAGCCATTGCAGGGCGCTGAAAGGCGCGATGTTCTGACGTTCCGGGTGATGTCCCAAAAAGGTGTAGCCGGTGGTGAACAGCGCCGACACCACCAGCCATAGCGCCACCACCGGCCAGGCGTCATAGAACAGCGCCAGCAGCCGCCAGCCGACCAGGGCGCGACGCGGTGGGGACAGGGCAAGCGGGGCGGTCTGGGGTTTGGTCGACATGGGCCAAGGATAATCGCCGCACACGTGCCTGCCATGGCGCGCTGCACCGGGCCGGCGCCACACGCTCTAAGCTGATGCGATGTCATCGCCCGCAGAACGCCGCCAGGCCATCAACGCGCTGCCCGCCTGCGGGCCGGCCGACACGCGCAGCATCGAGGCGTTTCTCGATGCGATCTGGGCCGAGGGCGGCCTGGCGCGGGCCACGCTGGACAGTTATCGGCGCGACCTTCAAGGGTTGGCGCGTTGGCGCGACCGCGACGGCAGCCTGGTCGCGCTGGATCGCCCGGCCCTGTTCGACTATCTGGCCTGGCGATCGCGGCAGGGCTATTCGCCACGCAGCAACGCCCGGCTGCTGTCGTGCCTGCGCGCCTTCCATGCGCATCTGGTGCGGCGCGGGGCGCGCAGCGACGACCCGACCGCGCTGCTCGATCCGCCGCGGCTGCCACGTTCGCTGCCCAAGGCGCTGTCGGAGAGCCAGGTCGAGGCGCTGTTGGCCGCGCCTGAGCTGGACGCGCCGCTGGGCGTGCGCGACCGCGCGATGCTGGAGCTGATGTATGCCTGCGGCCTGCGCGTGAGCGAACTGGTGGACCTGCCGGCCAACGCGGTGAACCTGCGCCAGGGCGTGGTGCGCGTCACGGGCAAGGGCAGCAAGGAGCGGCTGGTGCCGTTGGGCGAGGAATCCCAGCACTGGCTGCAGGGCTACCTGGACACCGCGCGTCCCCAGCTTTCGGCAGGCAAGGCGGTGACGGCCATGGCCGACGGCCAGGTGCCGCTGTTCATCGATGCCAGGCGCCAGTCGTTGAGCCGGCAGGCGTTCTGGGCGCTGGTGAAGCGTTATGCCGCCGTGGCCGGGATCGACCCGGCCAAGGTCAGCCCGCACGGGCTGCGTCACAGCTTCGCCACGCACCTGCTCAACCGTGGCGCGGACCTGCGTTCGCTCCAGCTGATGCTGGGCCATAGCTCGCTCTCGACCACCCAGATCTACACCCTGGTCGCCCGCCAGCATCTCCAGAATCTCCACGCCAAACACCACCCGAGGGGGTGAGGCAACGCGAGCCACTGGCTCGCGTTGCCGAACGCCTGGCCATGGATGGCCGGGCCGGGGTTTCATCGAGCGGTTTGCCGCGCCAGGGATGGCAGCCGTATCGCCAAACCGGGCATGCCGCGTTTGCGCTTCAGGCCCGTCCGTGGATGGTCAGGACAGGGCTGCATCGACGGAACGTTTCGTCATGGAGGGCCGCCGTCACGCCTGATCGCACCTGCCGCGCGGCGGAGCCTTCACCGCGCGATGCAGCCGCGTTGAAGATCGAAACGCGCCTGGTGTGAGCCGCCATGGCGGCGACGCTGGGCGGCCGCCCGAAGCGCCAGGCATCCCCAGGGCTCGGGACAGATCGATCAATGGGCGCCGATTGATCGGCGATGTGGCCTTCATGCGTGCCACCGCCATCAATCAGTCCGCACGGCAGTGGCGGCATCCGTGATCTCCACGCGCCCGGGAACCACGCCCCATCCGCCCGGTCCAAGCCCGGGTCATTCATGCCTCATATGCGAGAATCCGCCACGAAGCCCCGTCGCGGGGCCCCGTGCCGACATGCCGCGCCCAGGCCGGCAGCCGCCTTCGAAACAGGAACTCCCGATGCGTCGTCTCCTCCCCTTCTTCCTGCTGGCTGGCCTCAGCCTCACCGCCTGCGCCCAGCAGCCGCAGAACGCCGCCGCCCAGGCCGCGCCGTCCAAGCCCGACACCGCGCCGGCGGCCTCCGGCGACCCGGTCGATGCCAAGGTGCGCGCCGCGCTCAAGCAACTCAATCCGCAGGTCGATGTGGACTACATCGGCAAGGCGCCGTTGCCGGGGTTCCGTGAGGTCATCGTCTCCGGCCAGCTGGTCTACGTCAGCGAGGACGGCAAATACCTGCTGCAGGGCAGCCTGGTGGACATCGCCAAGCGCCAGGATCTGATGCAGGGCAGCGAAGCCCTGGCCGGTTACCGGCAGAACCTGCTCAAGTCGATCAAGGCCAGCGACAAGATCGTGTTCGCCCCGGCCAACCCCAAGTACACCGTCAATGTCTTCACCGACATCGAGTGCGGCTACTGTCGCAAGCTGCACAGCCAGATCGCCGACTACAACAAGCAGGGCATCGCGGTGGAATACCTGGCCTGGCCGCGCATGGGCCTGGGCAGCCAGGACCACAAGGACATGATCTCGGTCTGGTGCGCCGCCGACCGCAAGAAGGCCTTGACCGATGCCAAGCAGACCGGCGCGGTCGCCGCCAAGGACTGCACCAACCCGGTGACCATGGAATTCAACGTCGGCCAGCGCCTGGGGGTCAACGGCACCCCGGCGATCTTCGCCCCGGACGGCAGCCAGATCGGCGGCTACCTGCCTCCGGCCGAAATGCGCGCGGCGCTGGACAAGCTGGCTGCGGCCAACGCCGCCAAGGCCACGGGCAAACCTGCCGGCATGCCGTAACCGGCTTTTCCCCGCCACGACACCCATCACGAAGCCGGCCCTGCGCCGGCTTCGCTACAATAGGCGGCCCCGTTCCCACGGCATCCACGCCACGGTTCCCGGACATGATCGTCCTCGAAGGCCAGCCGGCCTTGTCGCAGTTCCGCCGCGCGCGGCTTGAATCCCGTCTGAAGTCCGTTGCGCCGTCCGTGCGCATCGTGGACACCTGGCAGGTCTTTTTCATCGATCCGCAGGGCGATGCGGCCCCGGACCTGGACGCGCTGCGGCGCATCCTGCAGGCCGAAGGGGCGCCTTCGCAGCCGGGCGATGGCGCGGTCTCGCGCCTGGTCGTGCCGCGCCTGGGCACGCTGTCGCCCTGGTCGAGCAAGGCCACCGAGCTGGTCCGCGGCGCGGGCCTGGCCATTGCCCGGGTCGAGCGCGGCTCGCGCATCGACCTGGCCGGGCTGCCGGCCGATGCGCACGCCCAGGCGGCGGTCGCCAGGCTGCTGCACGACCCGATGACCCAATCGCTGCTTGATTCCACCGACGCGGCGCAGGCGCTGTTCAGCGCCCCGGCCCGTGGCGGTCTGGAGCGCGTGGCACTGGCCGACCTGGAAAGCGCGAATGCGCGCCTGGGCCTGGCCCTGGCCCAGGACGAGATCGACTACCTGCGCAGCCGCTATGCCGAACTGGGCCGCGACCCGTCGGACGTGGAGTTGATGATGTTCGCGCAGGCCAATTCCGAGCACTGCCGGCACAAGATCTTCAACGCCAGCTGGACCATCGACGGCCGCGAGCAGGAACGCTCGCTGTTCAAGATGATCAAGCACACGCACCAGCAG
>JBIIHJ010000289.1:0-5395 GCA_044235875.1 Pseudoxanthomonas sp.
GGTCAGGAACCCGTCCTCGGGCATGTAGCTCACGTCGAAGCGCCCGGCGCGGATGGTGTGCTCGTTATCGGTCTCGCGCGAGCTCACCTGCGCCGCACCGGCATAGGCATCGGCATTGTTGGGGTCGAACGCCGGATCCAGGTAGATGCTCGGGATATCGCCGTCCTTGACCCAGTCGTAATTGACGTAGCCGGTGGTGCCGCTGCTGATGCCGGGTACGACCCCGTTGATCCCGGCGCGGTTGGCGCGCAGGCGGGTGATGCGCTGGGTGTCCTGGCGCAGGGTGTGCGAGTAGGACAGGTCGGTGGAGATTTCCCATGCCGCGGACGGACGCAGGATCAGGTTCACGCCGCCGCCGGTGTATTCCTCGTTGCGGTCGTACTTGGTCGAGGTCGAATCGATCGAGGTGTTGCCCGAGAAGCTCTGCAGCACGCCATTGTCGTCGACCACGCGGTTGTTGATCGAACGGCGCGTGTTGGACAGGCTCAGGTCCGAGCGGTTCTCGTGCCAGTTGCGGTCGGTGTGTTCGTAATCGACGTTGAGTTCGACCACGTCGTTGGGCCGCCACTGCACGGCCGCGAATTCGGACTGGCGATCATTGCGTTCCTGCTTGAGCCGGTAGATGCGGCTGCTGGGTGCCAGGTAATACGGCGCGCCGGCCGCGACCTGGTTCCCGTTTACTTCGGCGCAGTTGCCGGTGTAGTTCACCTGGGTGCCGTCGCAGGCATACCAGGTGGAGCCGCTGGTCATGCTTTCTTCCGGATCACTGCCGTCCAGCGCCTGGATGCCCAGCGAGACGCCCAGCTTGCCGCCGTTCTCGAACTCGAACTGGTCGATGTAGCTGCCGGTGCCGCGCCAGCCGATGCCGTCCTTGTCGCGGAACTTGTTGTCGTACTCGGCCCAGGTGCCCTTGGCATCGAGCTGGATGGCGCGCTTGCCGTAATCCAGCGGCTTGACCGTCTCCAGGCCGATGGTGCCGGCCACGCCGCCCTCGATCAGGTCGGCGCGCTGGGTCTTGTAGATGGCCACCGTGTTGATCAGCTCGGCGGGGAACATGTTGAAATTGACCGAACGGTCGCCGCTGCCGTTGGTGATCTCGCGGCCGTTGAAATTGGTGCTGCTCAGGAACGCGCCCAGGCCGCGGATCGAGATTTCCGATGCGCCGGTCTTGTCGCGGGTGGAGGCGGCGCCGGTGAGGGTCTCGATGGCATCGGCCAGCGAGGGGGCCGGCAGGTCGCCGATGTCCTGGGCCGACAGCACGTCGGAGATCACGGTGTCGTCTCGCTTCTTGTCGATGGACGACTGGATGGAGGCGCGCACGCCAGTGACCTGCACCTGGTCCAACGTGGTCGGATCACCTGAAGCGGACTGCGGTACCGGCGTGTCGGCGACCGGTGCGTCGGTCGCGGCGGCAGGGGTGGTCGGCGGATTGGCCGGCGTCGCGGTCTGGGCCATGGCCGAGCCAGTGGCCGAGACGAACAAGGCATACATCAGTGCGCTGCAAAGCGCGGTGGGACGGATGCGCCCGTCAGCCGGGCCTCCGAAATGGTGCCGCATGGTGATCTCCTCCCAGAGTGATGCCCGATGTGCATCGGGCCGGCGGCAGATTTCACGGAGTTGGACGTTATGTCAACCAATTGGTCCGAAACACTACTAAGGTCTATTGGTCTGGCAATGAAACCGGATAAATATGTGCAATCGCAGCATTAAATCGCGCCAATTTCATTATCCAGTTAGACAAAAGTTGGACTGGAGAATTGGTTGACGGGTTGGGGTGCTCTGCTACCATCCATCCCGCTGGTGGCCCTGGGAGGGGCGGCCCAACGGAGAAGTGGCATGCGTTTTCAAGCGTCCGGCGTGTTGGCCCTGCTGCTCATGCTGGGCACCGCAGAAGCATCGGCAACATCGGCGCCCAAGCCACGTACGCTGCTGGTCCATGACATGGCGCAGTACCAGCGCGCCGTTGCCGCGCTCCTGCCCGGCGACACGGTGACGCTGGCCGACGGCACCTGGCGCGACGCGCGACTGGTGTTCAAGGCCAAGGGCCGTGACGGCCAGCCGGTCAGGCTCACCGCGCAGACGCCGGGCAAGGTCATCCTCAGTGGTCAGTCGGATCTGCGCCTGGCCGGCCAATACCTGGAAGTGTCCAATCTGGTCTTCCGCGATGGTTGGGCGCCGGGCGGCGAAGCGCTGTCGTTCCGCACCTCGCGCAGCGAGCGCGCCGACCACAGTCGCGTCACCGGTGTGGTGATCGACGGCTACAGCAAGCCCGACCGCAACGAGGCCGACCACTGGGTCGCGCTGTACGGCCATGACAACCGCTTCGACCACAACCAACTGCTGGGCAAGACCAACCGCGGCACCACCCTGGTGGTGGTGCGCGATGAAGCGCAGGGCCTGGACAACCGCCACCGCATCGACCACAACTGGTTCGGGCCGCGGCCCAACCTGGGCGCCAACGGCGGCGAGACCATCCGGGTCGGCACCAGCCACGATTCGCTGAGCGATTCGCATACGGTGGTGGAGGACAACTGGTTCGAAGGATGCGATGGCGAGGTGGAGATCGTCTCCAACAAGTCCGGTGGCAACATCTACCGTGGCAACGTGTTCTTCCACTCGCGCGGCTCGATGGTGCTGCGCCATGGCAGCGGCAACCTGGTCGAGCGCAACGTGTTCCTGGGGGGCGGCAAGGCCCATACCGGCGGCGTGCGCGTGATCAACGGCCACCAGACCATCCGCGACAACTATTTCGAAGGCGTGGACGGCGACAACTTCGCCGCCGCGCTGAGCGTGATGTACGGCGCGGTCGATGCACCCAAGAACCGCTACGCCCAGGTCACGCATGCGTTGATCGAACGCAATACCTGGATCGCGCCGCGCCAGCTCCTGCTGGGCGCCGGCAAGGACGAGGAGCGCAACGCCGCGCCCAGGGACAGTCGCTTCGCCAACAACCTGATCGTGAATGGCAAGGCCGATCCGCTGACGGTGCAGGGCGACATCAGCGGCATCGCCTTCGAAGGCAACGTGCAGAGCCCGGCCGCATCGGCGGGCCTTGCGTCCGGGGCGAGCGCACATGAAGTCAAGCTGCAGCGGGCCGCCACCGGCCTGTTGGTGCCGGCCACGCCGATGGACCATATCGGCGCGCCGCTGGACCTCGCGCCCATCGCGCGCGATGACGTCGGGGTGCGCTGGTATCCCAAGGACGCCGTGCGCCCCACGCTGGACAGTGGCAGCGCCCAGGCGGTAAGTCCGGGCGAAGACACGCTGACGCGCGCGGTGCAGGCCGCCACGCCGGGCCAGCGCCTGCAGCTGCGCGCCGGTCGCTACACGGTCAACGAGGTCCTGGCGCTGTCGCAGCCGTTGACCGTGCAGGGCCCGACCCAAGGCGCGGCCGAGGTGCAGTTCAGCCGGCCTGTGTTGTTCGAACTGCTGCCAGGTGCGTCGCTGCGGCTGGCGCATCTGACCCTCGACGGCGCGCAGGCGCCGGACGAAGCCGGCAACGCGGTGATACGCGTCGCGCCCGGTTCAAATACCGCCAACTACACCGTGCTGATCGAAGACAGCCGGCTGGTCCATCTGGATGGCAACCGTGGCTTCGACATCGTCAGCGCGGGCAAGGGCACGATGGCCGACCTGATCGCGCTGCGCCGCGTGCAGGCCAGCGATGTCAGCGGGCGCATCGTGTCGGCCGCGGCCGAAACCGACGATGGCGGCACCTACAACGCCGAGCGCGTGGAAATCGTCGGCTCACAGTTCACCCGCGTCGGTGGCGCGGTGGTGGACCTGTATCGCGGCGGGACCGACGAGAGCACCTTCGGCCCGGCGCTGGACGTGCGCGATTCCAGCTTCCGGCACGTGGGCCAGCGCGACGACGCCAGCCTGCGCCTGCATGGCGTGCAACATGCGCGGCTGGCGGGCAACACCTTCGATGACAGCGCAGCGGTGCGCTTCACCCACGCCGTCGGCACGCCCATGCTGGTGGCCACGCGCAATACGTTTGCCGGCACGCCGGCGATCCAGTCCGATATTCCGGTTGAGGCCATACGATGATCCGACCCACCCCCTTGTCCCTTTTGCTGGCCGCCACGCTGGCGCTGTCCGCCGCGCCGGTGCTGATGCCGGCGGCCCACGCAGCCACCACCCAGCGCGCCGCCGACGCCACCCCGGTGCTGGTCACGCTGGATGAATGGAAGGCGATGACCGCGCAGGGCAAGTCCGTGCCGCTGTTCGCTAGGGAGCAGGCCAAGGCGGCCAAGGAACTGGACAAGCAGATCAAGCGCGGCATCGACGTGCCGGTGCCCAAGGATCCGGGCGGCGGCTATACGCACGAGCAGCACAAGCGCAATTACCAGGCCATCGAAGCGGCCGGCACGCTGTATCGGCTGACCGGCGACAAGCGCTATGCCGACTACGCACGTGACATGCTGCTGCGGTACGCCAAGCTGTATCCCACGCTCGGCCCACATCCGGCCGGGCGCAACGAGGTGCCGGGTCGGCTGTTCTGGCAGACGCTCAACGATTCGGTCTGGGTGGTGCATGCCATCGCCGGCTACGACGCGATCCGCGACACGCTCTCGCCAACCGATCGCAAAAACATCGACGACAACGTGTTCCGCGCAATGGCGCGCTTCATGTCCGACCAGTCGGCGGAGAATTTCGACAAGATCCACAACCACGCCACCTGGGCGGTGGCCGCCGTCGGCATGACCGGCTATGTGTTGCGCGATGACACGCTGGTCAACAAAGCGCTCAAGGGCACCAGGCAGGACGGCAGCGCCGGCTTTCTCAAGCAGATCGACCAGCTGTTCTCACCCGATGGCTATTACGAGGAAGGGCCGTACTACCAGCGTTACGCGCTGGCGCCTTTCATCCTGTTTGCCGATGCGATCGAGCGCAACGACCCGCAGCGCAAGATCTTCCAGTACCGCGACGGCGTGCTGCTCAAGGCGGTCGATACGCTGGTGCAGAGCAGCTACGGCGGTTACTTCTTCCCGATCAACGACGCGATCCTGGACAAGGGCCTGGACACCGAAGAGCTGGTGGCCGGCATCGATATCGCCTACGCCCAGACTGGCGATGCCAGGCTGCTGTCCATCGCCCAGCGCCAGCAGCGCGTGTTGCTGACGCCCGAAGGCCTGGCCGTCGCCCAGGCGCTCAAGGCCAACAAGGCCAAGCCGTTCGACTTCCATCCGGTGATGCTGCGCGATGGCGGGCAAGGCACGGCCGGTGGCCTGGCGGTCCTGCGCATGAATGGCGAAGACGGCCAGGCGCTGGTGATGAAGAACACCACCCAGGGCATGGGCCACGGCCACTTCGACAAGCTCAACTGGCTGTTCTACGACAACGGGCAGCGCGTGGTGACCGATTACGGCGCGGCTCGCTTCCTCAACGTCGA
>JBIIHJ010000226.1:0-6587 GCA_044235875.1 Pseudoxanthomonas sp.
CATCAGGCGCCCGACCAGCCAGAACCCGGAATCGTTGACATGGCTGGCGCAGACCGAGCCGGCGGCTGCGGCGAGGGTGATCGCCGCGGTCTGGATCGTGTTGAAGCCTCCGCCGGTGACGGCCGGTGCGATGAGGCCCGCGGTGGTCACCAGGGCGACCGTGGCCGAGCCCTGGGCCACGCGCAACAGGACGGCGATCAGGTAGGCCGCCAGGATGACGGGGAGCCCCAGGTTGGACAGCACGCCCGCCAGCGCGTGACCGATTCCGGAGGCGCGCAGTACGCCCCCAAACATGCCGCCGGCGCCGGTGATGAGGATGACCGACGCCACCGGGCCCAGCGTGCTCTCGACCAGTTTCTCCAGCGCACTGCCTGTCTCGCCGCGTGCGGTGCCAAGCACGACCAGCGCGACCATGACGGTCACCAGCAGCGCCATGGGCGAAGTGCCGATGAGCGTGAGGGCCTGCACCCAGGTCGCGTTGCCATCGACGATGCCCACCGACGCGAGCGAGGCCAGGCCGGTATTGAGGAAGATCAGCACCAGCGGCAGCAGGAGCACGGCGATGACCGTGCCGGCCTTGGCCGGGTGCTTTGGCTGATCGTGGTCGAGCGCGCCGAAAAACGCGGGCACGATCATGGGAAAGCGCTTGTTGACGAAGCGGCCCCAGAGATAACCGGAGAGGTACCAGGTGGGGAAGGCGATCGCCAGGCCGAGCAGCAGCACGACGCCGAGGTTGGCGCCAAAGAGTTCGGTCGCCGCGACGGGACCTGGGTGCGGTGGCAGGAACACATGCATGACCGAGAAGGCCGCGATGCCGCTGAACCCGAACAGCAGCAGGTTCTGGCCCCCGATCCTGCGCGCGACGGCGAAGATGATGGGCAGCATCATGATGAGCCCGGCATCGAAGAAGATCGGGAACCCGAGCAGGAGCGAGGTCACGCCCAGCGCAAGGGCGGCGCGCTTTTCTCCGAACAGCCGCACCATCAGATCGGCCGCGGCGCGCGCGCCACCGCTGGACTCGATGAGGCGCCCAAGGATGGCGCCAAGCCCGATGAGCAGCGCCACCGGACCGAGCGTGCTGCCGAAGTTGGCGAGCAGCACCTGGTTGACGATCAGGCCAAGCGGAAGCCCCGCCGCCAGCGCCGTGAGCAAGGACACCAGGACCAGCGCAAGGAACGCGTGCACGCGCAGCGCGATGATGAGGACCAGCAGCAGGGCCACCGCGCCTGCGGCGATGGCGAGCAGTGGCCCGGCTCCAAGCGTCTGCGACCAGGCATCGAGCGTCACAGGCTGGCGCTCGAACGAGCGTGTGCGTTGAAGATCTGTACCTGCGTGGGAATGGTCTTCTTCATCGGGCCTGTCCTGGCACATCATCGAAGCAGCGGCCAGCGTAGATGAAGCAGGGCTCAGCGTGCACGTTCCTCAGCGCGCTCGGCGTCAGGCGGTCTTGCGATCCGCACAGCCGGCCGGGGGTGCCTGCCTGGCGGGCACTTGCCGGCTCCCCGGGGAAGCGGTCATCGCTGACTGCGTGCATGCCGGCGCTTCTGGCGAGCCGGATGCCTGCGGTCTCGTTCGGGTCGACGACAGCGGGAATACCACACGCTGGCCGAGTCCTGCCCCTCTTTGATTGGCCAAGCCACCAACGTCTGGATCACCGCTTCGCCGTCCGAGGCACGCCACACCTGAGCGCGCCGCCGTCGCGTAAGAAGCGGTCGGTGATGACGCGGGTGCCATCGGCTGCGTAGAGCTCGACGATGGAGCGGTCCACCACCAATCGCAGCGTGATCGGCCTCATCCATGAGGCCGACTATCGGGCGATGACCAAGAGCGGCGAGTACGTTTGGATCCGCGACGTGGCGCATGTGGTGCGTAAGATCCAAAGGATTTCGTGGCCCGTGTCGGCGGCGAGGAATTCGTCTGGCTGCTGCCGGACACCACCGCCGTCAAGGTCCGCCATGTCGCTGAGACCTGCATGCAGCGGATGCGCCAGCAACAGATTGCGCACGAACGATCCGAGGTCTCGCCGCTGCTCACGATGAGCCTGGGCATCGGCACCGCGACGCCTGGCGAGGAGGCCGCGGCGATGGCATGCGTCGAAAATATCGATGCGCTGCTGTATCAGGCCAAGCGCAACGGCCGGGCGCGCGCCGAGTACGCCCGTTTTGCGGGCGCCGCGCGTGGCAGCAGGACCAGTAGGCCTGGCCCCGTTCACCCGGATGGTCGCGGCGGGTGCGTGGCACGGCGGAGGATGAGGCGCTGGGCGTGTCGAATGCGGCCGGGCCCGTTCGTCGTGGTTGCTGTCACCGACCAAACGAGAGCACGCACATGGCCAAGTACCTGATCTCTTTCCGCAGCGCGGCGATGGTCGTGCCCGAGGACGCGTGGGATGCGGTCGTGCGCGATTCGCATGCCGTCATCGAGCAGGCCAAGGTCGCCGGGGTCTATGTCTTCGGCGGCGGCCTCGATGAAGCCGTGCTGCCGGTGCTGGTGGCGGCCGATGGCACGTTCCCCCAAGGTGGTTATGCCTGGGGGCCGTCGCTGGATGGCGGCTTGACCGTGCTGGAGCTGCCCACGCGCGAGGACGCCATCGCCTGGGCCGCGCGCATCGCTAAGGCCTGCCGCTGTGCGCAGGAGCTGCGGGTCTTCATGTTCGATCCGGCGTCCTGAGCGCGGATGCGGCAGGGCACAAGCCGGTCAACGCGACGTGGGTCGGTTCGAGGTGATCCCCGTTAGAGCGCGAAGCGCTCGATCGCCAGCGCCACGCCGTCTTCCTGGTTGCTTGCGGTCTCGTAGCGCGCGGTGGCTTTCACCGCCGGGATCGCGTTGCCCATCGCGACGCTGGTGCCGGCGTAGGCGAGCATGGTCAGGTCGTTTTCGTGGTCGCCGATGGCCATGATCTGCTCCGGCGCCAGGCCAAGCCGGTCGGCCAACTGCTGCAGCATCGGGCCTTTGCCTGCGTGCCTGTGGAAGATCTCCAGGAAGAACGGCGCACTCTTCAGCACGCCGTAGCGCTGGGTGAGGGCGTCGGGCAATCGCGGGATGATCGCGTCCAGCACCTCGGGCGCGTCGATCATCATCAGCTTGCGGAAGCGCAGGGCCCGGTCCATCTCCGCCACCGTGCGGTAGCGCAGTGGCGCGTGGGACAGATAGGCATCGAGCACCGTGTACGGGCTGATGTCCGCGTTGGCGGTGTAGATGCTGTGGCCGTCGATGGCCTGGAAGTGCACGCTCAGCTCGCGCGCCAGCTGCTCGCACGCCAGGTAATCGTCGAAGCCCAGCGAGAATTCGGCGATCACCGTGCCATTGCCTACGGTCTGCATCACCGTGCCGTTGAAGCAGATGCAATAGTCGTCATCGCCGTCGATGCCCAGCTCGCGCAGGTAGCGATGTGCGCCGGAAAACGGCCGGCCGGTCGCCAGCACCACGCCGATGCCCTTGGCGCGCGCGGCGGCGATGGCGTTGCGTACGCGCGGCGTGATCTCGTGGGCGGGGTTGAGCAGCGTGCCATCCATGTCGATGGCGATCAGTTCGATCACGAGGGCAAGCCTGTGCGCGGCGGCACAGGATACCGTGCGAAAACACGGGGTCAGAGGGCAGTTCCCCGAGTTGTTCAGGTCCTTGGCGGTCGCCGTTTCCAGTAGCGGGCCCGTCGTGTCAGACGTTGGCGCGTCCGGGGTCCGCATCGGTTCGCGGTTCGCGTGTCTCACCGCGCGATAGGCAGAAGGGATGCACCGGGGCCGACGGCACGGACGGCGACCAAGCCGCGCTGGGCGTGCGCATCCGCCGGTACACGGCCAACCCGGCTGCACCGGCTTACGTCAGGCGCACTGGCGCATTGACCAGTGTCGCGCCGGTGCCCGTGGTGGTGCAGCCCAATGCCCTCGGCCCGGTCCTCCCCGCGCGCGTCAGCGGCAGCGACCTGGCGCTGGCGACCGCGCCAGGGCGCGCGGCGCAGGTGCGCTCGCTGCCCGGCATCGGCGAAGGCCATTGTCACTTCCCGCCGGAAGCCGTGGTGACGGCGCTGGAGACCCGGCGCGAGCGCCAGCCTGCGCGTATATGCGGCTCCGGCGCCTCCAACGCAGCGCCGCGGTCATCGCCTACGCGCACCGGCGCCGCGGATCGAGCCGGGAGGCGGCGACTTCGTCGGCCTATGACATCCAAGGCCGCGGCAACCCACCCACGCCGCCCCGCGTCTTGGTCCTACTTGATCGGCCAGGCTTCCAGCTTCCGGATCAACGCCTGGCCGTCTAACGCATGCGCGCTCCAGGTGAGTGCGCCGCTGCCCCGGAAGAAGCGGTCGGTGATGACGCGGGTGCCGTCGGCGGCGTAGAGCTCGACGATGGAACGGTCCACGACCAGGCGCAGCGTGATCGGACCATCGCCCGGTGGCAGGGTCGCGATGTTGCGATCGGGGAAGGCATCGTGGACATGCGGGCCGGCGCGGGTGCGATCGATGAAGACTTCGCGCGTGGCGGGCGTGTAGCCGATCAACAGCGCGTAGCCCTGCGCATCGGTCAGGGTCAGTGCGACCTGTGAGGCCTGCTGCGGATCGAGCGTCACCTGCATGTCCAGACTCTCGCCCAGCTCCAGCGGCGTGGGTATCCCGCTCAGTCGTACATCCTGCAACTGCGTCGCCTTGCCGCGATGGGCTTCCAGCTCGCGCACCGGCGCCTGGGCCAGGCGCCAGTCGTTGTCTTCGCGCCGCAGCGACAGCGTGCGCGGCACGGTCATCAGCCCGCGCGCCGGATAGGTGGGAATGGCGTGGGCGTAGCGCAGGTCGGTGGCCCAGCCGATCCAGATGCGGCGGCCATCGGGCACCTCGCTCCACGACTGGGCGGCGTAGAAGTCCGCGCCCAGGTCCTGCCAGTGCGGCGTGTGGTCCCAGCCCGGTTCCAGGGTGAAGCGCTTGCCGTCGAACGTGCCGACGAAGTACTGCCCGCCCGATCCGCCATCGGGCCCCTTGTCGCCCTGGCTGACCGCCAGCACCCAGCGCGTCTCGCCGGGCTTGCCGCCAATGACGGGCAGTTCGAACAGATCGGGGCATTCCCAGTTGACGCTCTGCGCCGAGGGCGTCGGCCCGAAGTCGCTCTCGTGGGTCCAGTGCTTGAGGTCGGGCGAGGAATAGATGACCGCCTGCCTGTCGGTCGCCTTGACCGCCACCATCACCCAGCGCCGCGTGCCGGCGTGCCAGAACACCTTGGGATCGCGGAACTCGGTCGAGCCGATGTCCAGCACCTTGCCGTAGCGGGTGAAGGTGCGACCGCGATCGTTGCTGTAGGCGATGTACTGCGACTGGTTGCGGGTCTTGGGGTCCAAGCCGGTATAGATGGCCACCATCGCCGGCTTGCCATCGCGGTTGAAGCCGGCCGTGTCGTGCCAGTCGATCACCGCGCTGCCGGAGAAGGCCATCACCTCGGTCTCGGGGATGGCGATGGGCAGGTGCTGCCAGCTCACAAGATCGCGGCTGACCGCGTGGCCCCAGCTCATGTGCCCCCAGCGGTCGCCATGCGGGTTGTACTGGTAGAACAGGTGGTATTCGCCGTCGTAATAGACCAGCCCGTTGGGGTCGTTCATCCAGTTGCGCTCGGGCGAGAAATGGAAGCCAGGCCGTGGATCGGCCGCTGGCCATTGCGCCGCAGCGGGCAGGGCAGGCAACAGCGCCAGCAGCAGAACAACGGCCTTGGTCATCGGCACGCGCATGGTGTTTTTTCAGCTGATGTGTTGCAGCCATATTAGTCCGACAATTGGACAAATGGCGAAATCGTGGATATGGACATGGCGTGCGGGTGCGGGAGGACGGGCTGTGCGTCATGCGCAAGCCGACGACACCTCAGGTCGCTACACGTCTGCGCAGGCCGCGCAGGACATCCCACATCACAGGCGGCGCCCATTGTCTCGCCGCGCGCAGCGCCCAGTGCCGCAGCGCGTGTCCCTGGCTTTGCCGCAGGAACCGCGTGGTTTGCGCCAGCGCCCGGTGTTCCTGGCGATGGCTGTTGGTGTAGTAATACGACGCCAGCGAGCGACGTTGCACGCCCTGGGGCAGTTCCATGGGATCGGGATGACCGTGGTAGCTGTCGTGCCGATTGCGCATCAGCAATGAGGTACCGAACTCCGGCGGCACGCTCACCACCGGGCGATGCTCTCGCGCATCCCACAGTTCCAGCGCACCGCCCCACTTCATGTCCCAGCCAGGATTGAGGTAGGTGAGGAAAACCATCTCGTTGCGCAGTCCGGTCTCGGCATGGCGATCGAAATCGCGATGGATGCCGAACTTGCCGCCATTGCGGCTTTCATGCAGGCCTCCGCCGAACAGGGTGCGATCGACGATCAGGTGCTCCACGCCGGTGATCGATTCCAGGAACTCCACGAACTCGTTGGAGTTGACCAGGTTGAAATAGAGCTTGGAGGCGGGCCCGAGCTGGGCCCCCAGCGGCGAGCGGAAAGTGTCTTCCTGCGCGCCATTGAACGATCGCCAGTCGCGGGCCGTATGGAGATCGAACTCTTCGCGCACCAGCGCCAGCAGTCCTGCATCAAATACGCCATCGAGCACCAGATGAGGGAAGGGCGACGCGCTTTCGAACTGTTGC
>JBIIHJ010000227.1:0-6580 GCA_044235875.1 Pseudoxanthomonas sp.
CGACCAAGCTCGAGTTACTTTCCAGCCTGGTGGGCAAGGTCGACCAGCTCATCGTCGGCGGCGGCATCGCCAACACCTTTCTTTCCGCTGCCGGTTACAGCGTGGGCAAGTCGCTGTGCGAGCCGGGCCTGCTGGATACGGCGCGCAAGATCGTCGACGACGCCAAGGCGCGTGGCGCGGAGATCCCGTTGCCGACCGACGTGGTGGTGGCCAAGCAGTTCCTGCCTGACGCCGCCGCCACCGTGAAGCAGGTCGATGCGGTGGACGCGGACGACCTGATCCTGGACATCGGCCCGGACACGGCCGCCGCCTATGGCGAACTGATCGCCAAGGCCGGCACCGTGGTGTGGAACGGACCGGTCGGCGTGTTCGAATTCGACGCCTTCAGCAAGGGCACCGAGACCCTGGCACGGGCAATCGCCGCGTCGCCTGCGTTCTCCATCGCCGGTGGCGGCGACACGCTGGCCGCGGTGGACAAGTACGGCATCGCCGACGACGTCAGTTACATCTCCACCGGCGGCGGGGCATTCCTGGAATTCCTGGAAGGCAAGACGCTGCCGGCGGTGGCCGCGCTGGAGGCCCGCGCTTGACAAGCGACAGGCCTACGCTGTTCTTCGATCTGGATGGCACGCTGATCGATTCGGAGCCGGGCATCATCAACGGCATCCAGCACGTGTTCGCTTCGATGGGCCAGCCGGTGCCGGACGCCGCATCGCTGCGGCCGTGGATTGGCCCGCCGATGCGCGACAGCTTCCAGTCCGTGTTTTCCGAAGAATCCCAGGTGGCCCAGGCGCTGGCGCTGTATCGCCAGCGCTACGACACGTTGGGCTGGACCGAGCTGACCGTGTACGCCGGGATCCCTGCGCTGATCGCCACGCTCCAGGCGGCGGGCCATCGGCTGGCGGTGGTGACCTCCAAGAACGAGCGCTCGGCCCGGCAGATCCTGGAAAATCTGCCGTTCGGCGCCTGCTTCGAGGAGATCGTGGGCGCCAGCGACGACGGCACGCGCCGTTTCAAGTCCGATCTCATCGCCGAAGCGCTGCGGCGCCTGGCGGTGCCGACCACCCAGTGCGTGATGATCGGCGACCGGCGGATGGACATCGAAGGCGCAGGGCATCACCAGATGCGTAGCGTCGGCGTGCTGTGGGGCTTCGGCGAGCGCGATGAACTGGTGACAGCTGGTGCAGGCCAGATCGTGGAGACGCCGGAACAGCTGCGCGCCTGCTTCGCCTGAGCGGCCAGCGTCCTTGCGCAATGAGATACCAAGAAAATACCACTCGTCGGGCAACTCGGCCCATCCCCTCGTGGTGTGATTCTGATGAAAATCATGCGCTTGCATTGCACGGGTGGAAGTCGCACGCGCGTTTTAACCGCCTTGGTTGCACTGCACAAAAGGACCACCGCAATGCCTGTGGTAGCGTTTGCAGCTTCGGAGGGGACACATGACCAGCACACATCAGCGCCGTACCAAAATCCTTGCCACGTTGGGCCCGGCGACCGACGCGCCCGGGGTGCTGGAAGACCTCATCCGCGCCGGCGTCAACGTGGTACGCCTCAACTTTTCCCACGGTTCGCCGGACGGCCAGCGTGAGCGCGCCGAGGCCGTGCGCGCGGCGGCGGCCAAGGTCGGCGCTGAAGTCGGCATCCTGGCCGACCTGCCTGGCCCCAAGATCCGCATCGAACGCTTCGCTGCCGGCAAGGTCCATCTGAAGACCGGCGCGCGCTTCGATCTGGTCGCCGACGAGAACGCCCCCCTGGGTGACGAGACTCAGGTCGGCGTCAGCTATCTGGGCCTGCCGGGCGACGTGGCCCCGGGCGACACGCTGTTGCTGGACGACGGCATGATGCAGCTGCGTGTGGTCCAAGTGCAGGGCCAGCGCATCATCACCGAGGTGCTCAACGAGGCCGCGTTGAGCGACCGCAAGGGCCTCAACAAGCAGGGCGGTGGCCTGTCGCTGGGCGCGCTGACGCCGCACGACCACGACCTGATCGCCGTCGCCGCGGATATCGGCGTGGACTTCATCGCCGTCTCCTTCTGCCGCAACGCCGCGGACATGGAAGAAGCGCGCGCCAGTGCCCGCAAGCACGGAAGCCAGGCGCACATCGTCTCCAAGGTCGAGCGCTCCGAGGCGATCACCAATCTGAAAGAAGTCGTAGGCGCCAGCGATGTGGTCATGGTCGCGCGCGGCGACCTGGGCGTGGAGGTCGGCGATGCCGAGTTGCCCGGCCTGCAGAAGCGGATCATCCGCGAGGCCATCGAGCAGAACAAGGTGGTCATCACCGCCACCCAGATGCTGCAGTCGATGGTGGATAGCCCACTGCCGACCCGCGCCGAGGTCATGGACGTGGCCAATGCCGTGATCGACGGCACCGACGCGGTGATGTTGTCGGGCGAAACCGCCGCCGGCCATTACCCGGTGCGCGCGGTCGAGGCGATGGCGCGCATCTGCGTCGGCGCCGAGCGTTCGTTCAAGATGGATACCGATTTCGAAGCCGCGCAGCGCAACCTGCAGCGTGCCGACCATGCCATCGCGATGGCCACGATGTTCCTGTCCGAGCATATCGGCCTGGGCGGCGTGGTTGCGCTGACCGAGTCGGGCGGCACCGCGGGGTTTCTGTCGCGTTTCCGTTCTTCGGTGCCGGTGTACGCGTTCTCGCGTGACGATGGTGCCCGTCGCCGCATGGCGATGATGCGTGGCGTGACTCCCGTGGCCTTCGACAGCCGCGGCATGGTGCCGCGCGAGGCCGCGCGCGCCAGCATTCTGCACCTGGTGCAGACCGGCCGCCTGCAGGCCGGCGACAAGGTCGTGTTCACCAGTGGTGAGCACATGGAACAGCACGGCGCCACCAACACGCTGCGCCTGCTGGAAGTGGGCGAAGACGGCCGCGCCAGCGGGCTGGGCGAGCTGTAACGCATCACTCCCCTCCCTTTGGCGCGCAGCGGCAAGGGGAGGGCCGGGGAGGGTTGCCTTGGCGTTGCTTTGCCCAAGTGAGCAGGACTTGGGCCTCACGTCCCAGAGCAAAGTGTCGCAAAAGGCGGCGGCTATAATTTACGCCTCCGCCGTCAGCTTCCGAGATCCACATGAGCATCGAACAGCTCGCCGAAACCGCACTGGCCATGGTCGCCCGGGGCAAGGGCATCATCGCCATCGACGAATCCACGACCACGATCGGCAAGCGCTTCGCCGGCGTGGGCATCGAGAACACCGAAGAGAATCGTCGCCGCTATCGCGAACTGCTGATCACCACGCCCAAGCTGAGCAGCCACATCTCCGGCGCGATCCTGTACGACGAGACCATCCGCCAGTCCACCAAGGACGGCGTGCCCTTCGCCAAGTATCTGGCCAGCCAGGGCATCCTCCCGGGCATCAAGGTCGATGCCGGCACCCAGCCGCTGGCCGGTTGCCCGGGCGAGCTGGTCACGGAAGGACTGGACGGCCTGCGCGCGCGCCTGAAGGAGTACTACACGCTCGGCGCGCGCTTTGCCAAGTGGCGCGCGGTGATCAACATCGGCGAAGACATGCCGTCCGGCACCTGCATCGAGGTCAACGCCCACGCGCTGGCCCGCTACGCGGCGCTGTGCCAGGAGCAGGGCATCGTGCCGATGGTCGAGCCGGAAGTGCTGATGGATGGCGACCACGACATCCAGACCGCCTATGAAGTGACCGAAGCGACGCTGCGCTCGCTGTTCGGCGCCCTGCATGAGCAGGACGTCGTGCTGGAGGGCGTGATCCTCAAGGCGTCCATGGTGGTGCCGGGCAAGCAGTGCCCTGACCAAGTGGATGTCGATGAAGTCGCCGAATCCACCGTGATGTGCCTCAAGAGCGCCGTGCCTGCGATCCTGCCGGGCATCGTTTTCCTGTCTGGCGGCCAGTCCGACGAGGACGCCACCGCCCATCTGGACGCGATGAATCGCTTGGGCAACCTGCCGTGGCCGCTGAGCTTCTCCTACGGCCGCGCCATGCAGCAGGCCGCGCTGGCGCATTGGGCCAAGGACCTCGACGGCAACTTCGCCAAGGCCCAGTCGATCGTGTTCGAGCGCGCCAGGGAAAACGGCCTGGCGGCGCAGGGGCAGTGGGAAGGCTGAGGCACCGGGCCTGGAGTGCCGTCTTTGCGACGGCGGATTTTTGTCATCGACCCCGTGTAGGCGGTGATTCAGTGGCTGGAAGCCAATGCGGACGAGGCGAAGCGCGGCTGATAACGCCTGCCGCTGCAGGCGTCGTCGATATCTCGAAGCACTCGGCCTTGTCGTTGTGATTGCCGTGTCAGCGGGAGAGGCTTCCCGTTTGAAGCCAGGTGCGGCAATCGAACTGCCTGGACCCAAGAACGAAAAATGCCGGCTCGCGCCGGCGTTTTTCGTTCAAGTCGCTTGGCGACAGGGCGCGCTTAGCGCAGCCCTGACATCCGCATGTAGCCTTCGATGATCTCGTTGCCCCAGAAGAACACGATCCAGCCGGCAATCGCCAGATAGGGACCGAACGGAATCTGGGTCGAGCGATCCCGCCCCTTCACCGCCAGCCACGCCGCGCCGATGATCGCGCCGACCAGCGAGGAGAACAGGATCGTCGGCAGGATGCCGCTCAAGCCGGTCCAGGCGCCAATCGCGGCCAGCAGCTTGAAGTCGCCATGGCCCATGCCTTCCTTGCCGGTCAGTTGCTTGAACAACCACCAGACCGACCAGAGCGAGACGTAACCGGCGATCGCACCCAGCAGCGCGGGCTTGGGCTGCACGTACAAATGCTCGAGGCTGGCGATCAACCCCAGCCACATCAACGGCAACGTCAAGGTGTCCGGCAGCAGCCGCGTGCGTAGGTCGATCCCGGACAGCGCCACCAGGAAGCAGCTCAGCAGGGCCGCGCCAAACCCCTGCCAGCCAAAGCCGAAACGCCAGACGCTGGCAACCGCCAAAAGTCCCACCAGCAGTTCAACCGCCGGATACTGGATCGAGATCGGTGTGTGGCAGTGCCGGCATTTGCCACGCAGCGCAATCCAGCTGATCAGTGGAATGTTTTCGAACCACGACAGCTTGTGCTTGCAATGCGGGCAATGCGATGGCTCAACCACGATCCCCGGCGGCGGCGGATCGTAGAGGTCAGGCTGCTCCAGGATCTCATTGGCGTCCTGCCGCCACTGCCACTCCAGCCGGCGCGGCAACCGCAGAATCACCACATTCAGGAAGCTGCCGATCATCAGGCCAAGCGCCCCCACGACCGGATACCCCAGGCCGGGGTGTTGATCAAGAAATGCCATTGCTCAGCCGACCACCGCGCCGAGCTTGAAGATCGGCAGATACATGCCGATGACCATGCCGCCGACCAGTACGCCTAGGATGACCATGATGGCGGGTTCGATCAGGCTGCTCAGCGCGTCGACAGCGTTGTTCACTTCCTGCTCGAAATACTCGGCCACCTTGAACAGCATGGTGTCCAGTGCGCCGGCCTCTTCGCCGATGGCGGTCATCTGGATGACCATGTGCGGGAACAGGTTGGTTTGCTTCATCGCCATGTTGACGGGATAGCCAACCGACACGTCATCACGGATGCGTAGAACGGCTTTTTCATACACCGTGCTGCCCGTCGCACCTGCGACGGTATCCAAGGCTTCCACCAAGGGAACGCCCGCCTTAAAGGTCACCGCCAGCGTGCGGGCAAAGCGCGCAATGGCGCTGTTATTCAGAATCTGGCCAATCACTGGCACCTTGAGTAGCGCGCGATCAAGTGCGTGCTGCAAAGGTATAGATCGCTTCAATATAAAAATAAAGGCAAGTGCACCACCACCCACGATCAGAATGGCAAGCCACCAGTACGAGATGGCGATCTTCGACGCTGCCACGATCATTTTGGTGAAGGCAGGCAGTTCCGCTCCGAAACCTTCGAATACGGCTTCGAACTGAGGCACCACGAAGATCAGGAGAATTGCGCTAACGATCAACGCAACCGCAACGGTCATTGCTGGATAGAAAAGTGCCTTCTTGATCTTGCCTTTCAGCGCCTCAGTGTTTTCCTTGTATGTTGCAATGGTATCCAGCACGGTTTCAAGTACGCCTGCGCCTTCGCCCGCGCGCACCAGGTTGCGATACAACTCGTCGAACTGGACGGGGAACTTGCTGATCGCTTCAGACAGGGACGAGCCACCTTCGATATCCGCGCGGATGGCTTCCAGCATCTTCTTCATACGGATGTTTTTGTGCCCGCCACCGATAATTTCGAGCGACGTGATGATTGGCACCCCAGACTTCATCATGGTCGCCATCTGGCGACTGAAGAACGCGATTTCACCTGGCTTGATCGGCTTGCCGGCCGATCCGAAGAGCGGCTTTGGCTTCGGCTTCAGGACCGTGGGCGTAATACCTTTGGTGCGAAGTTCGGCACGGAGCAGATTGGCGTTGCGCGACTCCTGCTCACCCTTCATCTTCACGCCACGCTTGTCCGTGCCTTGCCAGATAAAGGTGGTCAGTTGTCTGGTATCGCGGGCCACCGGGACGGATTTCCTGGCGGCGTTGCGGGTTACGGCCATGTTGATTCCCCAGTTGCCGGCATCCCCATGCCGGGTAGCTCACTTCGCATGGTAGCGGGTTCGG
>JBIIHJ010000228.1:0-6498 GCA_044235875.1 Pseudoxanthomonas sp.
GAAGCCATCCGCGCGATGAAGTCCGCCGGCGTGCCGTGCGTGCCCGGTTCGGGCGGCCCGCTGGGCGATGACATCGTCGCCAACACCAAGATCGCCCGCGAGATCGGCTATCCGGTGATCATCAAGGCCGCCGGCGGCGGCGGTGGACGCGGCATGCGCGTGGTCCACGCCGAAGGCGCGCTGAAGGCCTCGATCGAGACCACCAAGTCCGAAGCCAAGGCCGCTTTCAGCAACGATCAGGTCTACATGGAGAAGTTCCTGGAGAATCCACGCCACGTGGAGATCCAGGTGCTCGCCGACGGCCAGGGCAACGCCATCCACCTGGGCGAACGCGACTGCTCCATGCAACGCCGCCACCAGAAGGTGGTCGAGGAAGCCCCGGCGCCCGGCATCACCATCGAGCAGCGCAACGAGATCGGCAAGGTCTGCGTCGAAGCCTGCCTGCGCATCGGCTATCGCGGCGCGGGCACGTTCGAGTTCCTCTACGAGAACGGGCATTTCTACTTCATCGAGATGAACACCCGGATCCAGGTCGAGCATCCGGTGACCGAGCTGGTGACCGGCATCGACCTGGTCTGCGAGCAACTCAAGATCGCCGCCGGCCGGAAGCTCTCGATCAAGCAGAGCGACATCGTGCTGACCGGCCATGCCATCGAATGCCGCATCAACGCCGAGGATCCGGAAACCTTCATGCCGCATCCGGGCCTGATCCAGCATTTCCACCCGCCGGGCGGCCCCGGCGTACGCGTCGATACCCACATCTACGAGGGTTATCGCGTGCCGCCGAACTACGACTCGATGATCGGCAAGCTGATCGTGCACGGCCCGGACCGCGACACCGCGATCGCACGCATGCAGGTGGCGCTCAACGAGACGGTGGTCGAAGGCATCAAGACCAACGTGCCGTTGCAGCAGCGGATCATGCGCGACAAGGGATTCCAGGCCGGCGGCCAAAACATCCATTACCTGGAAAAGCGCCTGGCCGAACGCAAGACCAAGGCCATCTCGCTGACCTGACTTGATCGATCAGCAACGCGGAGCCACAAAAAAAGGCGGGGATTCCCCGCCTTTTTATTGCCTGCAATCAGCGCCCGCTTACCTGGGCACGACCTGCTGGCTGCGGCGCACCGGCACGATGCCGGTGGACGAGGTCGGGTCGACGATCTGCAACGTTTCGGTGGAGCCGTCGGGCCAGACGATCTGGAACGTCGCGCCCGCCGGCAGGGTCGAGAATGGCATGCCGCTTTGCGCGCGATAGATCGCCGCCACATCCGCAGCGCCAGCGCTGCGCGTGCCTTCGGGACTGGAGACGGTGGTCAGCTGCACCTTGGACAGGTTGCGCAGATTGGCGTCGCGCGCATCGACGATCACGATGCCCACGGCCAGGGCCGAATAAGCGACAAACAGCAGCGCACCAAGCCAGAACTTGGCGCCATGCAACCAGCGGCGATACTTCATGTCTGTTCTCCCGAGCCGTTGACCAACGCGCTCACCATGTCATCAAGTGTGCCCGCGCCCTGCCGCGGGACCGCGGCATCGAACACGAACGTTGCGAAATCCTGCGTGCGGTCCTGCGAACAGATCCCGCCGTTGGCGCAATAGCTGGTCATCAGCGCGCTGCCCGCGCCGCATTCCAGGCCCAGCCTGCAGGCGGCCAGCTGCCAGGCCAACTGCGAGGTTTGGGTACCGGCCACATAGCCGCGATAAGAGTCGTCGCCGCTGGCGGCCACGCCCATCGCCGGCGAAAGCGCCAGATAGGCTTCCGGGTCGCGCGAAGCCAGCACACGCTGGACCAGCGCGCGGCGATAGGCCGGCGAATCTTCCAGCGGCTTGCCTTGTGCCAGCAGCGCGGCTTCTGCGGCCAGGCTGCCCGCCTCGGCCGCCCGCAGTCGCTGCAGCGTCACCGCCTGCGCGCCGAGCCCGTCGTTGGCCGAAAACCCGGTGCAGCGCTGGGAAACCCGGCCGCGCGCGACGAGCATGGCGCGCACGCCCGGCGCGGCGTCCTGGGCCACCAGCAGATCGTCGGCCTGGTAGCCGGCCGGATCGACCGCGTAACCGGCGCAGTAGTCGTAGACCCGGCTGAGCTGCCAGCTGGCCTGCGCATCGCCACCTTCGGCCGCGGCCTTGAGCTGCAGCGCGTAGCGATAGAGGTTGGACTGCCCTTCAAAGGCAAGGTCCTGACGCGGCGCCTGGATCGGCGCAATCGCGGCCGAACGTTCTGGCGCGCGCTCCGGCATGCTGGCCTCTCCCTGCGCAACCGACACCGGGGCCGACGGCGCGGAGGCCGCCGAGACCGGCACTGACAGCCAGCCGGGGTCGCGATGGCACCACGCCGCGACCAGCAGCACGGCGGGCGCGAACAGCCAGAGATGTCGGGCACGGATCGTTGGCATACATAGCGCGGCGACGAGGGAACCGCGTGGCACCTGCTGACACCGGGCGCCACGCAACGCTGGAAGTCTAATCGATCGACACCCGGCCCACGCCGCCGCCGCGGCCCGCCCGACACCGGCGTTTGCCCTCTCGTCGCAGGGCCGCGGACCGCGGTGACGCGCAGCAGCCGCCGCGGCCACGGTCACCACCGCCGATGCATGCCTGGCGGGATCCATTCAATCCACGCCGGGTTTCGATCCAATGTTTGGATGGATCGGGGGCCGAATCGGCCACCTTGCACATTCATAATGCTGCACTGCAACGCACATGACGGCTTGGTCATTCGCCAGCGCGAAGCGGCCACACCTGCGCGCCGCCCTTGGGCGCGGCCCACGGCGGGCTCGCGCCCTGCGGTCCCTTGCTGCGGTGGCGACATCGGCCTGAAATTCCCGGCCGCGGCCGCTGCCGGGGCAAGGCGTGACGTTGAAGTCCCGACATCGTCATCGCTTGGAGCCACGCAACCATGTTGCCAGCCACCCCCACCACCCGGCGCAAGTTCCTGCTGGGTTCTCTGTTGGCCCTGCCCACGCTGGGCATCGGCCTGAAGCTGCTCACCGCCGCGCAGGCCGCCGAGATGGCCGCGCCGGACCTGGACGCGTATACGCCTGAATTCTTCTCCGCCGACGAATGGAAGTTCGTGCTGGCCGCCTGCGACCGGCTGATCCCACCCGGCGGCAAGGGCCCGGGCGCGCTGGAGACCAACGTCCCGATCTTCATCGACCAGCAGCTGCACGGTGATTTCGGCACCGAGATCTACCTGCAGGGCCCTTTCGACGTGCATGCCAAGCCAGAGCTCGGTTACCAGCTGCCGTATACGCCGCAGCAGATCTATCGCAACGGCATCAAGGCGGCCGACGCGTGGTGCCGGGCCCAGCACGGCAAGGCGTTCTGCGCCCTGGATGGCCAGGCGCGCGACACGGTGCTCAAGGCACTGCAGGACAACGACGTCGATTTCGCCGCGCACGGCGAGACCCTGCTCAAGCCCAGCCAGTTCTTCGGCGAGCTCAATGGCGACACCAAGAACGGCTACCTGTCAGACCCGATGTACGGCGGCAACAAGGGCATGAAGGCCTGGATCGCGATCGGCTTTCCCGGTGCGCGCGCCAGCTTCGTCGAGTGGGTCACCCAGCACAACGTGAAGTACCCGCTCGGGCCGGTCAGCGTCCTGGGCGACCGCGCCTGACGCCCCGTCTTTCCCTTCTTCGCATCTCAAGGTATTCCCGTGGCAAACATCGTGAATGATCACGTCGATGTCGTCGTCGTCGGACTCGGCTGGGCCGGTTCGCTGATGAGCATCGAGCTGGCCCAGGCCGGCCTCAAGGTCCGCGCGCTCGAACGCGGCCCGGACCGCACCAATGCCGACATCGGCTACCCCAAGCCCGCCGACCAGTACGCCTACGCGGTGCGCAACAAGATCATGGTCGCCCCGCGCGATGGCGCGCTGACCGTGCGCCACACCAGCGATGACACCGCGCTGCCGACCCGCAAGTGGGGCGCCTTCGTGCCCGGCACCGGCGTGGGTGGCTCGGGCCTGCACTGGACCGGCGTGCTGATCCGCCCGACGCCCACCGACATCAAGCTCAGGACCTACGCCGACAGCGCCTACAAGAAAGGCCAGCTGGAGGAAGGCATGCAGGTGCAGGACTTTCCGTTCACCTGGGACGAGATCGAGCCGCACATGGATTTCTTCGACAAGGTCTGCGGCCTGTCGGGCAATACCGGCAACCTGAAGGGCCAGCTGCAGCCTGGCGGCGACCCGTTCGAAGGACCGCGTTCATCGCCGTTTCCGCTGCCGGCGCTGAAGAACACGTTGAACAACACGATGTTTGCCGACGTGGCAGGGCGGATGGGCTACCACCCGTTCCCCAATCCTTCGGCCAACGTCTCGCAGGCCTGGACCAATCCTTACGGCAACCAGATCGCGCCGTGCAATTACTGCGGCTACTGCAGCAAGTATCCGTGCCTGAACTACTCCAAGGCCTCGCCGCAGACCGCCGTGCTCGATGCACTCAAGCGCATGGACAATTTCTCCTATCGCGTGAACGCCAACGTGCTCAAGGTGGAGCTGCACCCGGACGGCAAGACCGCACGCGGGGTCACCTACGCCGATGCCGACGGCAACACCGTGTTCCAGCCGGCCGGGATCGTGGTGCTGGCGGGCTTCCAGTTCGTCAACGTACGCCTGATGCTGCTCTCGGGCATCGGCAAGCCGTATGACCCCAGGTCGGGCACCGGCACGGTCGGGCGCAATTACGCCTTCCTCAGCAACGGCGGCGCGACGCTGTTCTTCAAGGACAAGCATTTCAATTCGTTCGCCACCGCCGGTGCCACCGGGCAGATGTTCAACGACATCTCGCCGGGCAACTTCGATGGCCCGTCGCTGGGCATCCTGGGCGGCGCCAAGATCCACAGTTCGCAGGCCAGCGGCGCGCCGATCGGCACCGCGCTGCCCAAGGGCACCCCAAACTGGGGGCAGGGCTGGAAGGACGGGATGGTCGACTGGTACGACCACTCGATGAAGATCAGCATCACCACCAGCTGCATGTCCTACCGCGACCACTACGTTGACCTGGATCCGACCTACAAGGATCCTTGGGGCCAGCCGCTGCTGCGCATCACCTTCGACTGGAAGCAGAACGAACTCAAGCTGCAGCAGCACCTGCGCAAGATCGTGCTGGACATCACCAAGGAGATGAACCCGGACAGCTTCAGCGAGAGCTTCCTGTCGCTGGATTCGCACTGGGACATCACCAAGTACGTGTCCACGCACAACGTCGGCGGCGCGGTGATGGGTGACAGCCCGCAGACCAGCGCACTCAACCGCTACCTGCAGAGCTGGGACGTGCATAACGTGTTCGTGCCCGGCGGTAACGCTTTCCCGCAGAACTTCCAGGCCAATCCGACCTCGATGATCGGCGCGATCACTCTGTTCGCGGCCAAGGCGATCAAGGAGCAGTACCTCAAGAACCCAGGCCCGATGGTGCAGGCATGATCAGGAAACTCTTCTTCGCCCTGCTCGCGCTGGCCCTGGTCGTGCTGGTCGGCCTGGGCATCGTGGTGGCCACGCACAAGACGCGCCCCGCGCCGGTTGCCAGTGCCACGCAAGACGACACTGCCAAGCTGATCGAACGGGGCGCGTACCTGTCGCGCGCCGGCGACTGCGTGGCCTGCCACAGCGTGCCGGGCAAGCCGGCCTATGCCGGCGGCCTGGCCATCAAGAGCCCGCTGGGGACGATCTATTCGACCAACATCACGCCCGACAAAACGCACGGCATCGGTAACTACAGCGAAGCGCAGTTCGCCGATGCGCTGCGGAACGGCCTGCGCGCCGACGGCGCCAACCTGTATCCGGCGATGCCCTACCCGGACTTCGTCAAGATCAGCGACGAGGACGTGCATGCGCTCTACACCTACTTCATGCAGGGCGTGGCACCGAGCGATTACGCGCCGCCACAGACGGCGCTGACCTTCCCGTTCGGCGTGCGTCCGGGCCTGAAGGTCTGGAACGCGCTGTTCACCACCGATGCGCCCTTCACCGCACCGGCCGGCGCCAGCGAACAGGTCGCACGCGGCGCGTATCTCACCGAAAGCCTGGGGCACTGCGGCAGCTGCCACACCCCGCGCGGCCTGGCGATGAACGAACGCGCGCTGGACAGCCGCGACGCCAAATTCCTGGCCGGTGGTGAACTCAACGGTTGGCCGGTGCCGGCCTTGCGCGGCATGCCGCACTGGTCGCAGCAGGAGATCGCCGATTACCTCAGCGGCGGCCGCAACAACACCGCCGCCGTCGGTGGCGAGATGACCGCAGTGGTCGCCAACAGCACCTCGCACATGACCGATGCGGACATCCATGCCATCGCTGCTTACCTCAAGTCGCTGCCGGGCCACGATGCGCCTGCGGCCAAGGTCGATCTGGCCGCCAGCCAACGGACCATCGCCAGGCTGACCGCGGCCAAGGACCTGAGCACCGGCGAGCGCCTGTATCTGGACAACTGCGGCGCCTGCCATTTCGTCAGCGGCCAGGGCGCGCCGCGGGTGTTCCCGCGTGTCGATGGCGCCTCGGTG
>JBIIHJ010000025.1:0-21157 GCA_044235875.1 Pseudoxanthomonas sp.
GGCCGTATTC
The DNA here is from genome assembly GCA_044235875.1 of Pseudoxanthomonas sp. Classification (GTDB taxonomy): domain Bacteria; phylum Pseudomonadota; class Gammaproteobacteria; order Xanthomonadales; family Xanthomonadaceae; genus Pseudoxanthomonas_A. The sequence goes on from JBIIHJ010000025.1 coordinate 11, forward strand.
GGGCTCTTCGCCGATCAGCAGCGCGGCGGTGCGGATGGACAGCTCGTCCAGTTCCTGGGTGGTGGCACCGTCGTACAGGCCGGAGATGGTGCGGGTGGCCACGCGCATGGGATCGACCGCATGCAGGCCTTCGGCGCACCGCTGGATCGCGCGCACGATCTTGTTCAGGTCTACGGCCTCATCGCCGCCGTTGCGCTTCTTTACGCGCATCGCGGTGGCGGTGGGGGGCGGAGTCAGCAGGAACTCTGCATCTGCCGGGCGCTGCGCCACGGCGGTGTCGATCTGGGTCACGGTGTTGTGTCTCCATGCGTGGTGCACGCCCCGCGCCTGTCCCTAAGCAGGCATGGAACGGCGTTGGGTTTCGAGTGTGGGAAGGCGGCGTCGCAACAGCCGCGACGCGCGGACGGGCCGGCGGCGACTCGAAGCTTCACCAGCCATCTCCCCTTCGGAGACTCCGCGGCCGGCGCCGCGCGGTGTGCTTGCGCGCGGCTGTCGGCAGGTCTTCGGGCTCATGGGCACGAAGGCAGCGCCTTCTCCTCCTCCGTCGCTTCCCGGGCCGTGGGGGCCTAGTGCTGATGTGACGGATTCGTTCCCAATTACCGCTGCGGGGCAGCGTCGGACTAGGCATTTGAAGGCCGCACCGACTTCCCTTTTCATCCGCGACGAGCAAGTCCGCGGAACCGACGAGACCCAAGATAGTGGGGTCAATCGGTCCCGTCAACGCTAAATGTAGTGCGATTTTGAGAACCCAGTGTTGGTGGGCGTTCCACGGGTTCGGCGCGTGGAGCATCGCCCGGCCGGGCGCACGCATCCTCGTCACTGGGCTTGCTGTTGACGCGGCCTAGGCTGTCGGTGTCCGATCGTGTCCAGGCACCTTCCGCTCCACCAGCGGCGACGGCACCCATCGCGCCGCCCGCGCGTCCCGTCCACGAAGAGTCCGCCCATGCACGACAACACGTTTTCCCCCGGTCATGCCGCCCTACGCCGCGCCGCGCCCTTTCTGCTGGCCGCGCTGACGGCGCTGCTTGGCGCCTGGCTGGTCCAGGCGGTGGCCGCGCACTGGCACGCCCAGCCCGGGCTGCGCCACGCCATGCGCGACGGCCTGATCTGCGCCGGCGCCACCGCGCTGGGCGCCCTGCCGGTGCTGGCCGTGCGCCAACTGCCGCAGCGCCTGGCCGACTGCCTGATGGGCTTCGGTGCCGGGGTGATGCTGGCGGCCACGGCGTTTTCGTTGATCGTGCCCGGGTTGCAGGCGGCCAAGGACCAGGGGTTCAGTGGGCTGCAGGCCGGCGGGGTAATCAGCGTGGGCATCTGCCTGGGCGTGGGCATGATGCTGCTGATGGATCGGGCGGTGCCGCATGCGCACCTGGACCAGGAAGGCCACACCACCCGCCAGAGCCCAGGCCAGCTGGCGCAGTGGCTACCGCCCCAGGTCATGCTGTTCGTCCTGGCCATCACCCTGCACAACATCCCCGAAGGCATGGCCGTGGGCGTGGCGTCGGGTTCGGGCATGGCCAACGCCGAGCCTTTCAGCATGGCCATCGCCCTGCAGGACATCCCCGAGGGCCTGGTGATTGCGCTCTCGCTGGCGACGGCGGGCGTGCGGCGCGGGCGCGCGGTGTTGATCGGCATGCTTTCGGGCCTGGTCGAGCCGCTCGGCGCGCTGGTCGCGGCGCTGGCCGTGGGCGCGTTCTCCACGCTGCTGCCGTGGGGCCTAGCCTTCGCCGCCGGCGCGATGCTGTTCGCGGTCAGCCACGAGGTCATCCCCGAGTCGCACCGCAACGGCCACGAGACCTCGGCCACGATCGGCCTGACCCTGGGCTTCTGCCTGATGATGGTGATGGATACCGGGTTAGGGTGAGCCCCGGGCTTCAGCGGCCCGGCGTTTGGCCCGGCGAGCCGAGGACGGTCATCCAGACTTCCTTACGGGCTGGCCTGGCGCTGTTTGATCATCTGGCCGACGGTCTGCAACTCGGCCTTTGACAGGCGTCCATCGTGGTCGGTGTCGATCCGGTCGAAGCCACGCTTGAGGCGCGGCATGTCGGCCACCTCGCTGCGATCCAGGTCGCCATCGTGGTTGGCATCGGCCTGCACCAGGCGCTCGCCCAGTTGCTGGGCCGATGGGGTCTGCGCCTGGGCGGCGACCACGCCGGCGACCAGGCCCAGCGTCAGTACGACGCGTGAAAGAAACGAATGGGACTGCATTGAAGAGCTCCAGGGAGAAGAAAAATGCACGGCCGCAGCGGATGCCCGTTCGGGGTCGCGCCTGGTGACAACGCAAGGAAACGATCAGCGACAAGCGATCACATCGCCCGTTGCATTGGTGCAGGTCCCGGTATGGCTCACCTGGCCGTCGCTGATATCGGTGGCGCCGGTGTACGTGTTGCCATTGGCGCCGGTGGCGGTGGTGGCGCGGCCGGCGGAATAGCGGCCGTCGACGCTTTTGGTGAAGGCCGCATCGGTACTGGCACTGCCTCCGTTGCGCCCTTGGACCGACGCACTCCGCGTCCCGCTGGCTTGGCCCATGCCATCGCGACTGGCCTGGCTGTTGCGACTGGCGCTGCCGCCGGCGGCCCCTTGCGCGACGGCACTGCTGGCGCGTCCGGCGCTGCCATCGCCGTTGCGATACGCCCCTGCCTGGTAGCTGGCAGTCCCCCCGTCGACACCGATGGCACTGCCGGCACGATCGACACGGCCGTTGCCCTGGCCATCGGTGGTGAGATTGCGGCTGCGCACAGCGCTGCCGTTGATGCCGCTACTTGAGGCGTTGGTGTGCGCCTGGCGCGCGCCATCGACATGACTGGTCGAACGCGTGCGGGTGCGCTCACGCGCACCGGCGTCGTCGATGCCGGCAACCAGCACGACGGCGACGGCAAGCGCGGCCAGCACGACAGGAAACTTTTGGAGGGACATGGGAGATCCTTGGCATGGATGCGACGCAGGATGGCGTTGCGGTGAGGCCAAGGTAGGGCGCCGTGTCCGGACAGGTGTTGCGCAGGTGCTGCCAGATGTTTCCGCAGGCCGCGCTTGAAACATCTGCTTACAACCCGCGCCGCGCCTGCATTTACGGGCCCGGCATCGGGGCGCGATAGTGCGGCCCATGAATGAGACCACCGCCAAGGTCCTGCTGGTCGACGATGACGTGCGCCTGCGCGAGCTGCTGCTGCGCTATCTGGAAAGCCAGGGCTTCGAGGCCAGGGGCGTGGGCGATGCCATGCAGATGCGACAGGCGTTGGACCGCGGCCATTTCGACCTGATCGTGCTGGACCTGATGCTGCCGGGTGAGGATGGCCTGGAGATCTGCCGCCGCTTGCGCGGCCAGGGCGTGACCACGCCGGTGGTGATGCTCACCGCCAAGGGCGATGAGATCGATCGCATCGTCGGACTGGAACTGGGCGCCGACGACTACCTGTCCAAGCCGGTCAATCCACGCGAACTGCTGGCACGGATCCGTGCCGTGCTGCGACGCAGCCGGCCGATGCCGGGCGCGCCGCAGGACGGCGGCGCGATCGACTTCGGGCCATGGACGCTGGACCTTGGCACGCGCCAGCTGTCGCGTGATGGCGAACCGGTGAAACTCACCAGCGGCGAGTTCGCCGTGCTCGCCGTCTTGGTACGGCACCCGCGCCAGCCGCTCTCGCGCGACCGGCTGATGAGCCTGGCGCGCGGACGCGAGCACGAAGCCTTCGAGCGCAGCATGGACGTCACCATCGCGCGCCTGCGCAAGCTGCTGGAGGACGACGCCCGCAACCCGGCCATCGTGCAGACGGTATGGGGCGTGGGCTACGTGTTCGTACCGCCGGGCCAAGCTGCGTGAGCACACGGCCGCACAGCGTATTCGGCCAGCTGGCGCTGATGATCGCCCTGGTACTGGTCGGCGCCGGCGTGTTGGCCACGCTGCTGGGACGCGAACTGGCCACGCGTCCGGCCGCAGACCAGCTGTCGCGGGCAATGGTCGGTTTTGCCACCGTGGTCGAGGAACTGGACCGCACGGGCTCGCGCGAGGCGACGCTGCGTTATCTGCGCGATGCCGGGCTTGGCGTGCGCAGCGACGCACCTGCGGCGGCCAGGCCGCGTTTCGTGCCGTGGCTGCGTGCGCTGCGTGCGCGCACCGCACGTGCGCTGGGACCGCAGCGCGCGGTGATGCTGGGCGAGCAAAACGGACAAACCGCGCTGTGGATGCGCCTGCAGACCCAACCGGCGCTGTGGGTCTCCTTCACGCCCAACCCGCGCGGTGCCGGTCGGCAGTTTTCGATGGCCCTGCTGCTGGGGAGTGTGGCACTGGTCTGGCTGGCGGCGGCCTACTTCGCACGCCGACTGGTGGTGCCGTTGCGCATGCTCTCGCGCGCCGCGCCGGGCCTGGTACGCGGCGAAGCCGCGCCAGTGGAGGTACAAGGCCCGCGCGAGGTGCAGGAACTGGCCCAGGCACTATCGCGCGCCAGCCAGGAAGTGCGTGCTGCGGCCGACGAACGCGCCTTCATGCTGGCCGGCATCTCCCATGACCTGCGCACGCCGCTGACGCGGGTGCAGTTCGCCATCGAGCTGCTGCCGGAGACCGACCCACAGCTGCGCGCCGGCATCTGCCACGACATCCAGGAGATCGATGCGATCCTTTCGCAGTTCATCGCCTACGCACGCGATGGCCGGGACGAAGCCAGCGAAGCGATGGACCTGGCCGAGGTCTGCCGCAGCGCGTTGAGCAGCACCCGCGATGCATGGCAGGCCGAGGTGCCCGATCGTGCACCGATGCACGGGCGCCCGCTGGCCTTGCGCCGTGCGATCGAGAATCTGCTGGTCAACGCGCAGCGCCATGGCGCAGCACCGTTCGCACTGACGCTGTCGCAGGTCGACGGCCAATGGCAGGTGGACGTGCGCGATCACGGCCCGGGTCTGACGCCGGAACAGGCACAGCGCGTGGTGCGTCCGTTCGTCCACAACGGCCAGACCGGGGGCAGCGGCCTTGGGTTGGCCATCGTCGATCGTGTCGCGCGCCAGCATGGCGGCACGCTGCAGCTGCTTCCCAACCCGCCGCAGGGCCTGCACGCAGTGCTGCGCTTGCGCGGCGCCTGATCGCCTGCTCGAGGACGCCTCATGTTGCGCTTGATGTGTTGCCTTCTGTTGCTGCTCAGCCTGGTCGCGCCACTGCACGCACAGGAACGTGGCGCGCGCCTGCGCCAATGGCTCCAACATGCCAACGCCAACGGCGACACATCCTTGCCCGCCGACATCCGCGTGCAACGCGACCTCCGCTATGGCGCCGATCCCCGGCAGCGGTACGACGTGTACGCACCGCCACAGGCACGCGGCCTGCCGATCATCGTGATGGTCCACGGCGGTGGCTGGCGCACGGGCGACAAGGACAATCCCGGGCTGGCCACACCCAAGGCCGCGTATTGGGTGCCACGCGGCTATGTGTTCGTGGCGATCAACTACCGGCTGCTGCCTGAAGCCGATCCGGCGACGCAGGCGCGCGATGTCGCCGCTGCCGTGGCCGATGTCCAGCGCCGAGCCAGCGACTGGGGCGGCGATGCAGCGCGCACGGTGCTGATGGGCCATTCGGCCGGCGCACACCTGGTCGCGCTGCTGGGCGCGGGCCCAGCGGCGCTGGAACACGCCGGCGCGCGCAGGCCACGCGCCATCGTTGCGCTGGACAGCGCGGCGATGAACGTCGAACAGATCATGCAGGCCCGGCACTTCCCGCTCTACGACCAGGCCTTCGGTGACGACCCCGCGGCCTGGACCGCGATCTCGCCCTGGCATGCGCTGTCGAACGCCTCGGTGCCGATGTTGGCGGTCTGCTCGTCGCGTCGCGCAGACAGCTGCACCCAGGCGCGTGGCTTGGCCCAGCGCGCGCAGACGCTGGGCGTGTCCGTGCAGGTGCTGCCGCAGGATCTCTCACACATGCAGGTCAACCGCGATCTGGGTGCGCCATCGGACTACACCGCCGCGGTCGATCGCTTCATCGCCAACGCGGTGCATTAGACACCCGACACCACGATCGGCTCGACGCCTCGTCGTCCAGAGCTGCCAAAACCACGAGGCAATGCGCCACATCGCAGCATATGGCTTGCCCGCCATTTGCGAATCATTTACATTTGCGCGCCGCGAGCCTCTTGGACGAGTGCTCGCAACCGGTCAGATCCGACCGGCGCCAGCCCGCTTCAGGGTCAGCCCTTTCCTGCCAATGACTGCCTGCGCGCTGATGCGCGATGGGCGGCGTGCTTTTGCCTGCGCCCTTGAGGATTCCATGACTGCTTCCCCCGCTTCGCGCGCCGCGTGCGCGCCGTTCCGCTCACCGCTGGCCACCGCCCTGCTGCTGGCGCTGGGCCTGACCGCGTTGCCGGCGCTGGCCGCCGAGGAGGACGCCGAGGCAGAAGCCAGGCGCCACACGCCCAAGACCCTGGACAACGTGCAGGTCACCGGCACCCGGGCGCCGCCCGCCACGACCACGCGCCTCCCGATCAGCCTCCAGGACACGCCGCAGTCGGTCAGCGTGATCGGTCTGCAGCGGCTGGAAGACGAGTCGATGTTCAGCATCAACGACGTGATGCGCAACGTCACCGGCGTCAACGTGTCCTTCTACGACACCCAGCGTCCGCTGTACTACGCACGCGGGTTCCAGATCACCGATTTCCAGGTGGACAGCCTGCCGACCTACAGCGGCTCGACCAATCAGGAATACGACACCGCTTTCTACGACCGCATCGAAGTCATCCGCGGCGCCAACGGCCTGCTCAGTGGTGCCGGCATTCCCTCGGCCACGGTCAACCTGCTGCGCAAGCGTCCTGGCCGTCAATTCGATGCCTCGGTCACCGCGAGCGCGGGCAGCTGGGACTTCAAGCGCGTGCAGGCCGATGTGACCTTGCCGTTGACCAAGGACGGGCGCTTGCGCAGCCGCTGGGTGGGTGCCTGGACCGATCGCGACTACTACTACGACCGCTACAGCGAAAACAAAAAGGCCGGCATGGCCGTGCTGGAAGGCGACCTGACCGACAGTACCACCGTCACCGTCGGCTACCAGATCCAGGACAACAATCCGGTCGGTTCGACCTGGGGCACGGTGCCGTTCTTCGCCGCCGATGGCTCCGATGCCAACGTCTCGCGCTCGACCAATTTCTCGCCGCGCTGGACGCGCTGGCAGCGCAAGACCAGCACCGCCTTCGCCAACCTGGAGCAGCGCCTGGGCGAGGACTGGCTGCTGAAGATCAACTACGCCCAAACCACCGGTGACGTGCAAAGCCTGCGCGTGTATGGCAGCGGCTATCCAGATCCGGTCACCGGCGCCGGCACTTACCTCCAGGCCAGCGCCGGCGAGACCAACGACAGCCGCGATGCGGTCGATGTGTATCTGTCGGGCAAGTTCTCGCTGTTCGGCCAGACCCACGATGTGGTGGTCGGCGGCAGCTGGCAGGACCTGACCTCCACCACGCCGGGCACGGCGCTGGTGTACCCGAGCGACTGGGACACCATCGCCACCGATTTCGGTCCGGCTATCGGCTTCAATGTGCCCAACCTCTACGACTGGAATGGCGACGCCGGCGCGGTCAGCTATACCCACACCGGCAACTGGCGCCAGGCGCGCACCACCCAGCGCGGCGTGTATGCGTCCACCCGCCTGCACCTGGCCGAACCGCTGTCGCTGATCGCCGGCGCGCGTTTGAGCGCGTGGGAAACCCGCACCCGCGCGTACAACACGGCCGGCGCCTACACCGGCACCAGCGGCCGCTACGAGGTCAGCGACGAAGTCACGCCGTACGTGGGCCTCGTCTATGACATCGTCCCGGACGTGTCGGTCTATGCCAGCTACACCGAGATCTTCAATCCACAGAACTACAAGGACAAGGACAACAACCTGCTCGCGCCGGTGGAAGGCTCCAACCTGGAAGCCGGCCTCAAGGCGCAGCTGTGCGGCGGCAAGGCACTGGCCACCGCGGCGGTGTTCGAAGCCAAGCAGGACAACTACGCGATGCGCGACACCACCCAGCCCGAAGGCTCGCTGCCCGATGGCAGCTCGGCCTACGTGGGCGTCAACGGCACCAAGAGCCGCGGCTGGGAAGTGGATTTCAATGGCGAGCTGCTGCCCGGCTGGACGCTCAACGCCGGCTACACCCACGTCAAGGTGACCCGTGCACCGACCGATGCGATCTACGCCAACCTGCCCGAGGACTATCTGCAGCTGTCTACGCAGTGGCGCCTGCCAAGCACGTGGGAGCGCCTGAGCCTGGGCGGCGGCCTGAGCTGGCAGAGCAAGGTGGAAGGTTTCAACATCGATCGCCCCAACGGCGATGGCACCACCACGCCGGTGACCGTGAAGCAGTCGGCCTACACGCTGGTCCATTTCAACGCGAACTACCGCATCAACGACCAGTGGACCGCAACGTTGTCGGTGCGCAACGCGCTGGACAAGACCTACTGGGCCAACCTGGACTACAACAACTACGGCGAACCGCGCTTCGTCTCGGCCAGCGTGCGCTGGCGGTTCTGATCGTGTCGTCTTGACGCTGCGTTTATCGCAGGGAGGCGGCAGCGTGGCATCACCTTGTGCGTGACACGACGCAACAGCGCGCCTGCCCAGCTCAGCGCGACAGCGCCGCCAGCACGGCAGGCAACCCTTCGGCGGCCGTGACCGGCCAATGCAGGTCTGCCGCATCGCTCAGCACGGTGCGCTCGGGATTGAGTTCCACCACGTAGGCACCCTGGTGCCGGGCCAGCAACGGCAGCGACGCCGCTGGCTGCACCAGGCCCGATGTGCCCACCACCAGCATTACCTGGCAGTGCGTGGTCTCCAGCGCGCGCGTCCAGGCCTCGTCGGGCAGCGCTTCGCCAAACCAGACCACGCCCGGTCGTACATCGCCATCGCAGTGCAGGCAATACGGCGGCGATCGCCGCAGCGGTGCGTCTTCCGGCGCAAGCGTGTCCAAAGCCTCGGCGTGCGGTTGCCCGCATTCGAAACAGCGCAGCGCGAACAGGCTGCCGTGCACATGCGCGGCCACCACGCTGCCGGCGCGCTCGTGCAGGTCGTCCACGTTCTGTGTCGCGATGCGCACGTCGACGTGCCGTGCCAGCGCGGCCAATGCCTGGTGCCCCGCGTTGGGCTGGGCCTGGGCCACCAGCGCCATGCGCCAGCGGTACCAGCCCCAGACCAGGTCGCGGTCGGCGCGCCATGCCGTCTCGGTCGCCAGCGCCATCGGATCGAACCGCGACCACAGGCTGTCGTGGGTGCCGCGAAAGGTCGGGATGCCGCTTTCGGCCGACATGCCGGCGCCGGTCAACACGCTCACCGCGCCAGCCTGCCCGATGCGACGGGCGATATCGGCCGCGATCGGATTCATTTGACCGGGCAGGGCGCGCCGCGGAAGGTCAGGCGCTGCAGGCGCGTCGGTTCCACGCACGGTGGCGCTTTCGGCTTGGCGGCCGCGGCGGCCGCGGCGGCGCGTGCGTGCTGCAGCTGGGCCAGGCGGGCCTTGATCTGCGGCATCACCGCCAGCGCGGCTTTTTCGCCTTCCAGGATCGCGGCATTGCGCTGGGTGAAATCTGCCGCGCCGATGTCGTTGACCTTGGGGCGCACCACCACGTCGGCGCGCGCCAGTTCCTGCTGGCCGGCGCGCTGGCCCATGATCGCGATCGACTGGTTGACGATGCCCAGCATGCCGCTGGGCGTGGCGCCGCTGGCCTTGCTGGAGATGTCCACGGCGATGACGAAATCCGCGCCCAGCTGCTTGGCTGCATCCACCGGCACCGGACTCACCACGCCGCCATCGACGTAATGCCATTTGCCGATCGCGACCGGTTCGAACACGCCCGGCACGCTGGACGAGGCGCGCACCGCCTGGCCGGTATCGCCCTTGTTGAACAAGGTGCGCTCGCCGTCTTCCAGGCGCGTGGCCACCGCCACGAAGGGTTTCTTCAACTTTTGCATCGGCGTGTTGTCCACCTGCGCATCGACGTAGTCCTGCAGGGCGCGGCCCTGGACCAGGCCACCGGAGAACAGGCGCACGTCGCGGATCGAGGTTTCGTCCAGCGCCACCGCGTTCTTCTGCATCTGGAACACGTCCATGCCGCTGGCATAGAGCGCGCCGACCACGCTGCCGGCGCTGGTGCCGGCGACCACGTCAGGCTTGATTCCGTTGGCCTCCAGCATCTTGATCACGCCGATATGGGCAAAGCCCTTGGCCGCGCCACCGCCCAGGGCGATGCCGATCACCACCGGCCGCGTGCTGGCCACCGGCACCGGCGGCGGCACTACGGTCGTGGCCGGTGGCGGAGCCTTCACCGCCTCACCGCCACAGGCACTCAGCAGGGTCACGCAGGCGGTCAACAGCAGGCAGGTCAGGCGCGGAGCGGGCATGAGGCGAGCAGATGTGGGGAAGATGCGCAGCTTAGCCAGCGGAAGCCAAACGGTGGGCAACCGTCCTGAAATACCGATCTGACCTACGAGATAGCTACGAGATAGCGGGGTCAATTCCATTGGTATTCGGAGCCCTCGCAATGGCTTCGTCAACGTCTGAAAAAAGTTTGCGGAAGCACCCGGAATCAACCGCTTCTTGCAGTTTATTCCTCGCCAACCGCTCGTTGCTCAGTGCTAGAGCGGCGTATCCGGAGTAGTACGATCTAACGGGCGAGGGATTGCGTCCGAACCCCCACAGACTTTCCATGTCCTGATCCCGTTCCAGCAGGATCTTCAACGCATTGTCTCGATCCGCAAGATCCGCAAACCAGCCCAGGGCGTCTGGTATCTGCGCCAAGACGCCCTCCATCTGTTGGCGCACGTTTTCACCGTCGCTTCTGATGTCCCATATGCCCTGCTTGGATGCGCCCACTGGACGAATCCTTTTACGAAAAATGCATTCGGATTCAGCTGGAACACAAACACCATCCTTCGCCTTTGGCAGCCACTGAGGAGGGACGTAAAGAAGGTATTTCCCCAGATTGACTGCAAAAGAGAACGTTGTGATTCCCAGAACCCCGGCGTTGTAACGATTGAACGACTGGAAGTCGAAGACGTCGATACTGTCTTGTCCATGACGCCATGCCACACGCGAAGTGAATCGATCGAAGCCAGCGCGCTTGAGCGCTGGCCAGATTGATCTCCTTATCTCGCGATTGACGACCTTGCTATCCATGCAAGCACATCCTTAGAAATTATTGTCCCCATCCAGGATCCGCCCCAGTCCACCCAGCACCGAGCCTTCGCCGCGATTCTGGCCGCCGCCCTGGGGCGCGGCCTGCAGCATGCGGCCGGCCATGCGCGAGAACGGCAGCGACTGCAGCCACACCTTGCCCGGGCCGGTGAGCGTGGCCAGGAACACGCCTTCGCCACCGAAGAACATGCTCTTGATGCCGGCCACCCGGCGGATGTCCATGTCCACGCCGCCGTGATAGGCCACCACGCAACCGGTATCGACATCGATGCGCTCGCCTGCGGCCAGTTCGCGCTCGACCACGGTGCCGCCGGCGTGCACGAACACCCAGCCATCGCCTTCGAGCTTCTGCATGATGAAACCTTCGCCGCCGAACAGGCCGGTCATGATCTTGCGCTGGAAGGCGATGCCTAGCTGCACGCCGCGCGCGCCGGCCAGGAAGCTGTCCTTCTGGCAGATCAGGCGCCCACCATGCTCGGACAGCTTGAGCGCGATCACCGTGCCCGGATACGGCGCGGCGAAGGCGACCTTGGCCTTGCCCTGGCCAGTGTGCGTGTAGACGGTGGTGAACAGGCTTTCGCCGGTGACCACGCGCTTGCCGGCCGAGAGCAGCTTGTCCATGAAACCGCCACCGGCACCGCTGGTGCGGCCATCGCCGAACACCGTGTCCATCTGCACGGTGGAGTCCTTGAACATCAGCGCGCCGGCCTCGGCCACTGCGCTTTCGCCCGGATCCAGCTCCACTTCGACGAACTGCATGTCGTGGCCGACGATGCGGAAATCGATGTCGTCCGCGCGCATCCCCGCGCCGGGGGGTGGCGGCATGTGCGCTGGCACCGCCGCGCCGCCGAAGTCGGCCAGCGAGGCTGCCGGCTGCCAGCCGGCCTGGCCTTCGCGCCAGGCGAGTGCGCCCGGGTTGCGGCGCGCGAAATCCTGCGCGGCGTTCGTGTCGAACGGGCCCGAGCGGGTCTGCTCGGTGCCGGTGAGGAAGTACCACTGGCTCATGGCGGCCTGACCTGTTGTGGAGGATGGCGCCGAGTCTAGCCCGCAGCCATGACCCGCGCGCCCGTGCCCAAGGTCATGTCGATGCGCGCCCGGATGCCTTCGATTGTGGATGCTGAAGCCGCAAACGCGAACGGCCGCCCGAAGGCGGCCGTTGCGTGCAGCGTGGTGATGCGAGGCGCTTAGAAACCGGCGCGGAACTGCGCACCGATGATGCGCGGGTCGTTGATGAAGCCGGTCAGGTTGTCGAAGTCGATCGCACCGGTGGCGCGGATCTGGTCGGTGCAGTTGCGGCAGAACACCGAAGCCTCGTACTTGCCTGCGTTCCAGGTGTAGCCCAGCTTGAAGCCGCCTTCGAACAGCGGCTGGCCGACGAACTCCTTGGACTGGTACAGGAAGAAGTTCACTTCGCTGCGATACGACCAGTCGGTGTAGACGAACAGCTCGCCGTCATCGCCCATCGGGATGCCGTAGCGCAGGTTGACGTTGCCGATCCACTTGGCCGCCTGCGGCAGCGGATTGCCATTGATGTTGGCAAAGCCGTTGGCATCGACCGGATCGGTCACCGTGCACACCCACGCCGAGCAGGTCGAGGTGGACAGGTTGGGGTCCTTGATCTCGGTATGGTTGTAGCTGCCGCTCAGGCCAAAGCGCAGGTTTTCGGTCAGCAGCACGTCGAAGTCCAGCTCGGCGCCGTAGGCCTGGCTTTTCTTCGCGTTGATCAGCTGCACCGCGTTGGACACGCCGCCCACGGCGGTCAGCTGCTGGTCCTTGATGTCCATGGTGTAGACGTCGAAGGCCAGGCGGCCGCGGCGGTCCCACAGGTCCGACTTGATGCCCAGCTCGTAGGAATCCACGGTCTCCGGACGTGCCACGGTCACCGGCACGCCGGTCGACGGCGGGCCGAAGCTGGCACCGCGATAGCCGCGGGCCGCGCGGGCGTACAGGTTGACCGCGTCGCTGACGGCGAAGGTCGCCGACACATCGCCGGTCACCTTCGAGCCGCTGGTGTCGCCGCCGACCGGCGGGGTCGTGGTGCGGTCCCAGTCGATGATGTCGAAGGTCTTGTGGTCGTGGGTGTAACGGATGCCGGCGCGCAGGTTCAGCGCATCGGTGGCCTGGTAGTTGAGCGAGGCGAAGGCCGCCCACGAGGAGGTCTTCTGCTTGGTCAGGTCGTAACCGGTCAACGCGCCGCCACCGATGGTGTCGTAGTCGTACTGCTCGCCCTGCACGTTGTCGTAGAAGTAGTACAGGCCGCCCTGCCAGTTGAGCGGGCCGGCATAGTTGGACTCGGCGCGCAGCTCCTGGGTGAACTGGTCCAGGCTCTTGATGCCGCCGGCGGTTTCCACCGAGAACGGAATGAAGCCCGGGCCATAGGGCTGGGTCGGGTCGACGAACGCACCGGCGCCGTAGCCACCGTCGATGTCGCCGCGGCTGTAGTACTTGGAGATGCCTTCGTAGCCGGTGATCGAGTGGAAGGTCACATCGCCCGAGCTGAAGCTCAGGTTGGCACTGCCGCCGTAGGTGGTCAGCTCCTGGGCGTTGTGGCCATCGATGTAGGCCTTGTCCTCGTCGAAGCTATCGGCCAGCTGGTTGCTGCCGGCGTTGAAGATATTGGCGCGGAACAGGCGCGCGGTGCCGTTGAGCTTGCGCGCATGGGCATTGAACAGCGCACTGAAGTCATCGCCCGGCTGGAACAGCAGCTGCAGGCGCAGCGCCGCATCGTCATAGCCTTCCAGCTTCTGGCCGGTGACCTGGCTGGTCACCCAGTCGTCGCGGTGCTGCTGCAGCAGCGAGATGCGCGCGGCCCAGTCGCTGCTGATCGGCAGGTTGATCGCGCCTTCGACCGAGCTGGTGGCGTGGGTGCCGTAGGAGGCGCTGGCGTAGCCGCTGGTTTCGCCCAGCACCGGCTTGGCCGAGTTGAACTTGACCACGCCGCCGGGCGTGTTACGGCCGAACTGGGTGCCCTGCGGACCGCGCAGCACTTCGACGCTGGCCAGGTCGAACAGCGGGAAGCCCTTGATGAAGGCGTTCTCGTAGACGATGTCGTCATACACCAGCGATACCGGCTGGGACGCGTAGGTGGTGAAGTCGGTGTTGCCGTAGCCGCGGATGTAGAAGCGCGGGAACACGCGGCCGTTGGACGACTCCACGTTCAGGCTCGGCGCCTTGCCGGCCAGCACGCGCACGTCCGAGGCGCTGGTGGAAATGGCATCCAGGAATTCCGGACGCAGCACCGTGGCCGAGACCGGCACGTCCTTGGCGTCCTCGCTGCGGCGGTCGGCGGTGACCTGGACCGAATCCAGCTGGGCCACCGAGGCCTGCTGGGCGAATGCGCCGGTGGCGACGACGGCGTTGATGGCGATGGCGAGCGCGGTGGTGCGCAACGACCTGCTGGCGGACATGGGAGGACTCCGAGGGGATGAGTGTGGCGCGGCGTGTGCTGTGTTGCAGCACAATTAACGCAAAATACACATGTTTCCCCGTCGCCGCCATAGGCCGCCGACTCGCGGCATCTGTCGCGCGAAACCGCCAGACGGTTAGCGGATGGCGATGCCCGCCTGTTCCAGCGCCGCGCGGGTGGGCCCATCGCCGTCCGGCGTCACCGGCCGGGTCAGCTCCCACAGGAAGGTCACCCGGAAGCCCTCGGCGCGCGCGTCCTGGGCGCTCCACAGCACGCAGACGTCGCGCGCCAGACCGCACAGGTGGACCTCGGCGATGCCGCGTTCGCGCAGCCACCCGGCCAGGCCGGTGCTGGGACGGGCGCCATCGGGGCCGTGGTTTTCGCGGAAGGCGCTATAGGAGTCGACCTGCGCATGGGTGCCCTTGCGCAGGATCAGGTCGGCCGGCGTCCAGTCCACCCGCGGATCCAGGGCCGCGCCCGCCGTGCCCTGCACGCAATGGATCGGCCACAGCATCTGCGGCTCGCCGTGCAGATCGATCACCTCGAACGGCGCATGTCCGTCGTGCTGCACGGCAAACGAGGCGTGCGCCGCCGGATGCCAGTCCTGGGTGGCCACCACCGTGCCGTACTGGCGCGAGGCCAGCAGATCGGCGATGCCCGGCACGATCGCATCGCCTTCGAAGCAGGCCAGCGCGCCGCCGGGCATGAAGTCCGGCTGCAGGTCGATGACGATCAGCGCGGTGTCGTCGGAAGCAACGGTCATGGAGGGAGTTCTCTACGAATGAGCGGGGAGCCTAGCGATTGGCTCCGGTTGCCTCAAGCGCGCATGGCCAAGCATCCACCGCGCGGTCTTCTTCAAGCGACGCTGATGGGCGAGAACGGCGGAGGCGCGCGCCCGGATGCGTGCAAACCCACGCGCGCGGAGATCCTCGGGCGCTGGAAATACGAAGGCCCCGCCGGAGCGGGGCCTTGGTCATGGCGCTGCGAACACGATCAGGCGATCGACGCGCGGTAGATCGATTCGATCGTGGCGTCGAGGGTGTCGTTGAACTGCGCATCGCTCTGCTGCGCGCTCAGCCCTTCGGTCAGGGCGCGGCTGAAGCTGGCGATGA
Source organism: Pseudoxanthomonas sp. (assembly GCA_044235875.1). Lineage (GTDB taxonomy): Bacteria > Pseudomonadota > Gammaproteobacteria > Xanthomonadales > Xanthomonadaceae > Pseudoxanthomonas_A. The sequence goes on from JBIIHJ010000025.1 coordinate 15,670, forward strand.
TGCCGGGATTCCTGGCCAGCTTGGCGTTGGCATCATCGCGGCTGTAGCCGCCCGACAGCGCCACCACCTTGAGCACGCTCGGGTGGTCGACCAGTTCCTGGAAGAACCCATCGACGCTGGGCAGGGTCAGCTTGAGCACCACCGGCGTGGCCGCATCGACCTTGTCCAGGCGTTCGAGCAGGCCTTGCTTCAGGGTCGCCTCGATCTCGACCTTGTCGGCCGCGTTGATGTCGACCTCCGGCTCGATGATCGGCACCAGGCCGGCAGCCAGCACCTGCTGGCCGAGTTCGAACTGCTGATCCAGCACCGCGGCGATGCCGGCGGCGTTGTCGGCCTTGATGACCGAGCGCTCCTTGGTGCCGAACACGCCCTTGGCCTTGGCCTTGGCCAGCAGCGCATCCAGGCCGGGGATCGGCTTGAGCAGCTGCACGCCGTTGGCTTCGTCTTCCAGGCCCTTGTCGATCTTCAGGAACGGCACGACCTGCTTGGTCTGCCACAGATAATGCGCCGCTTCCTGGCCGGCGAAATCGTCGTCGAGCGTGCGCTCGAACAGGATCGCGCCCAGCACGCGCGTGCCACTGAAGGCCGGGCTGGTGACGATGCGTTCGCGCATCTGGTGGACCTTGGCGAACATCTCCGCATCGCCTGAATATTCCGATTCCTCAACGCCGTACAGCTTGAGCGCCTTGGGCGTGCTGCCGCCGCTCTGGTCGAGCGCGGCGATGAAGCCCTGGCCGGAAGCGATCTTGTCCCGCTGTTCCTGGTTGATTGACACGGTCGGCAAGTCCTGTGGTGAGAAGGGGGAAACCGAGTGTACGCAACCGATATCCGCCTGGCAGCCGTGTAACCGTTACCGGCTCAGATCGGCTTCACGCGCGTGGACGCGGTGTGCCCATGGAGCGGGACGGCGTGGATGCGGGTCCTGCTGGTTGCGGTGACGCCCCCGCCGCAACCTGCGGCGAGGGCCTTGTACTCCGATCACGATCTGTCGCGAGCATCGTCAGGTGCCGTGTCGCGTAGCACCGCGCATGTGCGATCGCTGCGCATGGTGAGCGTTGCACGCGCGCCAGCTGACAAGCGCAGCAAGCGCGCGGACAGGCCGTTAGGCCGCCTGGGCCAGATCGGCACGCAGGATGCGGGCCGCGGCGACCATCTGTTCCAGCGCATGGCGGGTTTCTTCCCAGCCGCGGGTCTTCAGGCCGCAGTCCGGGTTGACCCACAGTTGCTGGTCACGCAAGACCGCGCGCGCCTTGCGCAGCAGCGCGACCATCTCGTCGGTGGACGGAATGCGCGGCGAGTGGATGTCGTACACGCCCGGCCCGATTTCGTTGGGATAACGGAACTGTACGAAGGCATCCAGCAGCTCCATGCGCGAGCGCGAGGTCTCGATGGAGATGACGTCGGCATCCATCGCCGCCACCGCATCGATGATGTCGTTGAACTCGGAGTAGCACATGTGGGTGTGGATCTGGGTAGCATCGCCGACGCTGGAGGAGGAGATGCGGAATGCTTCGACCGCCCAGTCCAGATAGGCCCTCCATTGCCCACGCCGCAGCGGCAGCCCTTCGCGGATCGCCGGTTCGTCGATCTGGATGATGCCGATCCCGGCCGCCTCCAGGTCGCTGACCTCATCGCGCAGCGCCAGGGCGATCTGCCGGCAGGTGGCGCTGCGCGCCTGGTCATCGCGCACGAACGACCACTGCAGCACCGTCACCGGGCCGGTCAGCATGCCCTTCATCGGCCGTGGCGTCAGCGACTGCGCGTACTGTGACCAGCGCACGGTCATCGGCGCCGGGCGCACCACGTCGCCGAAGATGATCGGCGGTTTGACGCAGCGGCTGCCGTAACTCTGCACCCAGCCCAGCTTGGTGAAGGCGAAGCCTTCGAGCTGTTCGCCGAAGTATTCGACCATGTCGTTGCGCTCGTACTCACCATGCACCAGCACGTCGATCCCGATCTGCTCCTGGAAGCGCACGCAGCGCTCGGTCTCGGCGGCGATGAAGGCATCGTAGTCGGCATCGGACAGCCTGCCGGACTTGTGCTGCGCACGCGCCTGCCGCACTTCATGCGTCTGCGGGAACGAGCCGATCGTGGTGGTCGGATACACCGGCAGGTCGAACGCGGCCTGCTGCACCTCACGGCGCTGGGGATAGGCCGAAATGCGCTGGCTGTCCTGCGCCGCCAGCCCGGCCAGGCGCTGGGCCACCTCGGGACGGTGCACGCGTGGCGAGGCACGGCGCGCGTCCAGGCGTGCACGCTGCGCCTCGAGCGCGACATCCGCACCGATAGCGCCGTCCAGCGCATCGGCCAGCATCCGCAGCTCGCCCAGCTTCTGCCGGGCGAAGGACAACCAGGAGGTGAGCTCGCCATCCAGCGACCGTTCCTGCTCCAGATCCACCGGCACGTGCAACAGCGAACACGACGGCGCCAGCCACAGGTTGTCGGCGCCGACATGGCCTTGCGCGTAGCGCGCCAGGGTCAGGGCGTTGTCCAGATTGGTACGCCATATGTTGCGGCCGTTGATCAGGCCGGCCGACAGCACGCGGCCCTTGGGCAGGGCCTGCAGCACGGCATCGAGCTGCTCCGGTGCCCGGACCAGATCCACATGCAGGCCCTCGACGGGCAGCTTCGCCGCCCACGCCAGGTTGTCGCCGAGCGCGCCGAAATAGGTGCTCAGCAGCAGCTTGGGACGCGCCGAGGGACGCAGGGCCTCGTAGGCATGGGCGAAGGCGGCCTGCGCGGCGTCATCCAGGTCCAGGACCAACGCCGGTTCATCGATCTGCACCCAGTCAGCCCCCGCTGCAAGCAGGCGCTCGAGCAATTGCGCGTAGACCGGCAGCAAGCGGTCCAACAGGGCCAGCCGATCGCTGCCGTCCGTGGTCTTGGACAGCAGCAGAAAGCTCACCGGCCCCAGCAGCACCGGGCGCGTATTGAAGCCAGCGGCCTTGGCTTCCAGGAATTCAGCTACAGGCTTGTCGCCGCGCAGGGCAAAGGTCTGCGTGGCCTGCAGTTCGGGCACCAGGTAGTGGTAGTTGGTGTCGAACCACTTGGTCATTTCCAGCGCACGCAGGTCGAGGCCACCGGTCTGCACGCCGCGCGCCATGGCGAAGTAGCCGGCCAGCGGATCGGCGTCGGTCAGGGGGCGATAGCGCTGCGCAATGGCGTCGAACAGGAAGGCTGTATCCAGCACTTGGTCATACAGCGAGAAGTCATTGCTAGGCAGCACCTCGGCGCCGGCTTCGCGTTGCAGCTGCCAGTGCTTGCGACGCAACTGTCGTGCGGTGGCCTGCAGCAGTTCGGCGCTGTCTTCGCCGTTCCAGTAGCGCTCCAGGGCGTGCTTGAGTTCACGGCGTGGCCCGATACGGGGAAAGCCGAGGTTGGTGACGATGGTCATGTGGATGGATCCTCATTGCGTGGGCATTGAGGAACGAAGGAACCGCGCGCCAGTCGCCCGGTTGCCCGCACGCCCGCCACGCCAGCGACCTTCGCCCCCGCGGGCGAACCGGATGCCACTGGCAGACACGTGCACGCATACGCCCCGCCACGGGCCAGGCCCACGGCGACGCATACCCGTGGCGCTCCCGCGAGCGGTTCCAGGTCGAAACGGAAGACCATCGAGGCCTTCCGGCCGGGGCCGGTATTCGGGCTTGTGGACACGGCGCGGGGATCCCGTGCCACCTACTGCCTGCCGCTTCCCGGGGACATCGGTCGATGCCGTCCAGTGCTCATGGCGGGGGTCGTTTCCAGTTACCGCTGCGGGGCAGCTCCGGAATGACAGCGACAGGGGTTACCCGCCAATGCGTCACCGGATTCCCGTTTAATCCATCGCTTCATTGGGATGAAGCGATGGAACCGCCAGCGCTGCGCACGTTACGCGCCGGCGACGAGGTGGTCAAGGCCCGCCTGTTGCACGTGTGTGCCGCGTCGCATGGATGAAGGCCGCGAGCCGATCTGCAACCATGGGCGCGCTCTTTCCAGGTATTGAATCCCGCGATGTCGCTGTTTTTTCTTGCCCTTGGCGTGGTGCTGACCGCGCTGCTGTTCCGCCTGCGTCGAAGCGTGGCTGCCCGGATCCTGGCGGCCGTCTGGGTCGTTGTGTTCTGGCTGCTGGGCAACGGCGTGCTCGCCGGCTGGATCGTCGACGCCACCCAGGCGGGCCAAGGCACGCCGCAGGCCATCGCCTGGACGCCCAATTCGGTAATCGTCGTGCTTGGCATGGGCATGCAGAAGCTACCGCACGAGGGCGGCATCGAACCGCAGTCGCTGGCCTACAGCCGCATCCTGCGCGCCGTGCAGCTCTACGACCGCTGCGCCGCCAACACCAACGGCTGCAAGGTATTGATCTCCGGCGGCGATCCGGCTGGCCTGGGCAATACCGAGGCCGAGCTCTACGGCTCGCTGTTGGAGGAAGCCGGCGTTCCCCGTTCGGCGCTGGTGGAGGAAAAAGCCTCGCGCAACACGTGGGAAAACGCAAAGTTCTCCGCGCGCTTGCTCAACGCGACGCCGCATGGGCGGCTCGTGCTGGTGACGTCCGGTCTGCATATGCGCCGAAGCCTGCTGTATTTCGCCCATTTCGGCCTGGCGCCGATGCCGGCGCGGAGCGACTACACCGCGCCCTTCTCCTCCTGGTGGCCCAACAGCTACAACCTGCTGATCAGCGACCTGGCGGCGGTGGAGTGGCTCGGCATCGCCCGTTACCACGCCTATAACGCGCTGGGCCGAAACGAGCCGCCCATCAGGCAGCAACCCGACACGGATTCGACGCAGCGGGGAAAACGACCGCTCTCACTCCCCCTGCGCCGCTGAGACAATGGCTGGACGAGATCGGTCCCGCGAGCCACGCCGCCCGGATCCGCGGTGCAGGTGGCCCTGCCACGTTCACGCCTGATCAATCTGCAAGCGCTGCACTTCAGATGCAGTTGCTACCTGTGGGCGCTAATGGAGCCGCCGTTCACCACATCCTGTTTAGCTGATCGAATTGCGATCGGCGGGAATGCGCTGCCATTGCAGCACGCCGCCCTCCCCGGCACCGCGCCAGTGCCCAAGGCAAACAGAGAAACGGGGGCAAGATCATACTTATACGTTGGGCGAATTTAGCAGCGCAGACGCAGACGATTACGACATCTGGCAGCACTAGCCCCAATTGAACTGGCGCGCGGCAAGCGTGGATATAGACCCAGGCAATCGATTTGACTCCACAACGTGGCCGGTTGCTCAGCTGCTTCAGTTGAGTGCTTCATCGGAATCAGGCCAGCCGATTACTTCCCACGCGATCAGTCGACGCAACCATTTGCTTCAGGTGCCACGGCCAGTTGCAACAACAAGTGCGATCGACTGCGCACCCCGCACAGCGCCGCGCGCCACTTCATCTACCGATCAACATCGCGCCCGGCGCGTAGATCACCTGGTCGAGGGATTCTGCACTGTGTGATCAAGGTCGGACAAATCGCCAAAAAGCACGGTCGACGCGATGCGATCTCCGCGTCGG
>JBIIHJ010000229.1:0-6480 GCA_044235875.1 Pseudoxanthomonas sp.
CACGTTGATTGAGGTGAAGCCCTCGCCGACCGGCGTGGTCAGCGGGCTCTTCAGGGCGACCTTGTTTTTCTTGATCGACTCGAGGGTCTGGGCGGGCAGCAGGTCGCCGTGCTTTTCCAGCGCGACCAGGCCGGCGTCGGCATCTTCGTAGACCAGACCGGCATTCAGTGCGTCGAGCACATGCAGGGTGGCGTCCATGATTTCGGGGCCGATGCCATCGCCGCGGATCACCGTGATGGTTTGCGTCATGAGGGAGTTCCAAGAATCGAGGGCGCGCCGCGGGAGTGGCGCGCGGGGTGCCGGCGATTATGCGCGCCTGGCGGAAACCCCTCAAATGCAACCAATCCGCAGGTTTCCCCAATTTCCTGTAAAAACTAAAGATCTACGGCAAATTCGCGATGAAAATGCAGTCAACGAAAAGTATGCGATTCGAGGTATGCATGACAAATACATACCTCGCAAACTGATTCACTGCGCAAACGCCTGCTCAGCCGTGGCTGTGGCCGGCTGGCGCCGACGCGCCGCCTTCCAGCTGGTCCAGGAAGTCCACGGCCCGGCGCAGATGCGGGATCACGATCGAACCGCCCACCACCAGCCCCACCGAGAAGGTCTCGAAGAACTCCTCTCGGGTCACCCCGACCTCCTTGCACTGGGCCACGTGGTAGCTGATGCAGTCATCGCAGCGCAGCACCATCGAGGCGACCAGGCCCAACAACTCCTTGGTCTTCACGTCCAGTGCGCCGGCCTGGTAGGTCTGGGTGTCCAGCGCGAAGAAGCGGCGTACGACCTGGTTCGGCTCGCCAAGAATCCGCTGGTTCATGCGCTGGCGGAAGTCGGTGAAGGCCTGGACGCGGTCCTGCTCGGTCTCGCCCGTCGGTTCGCTCATGCGCCGCCTCCGTTCAACAGCGGCTCCAGGCCTCCGGCCCGGTGCAGCGCCATCATGTCGTCGTAGCCGCCCACGTGGGTGTCGCCGATGAAGATCTGCGGCACGCTGGTGCGGCGGGTCTTGGCCATCATCTTTTCGCGCTCGACCGGGTCGGTGTCGATGCGCACCTCGGTCCAGGTCTGGCCCTTGGACTTGAGGAAATTCTTGGCGGCCACGCAGTACGGGCACACCGCGGTGGAATAGAGGGTGATCTCGGGAGTGCTCATGGGGAATTCTCCGCACGGTGAAGGGTCTGAATGCATCATGGTGGCATGAGCGCGCCAAACCAGGCCTTAGGCATGCAACGCTGCGGATTAACCACGGATTCACCTGCAAGCCCCCGGCGCCCGCCATCCTGCGCCGGCCTGCACCCTTCCCAGGATGGAATCACCGCGTGCGCCTGACCCTGTTGTCCGCAGCCCTGACCCTGCTGGTGGCCGCGCCGCTGGCGCATGCCCAGGTCGATCGCCTGCCCGATATCGGCTCCTCCGCGGGCGAACTGCTGACCCCTGCCCGGCAGCAGCAATACGGCGCGATGACCCTGCGCGAGCTGCGCAATTACGGCTATCTGCTGGATGACCCGCTGGTGGACGATTGGCTGGACAAGGTCGGCGAACGCCTGGCCGCCAACAGCGATCGCCCCAGTCAGCCCTTCACTTTCTTCATGCTGCGCGACCGGCAGATCAACGCCTTCGCCACCCTGGGCGGCTACATCGCGGTCAACTCCGGACTGGTCCTGACCGCCGAGCGCGAGGACGAGGTGGCCGCGGTGTTGTCCCACGAAATCGCCCACGTCACCCAGCAGCACGTGCTGCGCGGGGTGGAGCGGGCCCAGCGCGACCAGATCCCGATCCTGCTGGGCATCCTGGGGGCGATCGTCGCCGCGCAGGCCGCCGGCGGTGGCGGCGATGCCACCCAGGCGGCCGTGGTCAGTGGCCTTGGCCTGATGCAGCAACGCCAGATCGACTACACCCGTGCCAACGAAAGCGAGGCCGATCGGATCGGCATCTACACGCTCTCGCGTGCCGGCTACGACCCGGACGCGATGGCCGGCTTCTTCAACCGGATGGACCAGGTGATGCGCGCCAACCGCGGCGGCGAACGCGAGCGCGCCCCCGACTACCTGCAGACCCACCCGGTGACCACCTCGCGCACCAGCGAGGCACACGACCGCGCCGAAAGGATCAAGCGCGAGAAGAACGTGATCACCACCGTCTCCACGCCGGGCGGCAAGATCACCGAATCCAGCCCGCGCGAGGGCAACTACGCCGCCGGTGCGCGCAGCAGCAATCCGCTGCTGCCGTTTTCGGTGACGCTGCCGGCGTCGAGTTTGGAAGGCGGGGCCACGGGGCTGTTCCCGTGGGCGCGCGAACGCCTGCGCGTACTCAGTGCCAACACCGCCGGCGAGGCGATCCGCGAATACGAAAGCATCCGCCGCAGCACCGGTGAGCTCACCGCGCCCCAACGCTACGGCCTGGCCCTGGCCCAGTTGCGCAACAACCAGCCGGCCGCGGCCGCCACTGCCTTCGCCCAGCTGGTGCAGGAACAGCCGGGCAATGCCTGGCTGGGCGTGGCCCTGGCCGATGCGCAGTCCCATACCGGCGACATGACGGCGGCCAAGGCGCGCTTCCGCGACCTGCTCAAGGCCACGCCCAACAGCCGCCCCATCGCGCTGACGTTCGCCCAGGTGCTCAACGGCCAGGGCGACAAGGCCGGCGGCGAGCAGGCCCGCGCCGTGTTGCAGCCGCTGCTGGATGCCAGCAATGACGACCCGGTGTTCCAGGCAGCCTTCGCGCGCGCCTGCGAACTGGCCGGCGACACCACCAAGGCAGCGGAAGCCTATGCCCAGGCGGCCTACCTGAACGGCCGACCGGAGCAGGCCCTGACCCAATTGCAGAACCTCAAGCGGCGCGAAAACCTGGATTACTACGCCCGCGCACGGGTCGAGGCCCGGATCGCCGCGATCACCCCCGAGGTGCTGGAATTGCGCGATGCCGGGGTGCGCGATCCGGATGTGGATGGCAATCGCTGAGCGGCATCCGGCCTCCCGGGCAGGTGTCACAATCGAGTCACAAAATTGTCGTCTACTGTCGCCGTTCCCCTAGTCCGGCGAAAACCCGTGCAAAAACGCATTCTCATCGTCGATGACGAGCCCGCCATCCGTGACATGGTCGCCTTCGCTCTGCGCAAGGGCGAGTTCGAACCGGTCCATGCCGGCGACGCCCGCGAGGCGCAGGGTGCGATCGCCGACAAGGTGCCCGACCTGATCCTGCTGGACTGGATGCTGCCAGGCACCAGCGGCCTGGACCTGGCACGCCGCTGGCGCAAGGATGCCCTGACCCGCGAAGTGCCGATCATCATGCTCACCGCCCGCGGCGAAGAGAACGACCGCGTCGGCGGCCTGGAAGCCGGCGTCGACGACTATGTGGTCAAGCCCTTCTCCTCGCGCGAACTGCTGGCCCGCATCCGCGCAGTCATGCGGCGTACCCGCGAGGACGAGGAGGACGGCAGCATCTCGCTGGGCGCGCTGCGCATCGATGGCGCCGCGCACCGGGTGTTCGCCGAGGATCAGCCGGTGCCGATTGGCCCGACCGAATATCGCCTGCTGCATTTCTTCATGACCCATCCCGAGCGCGTCTACAGCCGCACCCAGCTGCTGGACCACGTGTGGGGCGGCAGCGTCTACGTGGAAGAACGCACCGTGGACGTGCACATCCGCCGTCTGCGCAAGACGCTGGAACCGCACAACGTGGACAATATGGTCCAGACCGTGCGCGGCTCCGGCTACCGGTTCTCGGTGTCGACCTGACACGCATCGGCCGCGCACGCGTCATGCGCCCGTCCCGGTCCCGCAGCGCGCATGTCATCGATGCGTCGCGGAACCGTCGTTGTTCCGCCTCCTGCCTGCCACGGCCCCTGCCGTAGGCTGGACAGCAACCGCTCTGACACAATCCACTCATGCCCAAGCACCTGCGCTCGGCCTGGAACCGCACCCTGTTCCGCCTCGCCACCCTGCTGATCATCGCCGCAGCAGGCGGCTGGCTGGTGGGTGCGTTCTGGGAAGTGCTGGCGATCGGCTCGCTGGGCGTGGTCGCCTGGCAGTTCTGGCGCCTGCGTGCGGTGCTGCGCCGGCTGACCGCGCGCGAGCGCCTGCAGCCAGCCCACGGCGATGGCGTCTGGAACGAGCTCGACCGCCTGCTGCACCGCGGGCAAGTCGACATGCGCACACGCAAGCGCCGCCTGCTGGCGATGCTGCGCGCCTATCGCGCCGCCGCCGCCGCGCTGCCTGACGCGGTGGTGGTGATCGACCGCAACAGCCAGCGCGTGCAGTGGTTCAACAAGGCCGCCACCTCGTTGCTGGGCCTGCGCCATCCCCAGGACCTGAATGCACCGGTGGGCGAACGCCTGCAGCCGCTGCCGATGTCGCACTGGCTCAGCGCCGGCCGCAATGCCGAGCCGATGCTCGATGCCACCTCGCCGGTCAATCCGGACCTGCGCCTCAACCTGCGCCTGATCCCGTATTCGGACCAGTACTGGCTGCTGGTGGCGCGCGATGTCAGCAAGCTGCTGCGGCTGGAAGAGATGCGCCGCGACTTCGTCGCCAACGTCTCGCATGAGTTGCGCACGCCGCTGACCGTGGTCCACGGCTACCTGGACATGCTCGACGCCGATGAGTTCCCGGAGTGGAAACCCATCCTGGAAGAGATGCAGAAGCAGTCCAACCGCATGACCCAGCTGGTCGAGGACCTGCTGACGCTTTCGCGCCTGGAAGTGCAGGACAGCCTGACAGATGAGTCCATCGCGATGGGCTCGATGCTGGCCACCCTGCGGCGCGAGGCCGAGGCCCTCAGTCGCCAGCGCCAGACCATCGTGGTCCAGGACTGCGGCGACATCAATCTGTGGGGCTCCAACAAGGAGCTGCACAGCGCCTTCTCCAACCTGGTGAGCAACGCGGTGCGCTACACGCCGGTTGGCGGCACGATCACGATCAGCTTCGTCCGCGAGGGCGACGGGGCCATGCTCAGCGTGCGCGATACCGGTTACGGCATCCCCGCCTCGCACCTGCCGCGCATCACCGAACGCTTTTACCGCGTCTCCACCAGCCGCTCGCGCGAGAGCGGCGGCACCGGCCTGGGCCTGTCCATCGTCAAGCACGTGCTCAACCTGCACCAGGCCCGGCTCGAGATCGAGAGCGCCGTCGGCCAGGGCAGCCTTTTCTCGATCCATTTTGGCCCCGCGCGCGTGCACCCGCGCGAATCGGCCCTTCCGTTTCCGCAGAGCCTGACCGCATGAATGCCGCCACCGACCTGACTCTTGATGCCGTCGATCCGTTGCGTGACAGCGGCCTGTACTTCAACCGCGAACTGTCGCAGCTGGATTTCAACTTCCGCGTGCTGGCCCAGGCCCAGGATCCGACGGTGCCGCTGCTGGAGCGCCTGCGATTCCTGTGCATCAGCTGCACCAACCTGGACGAGTTCTTCGAAATCCGGACCGCGACCGTGCGCCACGCGCAGGACTTCGGCCTGCCGCCCGGTCCCGATGGCCTGACGCCCAGCTCGGTGCTCAATCGCATCCACGACCGCGCCGCCGAGCTGGTGGATGCGCAGTACAAGTGCTGGAACCGCGTGCTGCGCCCGGCCATGGACCAGGCAGGCGTGCGGGTGCTGAGCCAGACGGTGTGGAACGCGCGCCAGAAACGCTGGCTGCGCGCCTACTTCCGCAACGAGATCATGCCGGTGCTCTCGCCACTTGGCCTGGACCCCTCGCATCCGTTCCCGAAAATCCTCAACAAATCGCTCAACATCGTGGTGGTGCTCAAGGGCAAGGACGCCTTCGGTCGCGCCGGCCACATGGCCATCGTGCGCGCGCCGCGTTCGCTCTCGCGCATCATCCACCTGCCCCAGCGCGTGTCCGGCGGCGACAACGACTACGTGCTGCTGTCCAGCGTGCTGTCGGCCTTTGTCGATGACCTGTTCCCGGGCATGGAGGTCAAGGGCGCCTATCAGTTCCGCGTGACCCGCAACTCCGAGCTGGTGGTGGACGAGGAGGAAGTGGAGAACCTCGCCCTGGCGCTGCGCGACGAGCTGGCCGGACGCGGCTATCGCCCGGCCGTGCGCCTGGAGATCGCCCACGACTGCCCCAAGCAGATCGTCCACACACTGCTGGAAAATTTCGACCTGCCCGACAACGCGGTCTACCGCATCGATGGCGCGGTCAACCTCAACCGCGTCAGCCAGGTGTATGACCTGGTCCAGCGGCCTGAGCTGAAGTACCCCGCCTTCACGCCGCGCCTGCTGCGCGATGGCGACACGATGTTCGAGACCGTAGCCGACGGCGATGTGCTGCTGAGCCATCCCTTCGATGCCTTCACCCCGGTCCTGGAACTGCTCAGGCAGGCGGCGACCGATCCCAACGTGCTGGCGATCAAGCAGACGCTGTACCGCACCGGCAAGGACTCGGCGATCGTCGATGCACTGGTGCTGGCCGCGCGCAACGGCAAGGACGTCACCGTGGTGGTCGAGCTGCGCGCGCGGTTCGACGAAGAAGCCAACCTG
>JBIIHJ010000231.1:0-6465 GCA_044235875.1 Pseudoxanthomonas sp.
ACGTTGGGCGTCCAAGAAACATCGGCGGACGCCATGCTGGACCTGAAGAGTGGTTACCCCTGGTGGGCCGTGCGCAACGGACTGACGCACGACTTTCCGCCCCTGCGCGCCGATGCGGTGGCCGACGTGGCCATCATCGGCGGCGGCATCACCGCCGCCCTCATTGCCGATGAACTGGTCGAACACGGCCACTCGGTGGTGGTGATCGAGCAACGCGACATCGGCTGGGGCAGTACCGCCGCCAGTACCGCGCTGCTGCAGTACGAGATCGACACCCACATGACCGAGCTGGCGCAGCGTTATGGCGAGGCGGACGCGTGGCTGGCCTATGGCGCATGCGCGCGTTCGCTGGAGCTGCTGCAGGGCGTGGCCGATGGCCTGGGCGACACCGATTTCGCCTGGCAGGACAGCCTGTACTACGCCAGCCGGCCACGCGATCGTGCCAGCCTGCTGGACGAGTTCAACCTGCGCCAGCGCCATGGCCTGGAAGTGGAATGGCTGGAGCCGGACGCGCTGCTGGTCCGCTATGGCATCCGAGCACCGGGCGCGATCCTCAGCCATCAGGCCGCGCGCGTGGATCCGTACCGCATGGCCAACCTGCTGTTCGCCCGACTGCAGGCACGCGGGATGGCGATCCATGACCGCACCCGCATCGAGAAAATTGAGACTGGCACGCACGGTGTCCTGCTGCACACCGACACCGGTCACGCCATTTCCGCCTCGCGCCTGGTGATGGCGGCCGGCTACGCCAACGAAACCTGGCTGGACAAACGCGTGGCACGCAACCGCAGCAGCTATGCCTTCATCAGCGACACGTTGACTCACGATCAGCTCGGCCCGCTGCGCAATACCTTGATCTGGGAATCCGCGCGTCCGTATCTGTATGCGCGCTCGACCGGCGACGGCCGGATCCTGGTGGGCGGCGAGGACGACAGCATCGACATCCCCGCTCGGCGCGACGCACGGGTGCTGCGCAAGGCCGAGATCCTGCGCAAGAAGTTCGGCAAGTTGCTCGACGAAATACCGCTCGAGCCCGCCTTCTCCTGGGCGGGCACTTTCGCCGAGACCGCCGACGGGCTGCCGTTCTTCGGCGCGCACCCGCAACACGGCGACCGCGTGCTGTTCGCCATGGCTTACGGCGGCAACGGCATCACCTACAGCATGCTGGGCGCGGGCCTAATCCGCGCGCTGGTCGAAGCACAGCCACATCCGCTGCAGGCGCTGTTTTCGTTCGATCGCCTCGACCGGATGTAGCGGGTGGGACTTCAGCCGGCCACGCGCCACGGCCACCAGCCGCGGCCGGTCAGCGCATAACGGTCCGCCGCGCGTTCGAAGCGGTTGCGCACACTCACACCGCCACACAACAGGTATGCCGGCAGGAACAGCGGGCCCAGCACCATGTACTGCAGCACGTGCGCGCGCTCGTGATCGCCCAGCCGCACCTGCGCCTCGACGCAGCGCCCAGCGCGATGCGCGTAGGTGTGGCACTGCAGGTCCAGCGATGCACCGGTGTGCACGATCGTGTTGCCAAAGGTGATCGCCCCGCCAGGTCCCCACGGCCAGCGGCTGAAGACCAGTGCGCATTCCTGACGACTCACATGCACCGCACCGCCACGCAGCAGGCCCGCCACTCCCAGCAGCAAACCGATCAGGCTGTTGGGCAGGGTCCAGACCATGCCGGCTGCCATCAGTGCCATGCGCAGCCACCGCGGCATAGCCTGCCTCAGACCTCGTTGGGAATGAGCAACCACAGCAGCAGATAGACCAGGATGCCCGGGAACGCCGCCGAGGCGATCGAGATGACGACGAACAGCACGCGCACCAGCGTGACGTTCCATCCGAAGCGGCGCGCGATGCCGCCCATCACACCGGCGATCATGCGGTCGTCGAGCGAGCGCGAAAGTGTTGTGGAGGTGGCGGGGGTATTCATTGCGATGCCTGTCGGCGGCGGGTCTGGCGGCAGTCTAAACGCTGTCCTGCGCGAGGGCATCGACGCCTCGATCACACCAAGCTGCGCGACGTCGGAGCCACATCGCGGCGACCGGGCTTTCCGGGCGTGGCCTCATTGCCGCCGCGGCGGCTCCCACACAGGCGCGCCCGGCGCTCAGCGCTGCGCCAGCCAGTTGGCGATCGCGGTCGGCACTTCGCGCTGGGCGCGGCTGGAGACATAAATGCCGATGTGCCCGCCGCGGAAGCCCACTTCCGAATAGTCCTTGCTGCCCACCAGCCCACGCAGCGCCCGGGAGGCATCCGGTGGGACCAGGTGATCCTGCTCGGCGTAGATGTTCAGCACCGGCATCTGCAGCTGCTTGAGGTCGATGGTCTGGCCATCGATCACGATGCCGCCTTCGATGAACCCGTTGCCCTGGTAGAACTGCTGGACGAACTGGCGGAACGCTTCGCCCACCTGATCGGGCGAATCGAAGATCCACTTCTCCATGCGCAGGAAGTCCTTCACCGCGCGGCTGTCGTCCAGGATGTCGAGCAGGCCGACGTACTTCTGCACGTTCAGGCGGAACGGCTTGAGCATCAGGTAGCTCAGATTCATCAGATCGGCTGGCACGTTGCCCAGCGTGTCGACCAGCAGATCGATGTCGACGCCGCGCACCCAATTGGACAGCATGTTGTCGTCGGTGTGGAAATCCACCGGCGTGACCATGGTGATCAGGTTGCGCAGCTTGTGCGGATGCAGCGCTGCGTGGCACAGCGACAGCGCGCCGCCCTGGCAGATGCCCAGCACGTTGATCGCCTCCACGCCGCTGGCCTGGCGCAGGTGGTCGATCGCCCCGTCGATGAAGCGATTGACGTAATCCTCGAGCAGCAGGAACCGGTCGGAGCGGTCCGGATAGCCCCAGTCGATCAGGTACACATCCTGGCCCTGGGCCAGCAGGCCCTTCACCAGCGAGCGGTCTTCCTGCAGGTCCACCATGTACGGCCGGTTGACCAGCGCATAGGTGATCAGCAGCGGCACGTGGGACGTCGGCGCGGTGTCACCGATGAAGCGATACAGCACGACCTTGCCGTCGCGCCAGACCTCTTCGCGCGCGGTGACGCCGTAATGCACATCGCCCACGCCGGGCAGCGTGCGCAGGCCGGCGCCGAGCTTTTGCTGCAGCGAAGCGGCTTCGGCGGCCAAAGTGTCGGCAGTGGCGCGAAATGGACTGGTCATGTCGTGCGCTTCACGCGCGTCGTGCGCGCAGCGGTCTTCGCCGAACCCGATGTGGCCGCCTTGCGTGGTTTGCGCGCGGGCGCCGGCTTGGCAGTCGTCTTGGATGCCTTCTTGCCTGAAGCAGTTTTCGTTGGCGTGGGTGGCGTGCGCGTGGTCTTCGCCGGCTTGGACGCCCCAACAGCGTTGTTCGACTTGGCCACCGCGCTGCGCTTTGGCGCTGCAGGCTCCGATGTCGCTGCCGTAGCCGCGCGTGCCTGCGCCGGCTTGGCCTTGGAGTCGGCGCTGTCTTTTGGTGGTGCGGCAGTCGTACGGGCCGCTTCAACGTCGGCACCGCGCATCAGCTTGCGCAGCAGGCGTTCGAGCTCGGCAATCTTGCGATGGGCCGCGTCGACTTCGGTGCGTGTCGGCAGGCCCAGCATGCCGCCAAGCTGCTCGACCTCGCGCTGCACGCCGGCACGCATGCGCATCTGCGCGTTGGCCAAGGCACCGTAGACCTCGCGGAACTCTTCGGACAACGCCATCTTGGCGTACGCGTCCTCGGCGGCGTCGATCCACTCGTCGAACAGGGCGCGCGCACTGTCCAGGGGCGCGCCTTCGCCGACGCGGATGCCAAGCTTGTCCTCGAACAGGGTGTAGGCCTGGCGCGAGGCTTCTTCCATCAGGCGCTGGTAGCCGTCGTTGGCATCGCGCAGTGCTTGCTGGGCCTGCAGCAGCGCCTTCCAGCGCTGCTGGTGCTCACGCGCAGGCCCGAAAGCTGGCGTCTGCGCCCAGTCCTGCAGCGGTCCACGCAGGGATTCCAGCCAAGGCATCCACTGCTCGCCCAGGCCGTCAAGCCCGGTCGCCCCCTGGCCGAACAGACTGCTGAAAAGATCGGGATAGGGCTTGGCTTCGGTCGCCCCCATCGCCTGGCGCCAGGCGGTGGCGATGTCCTCGGGGGTGTTGTCGCGGTCTGCAAACTGCGAGGCGACATGCTGCATGCGGCCGAACCAGTGGCGCGCCAATCCATCGAAGCGTTCCATCACCTCACCGGGGCCACCGCCCTGCGGCGGGGTCCAGCCGGGCCAGCCACCGGGCACCTGCTGCCACGCCGGTGCGGCCGTTTCCAGCGGGACCGACGCCGCCTTGCGCAGCGCCTCGCCCCAGGCCTCCCAGACCTGACGGCCCATCGCCTCGACGCCCTCGCCCCACCCTGCTTCCGCACCCGACATCACAGTCTCCCGACGCTGGCCAAGATCATAGCAATCCCTTTCGGCGCCACCTCAGGGTTTGGGGATATGCAGCGTCTTGCTGATCATCAGCGAGCCGGACAGCGCGAACAGCAACACCAGGGGATGGAACTGCCATGGCCCCAGCTGCCACTGGCCCCACCAGATCGCCGGGCCGATGTGCCCGCCGGCTGCCGCGATCGCCAGGATCACCACCAGCACCAGGCTGGTCGGGATCGGCGTGCCTTCGAAATGCTTCACCTTGCCCTCCTCGCCCGACAGCGCTTCGGCCGTGACGTTGTAGCGCGCCAGGCGGCTAACCCCGCAGCAGACGAAGTAGCTCAGCACCAGCCAGTCCCAGCCGCCCTGCAGGCCGCAGGCGTAGGCCAGCGCGGCCGGCGCCACGCCAAAGGAGATCACGTCGGCCAGCGAATCCAGCTCGCGTCCCAGCGTCGAGGCCGAATTGCGCCAGCGCGCCACCCGGCCATCGAGCGCATCGAAGATGAAAGCCAGCGGGATCAGCGCCATGCCAGCCAACAGCACGCCGACCCGGCCTTGCTGCATGTAGTGCAGCGAGGCGAACACCGCGCCGCTGCCGCAGAACGCGTTGCCCAGCGTGAACCAGTCGGCCAGCTGGAAATCGCGCAGCATCGAAAAGTGGCGTTGTCGGGTCATGTGCGTGGCCGGTGGAGGGAGGAAAGAACGACAGCCTGACAACCGGCGTGTCGCGTCGCGATCAAGACGGCGCGATGTCGATCTCGCACCGCAGCATCCGCCGGTGTGCGGACGATGGAAAGCGTCTGGCAAGAAGACCGTCATGCGCCAAAGAGGGCGCGGCCAGATGCCTCGGCATGTTCCACGGCGTCGAAAAGTTTGTTTGCATCGACCTGGTCATTTTTCCAACAATCCGCTTGACAGCCCTGCCCTGCAACGCGCTCCTGCGGTTATCCACATCTTTGTCCGGGAGTCATCCACACCCCCTGTGGATACACTGACCCGCGCTGGTCATTTTTTCGCCATACCGATGGAGAGGCAGCGCAGGCAAGGGCGCGTTGGAGTTATCCACATGATTGCCCCCGCAGTGATCCACACCTTCTGTGGATGAACTTTCGTCCCGGTCCGGCTCAGGCCCGCGAGACGTTCCACGAGACCATGCGCCCTTCCCTGTACGGCATCACGCCGTGGAAGCCGCGCGGATCTTCATCGAAGACCAGCGGCAGGAAGTGCTTGTCGCCTTCCCACAGCGGCAGCTCCAGCAGCCTGTCCACGTCGACCCATTCCAGCGTGCCTTCCGGATTGGACGTCAGCGGCGTGCCCGTCCAGGCGCTGATGACGAATACGAAGGCCAGCCAGTCCTCGCCCTGCTTGCCGAAGCCCGGCCAGCTGATCGTGCCACGCATGTGCAACGCATCGCACTCGATCCCGGCTTCCTCGCGGATCTCGCGGCGCATGCAGGTCAGCACGTCCTCGTCCGGTTCCATCTTGCCACCCAGCCCGTTGTACTTGCCCAGGTGGATATCGTTGGGCCGCGCGTTGCGATGGATCATCAGCACCTGCTTTCCATCCGGGGACAGCACGTAACCAAGCGTGGCGACGATGGGGGTATAGGGCATGGACACAGGCGCTGGTTGGAGAGGAAGACCGCCATTGTAGGAACGCGGCAGCGCGACCGCACCACGCCATCGCCTTCCGGATCTTTCATGTGCCGCAGAAAGCAGAAAAGGCGGGCCAATGGCCCGCCTTTTATGTCCAGCGATGCTGTGACGATCCGATTACTCGGCCGACACGCCCTCGCCTTCCTCCACGGCCTTCATGGACAGGCGGATGCGACCCTGCTTGTCCACTTCCAGGACCTTGACCTTGACCAGGTCGCCTTCCTTCAGCACGTCACCGACCTTCTCCACGCGCTCGGCCGAGATCTGCGACACGTGGACCAGACCGTCCTTGCCCGGGGCGATGGTGACGAATGCACCAAAGTCCATCAGCTTGGCGACCTTGCCCTCGTAGATGCGGCCCGGCTCGATGTCCGAGGTGATCTGCTCGATGCGGGCCTTGGCAGCCTGGCCGGCAGCGCCGTTCACCGATGCGATG
>JBIIHJ010000230.1:0-6465 GCA_044235875.1 Pseudoxanthomonas sp.
GGGATGTTCCACAGCAGGACCCAGATCGATTCGGTTTGCTTGGGCTTGCCCGAGAGTTCGTGCAGGTAGCTGTTGCCCTCGATCAGTTTCTCGTAGCCGATGTAGACCGGCTGGAACAGCACCGGCTTGCGCGGCTGGCGCAGATAGGCACGCACGGTCATCGAGATCATGCCGCCCTTGGGCGGCACCAGCCGGCCGGTGCGCGAACGCCCGCCTTCGATGAAGTACTCCAGCGAATAACCGCCCGAGACCAGCTGCGCCACGTACTCGGTGAATACCGCCGAATACAGTGGGTTGCCGCGGAAGGAGCGGCGCATGAAGAACGCGCCGCCCTTGCGCAGCAGCGTGCCGATCACCGGCAGGTTGAGGTTGATGCCCGCGGCGATGTGCGGCGGCACGATGCCGCGTTCGTACAACAGGTACGACAGCAGCAGGTAGTCCATGTGGCTGCGGTGGCTCGGCACGTAGACCACTTCGTGCCCGGGCGCGGCTTCCTTGAGCTTGTCCAGGTGGTGGACCAGCACGCCGGCGTAGATGCGGTTCCAGACGTGGCTCAGCAGGAAGCTGGCCGAGCGCACCACCGGGTTGGAATAGTCGGCAGCGATTTCCCAGGCAAAGCCGTGCGCCTTCTTCCAGGCATCCTCGGGCTTGATGTTGTCGCGGCGCGCCTGGTCGGCGATGGCCTGCTTGACCGGTTCGGCGGCCAGCACCTGGTCCACCAGCAGGCGGCGGGTCGACAGGTCCGGGCCGATGACCGATTCGCGGATGCGGTGGAAGTGGGTGCGCAATACGCGCGAGAGCTTGCGCACCGTGCGCTCGGGCGGCAGCGCTTCTTCGACCGCGTCGCGGATCGAGACCGGCGGCGAGAATCGGACGATCGTGGTGCGGCCGTTGAGCAGGATCGCCAGCAGCCGGCGGAAGCGGCCCACCAGGGCCCAGTTTTCCGAGAACAGCACCGCAAACCAGCCGCTGGCCTTGTCCGGGGCGCGGCCGACGAAGATCGACACCGGCACCAGCTGCACGTCCAGCGCCAGGTTGTGGCGATGGGCCTGCAGCAGCTTGGCCAGCGAGTCCGAATGGGTCTTGGTGCTGCCGGCCTCGGGGATCAGGGTGCTGGCATTGCGCCGCGACAGCGCCAGATAAGCGCGCTTGCGGCGGATCGGGTCACCGGGCAGCGGCAGCAGCGGCGAGGGCAGGCCGGCGGCCTGGCAGGCGCGGTCCAGGATCAGGGCGTTGGACAGTCCGTAGTCCTCCAGCACATAGCAGACCGGGCGGCTGTCGATCAGGGTGCCGGGGGCTTCGGGCTCAATGTCCAGGTTGACCCACGGGTCGACCAGCTTGTGCATCAGCCGCGCCCACAGCGGGGTCCTGCCGGGACGGCCGATCGGCGCGGACACCGGGATCGGCAGCTGCGGGGCAGCGGGCGTCGATGCCTCCCCGGTCGAAGGGGCGTCAGGCGCTTGCGGACCTTCCGGGCCTTTGCCGTCCGGGAAGGGCAGGGGGTTCTGTTCTGGCATCGTTGCCATTATGCCCAATGGCGCCTGGCAGCCGGTCCGACGGCCCGGGCAACCTTGCCCTCGGACGGTGGCGGGCTGGAAGCGGGCGGCTCCGGATCGGGCGCCGGCACCGGATGTTCCTGCAAGGCCTTGCGCAGGGCCTGGGCCTGGTCCATGTAATCGGCCACGTACCAATGGCCGGCCTGCTGGCGCAGGGTGACGGTCATCTGGATCGGCTTGCCTGCCAGGGGATAGGTCACCTCGACCACCGCCACCCCGTCCTTGATCGTGACCGCGCCTGTCTGCAGCCTGGACAGGCTTTCGTCCAGGGACAGGCCGTAATCGCCCAAGACCCCGGCAAAAGCGGCCAGGAACGGGCCCAGCTGGACCAGCGCGCGTTCCATCCCCGCCGCCTTCAGATCAGCGTCGCTGTCGATCCGGCTGGCGCGGGCGGCGGCGACCAGCGTTCGCAGGGCGGTATGGGCACGCGGCGCGTCGGCCAGCGGGGCGGTCTGCGCCCAGGTGGCCAGCACCGGCACGACCTGACCGAAGTGGGCGCGCTGGCCCGGCGTGAAATCGCCCTGGGTGCGCACGTACTGCCCGACGAACAATCCCAGCGTCTGGGCGGCATTGCGCAGGTCCGTGCTCTGCCCGGCGAGCTGGCGGTCGTACTCCTGGCCGAGCTGGCGTTCGGCGTCGTTGGCCGACAGCGCGGCCAGCAGCGGCACGATCTTGTCTGGCAAGGGCAGCTCGCTCAACGGCCAGCGGCTCAGATCCTGCTCCCAGGCATCGGCGAAGGTGCGGTAGTCCTGGGCCGGCACGGCGGCGCGGGCAAACCCGGACAGATCGTCCTGGCGCAGCAGCTGGGCCAGGCGGCGCACGGTCGCGGCCGGGCCATCGGGCGTGTCGGCCACCTGCGGCGGCTGACCTGGTTGGCAGGCCGCCAACACCAGCACGAGGCAGGCGAAGACGGCGGCGATGATGCGCTGGGCCCGAGTCATGGTGTCCACCCCTGATGAACGGCCATCTTGGCCGGTGTGCGCCAGCGCCGGCAAGGCGCCGGTGTCATGGCGGCAGAAAAACCGCCTGGCGTGGATGTGTGGGTCCGCGCCAGCGAGGGGGCGACGGGACGGCGAGACAAAAAAACAGGCCCGGTCGGTGACGACATGCGGGCCTGATAAATCCGGGTCGGGCCCGGAGGACATCGGTTGTGGCAACACCCCGGCCTGAACCGGACGCGCACAGCCTAACGCCTGAACACAGGCGAAGCAATACTTGAAGTATTGCAAGGCAAGTTATTGTTTTATTTGACGAGTTCTGCGATTTCTGCCTGCATGGCCTCGGCGGCAACACGTGGATCGGCCGCTTGACGGATCGGCCGGCCCACGACGATGGCCTTGGCGCCGGCGGCAAAGGCCTGCGCCACGCCCATCACCCGCTTCTGGTCGCCGATCGCGCTGCCGGCCGGTCGGATGCCCGGGCAGACGATGTCGAAATCCGCGCCCGCCGCCGCGCGCACCGGCGCGGCTTCCTGGCCCGAGCAGATCACCCCGTCGATGCCGGCGGCCTGGGCGGCCAGCGCGCGCTGGACCACTACCTCGCGCGGATCGGCATCGATGCCCATCGCCGCCAGGTCGCCGCGATCCATCGAGGTCAGCACGGTTACCGCCAGCAGGCGCATGTCGCCGCTGCGGGCGTTGGCGGCCGCTTCCATCATCGGCGCGTGCCAGCCGTGGATGGTGGCGAAGGTCACCGGCCAGCGCGACAACCCGGCGATCACCCCGGCCACGGTGGCGGGAATGTCGAAGAATTTCAGGTCGACGAAGATCTTCTTGTCGCGCTTGGCCAGCGCGTCGAGCACGGTGAAGTAGTCGCCCGAGGCCAGCAGCTCCATGCCGATCTTGTAGAACGACACGGCATCGCCCAGGCGATCGACCCATTGCAGCGCCTGGGCGCCAGTGGGTTCGTCCAGGGCCACGATCAGCCGCTCGCGCGTTCCCAGGTCCAGCGCAGGACGCGGGCTCATCGGGCCAGGTCCAGCGCGGCGCGCTTGGTGGCGCGACGTGCCTCGACCGGCTGCGCCCAGTCGTTGTTGAACAGGGCCGGTTCCCACGACCCGTAAGTCGGGCCGGCCAGCATCCACCAGCGCTCGCCGAACCAGTCGTGGTACTGGTCGAGCAACTGCTGGCGGCCGTCCTGCGTGTTGGCGGTGATCTGGACGAAGTCGCCCAGTTGGTCGCCAAACTGCATCAGCACGCGGTACTGCTGCCCGGCCAGCCTGCGGCGGCAGTTCTTCTCGGTGCCGTTCTGCTCGCAGCCCGGCACGTTGGTGCCCAGGCCCAGGAACACGCTGTCATCGGCCACCGGCAGGCCGGCGGCCTTGAGGTTGGCGATGGTGGCGTCCTTGAGGTGCACGGCGCGGTTGGAGATGTACAGCAGGGTCACGCCCCTGGCGTTGGCGGCCTTGGCGAAGTCGACCACGCCCGGCACGGCCTTGGCCTTTTTCTCCGCGACCCACTGGTCCCAGGTGACTTCGTCGTACTGGGCGTGGTCGGCGATCAGACGCGCCTGGTAGGGCGAGTTGTCCAGCACGGTCTCATCCACGTCCAGGACCACGGCCGGCTTGAGCCCGGTGGCGGCATTACCGCGCTCGTCGGGCACCAGCGCGTCCCAGTGCTTTGCCTTCAGCGCGGCGTCCAGGTGATCGGCCGCAGCGCGGTAGGTCTGCTCGGACAGCGCCTTGTACTCGGCCGAACGCTGCACCCACAGCACTGCGTTGAGGTTGTCGTCGGCGGCGACGCCGGCGGTGTCCGGCGCAGGCGCGGCATCGGCCGCTGGTGCGGATGCGGCCGGCGTGCTGGAGGGCGGGGCTGGCGGGGCGGGTTCGGTGCCCTTGCAGGCGGAAAGGGCCAGCAGGGTGCAGGCGCTCAGGAGCAACGGACGGAGTCGGGTCACGTAAGAGGCAGTCGACGCAAGAGGAAGCGGCAGTTTACCGGCTGGGCGTGACCGTCGGACTTCAGCGCGGCGCGCGCACGGCCAGCCGGCGTATGCGCCTTGGATCCGAAGCAGCCAACGCGCACGGGCCCGCAGGACGCACGGCACCAGGCACATCGTCAGCAGGGCACAAGGCAGCAGCGTCAGCGGATCGGAGGGCCCCCGCGAGCGCGAATCGGCCGATACCACGTGGCCGCTGCGATGAGGGCACCCGAGGCGAATGACGGCTCCTTCGAGGTCCCGCGGCCCGCGCGCGTTTCATGCCAGCAGTCCAGTGCAGCCACCACGCTGGCAGGCGACGGCTATCCTGTCCGCCCTGCCGTACCGGATCGCCCCCATGAATGACGCCGCCGACCTGCCCGTGCTCGACGCCACCCAGGCGCGCCTGCTGGGCTGCCTGATCGAAAAGGAAGCCACCACGCCGGACGTCTATCCGCTCACGGTCAATGCCGCGGTCTCGGCGGCCAACCAGAAGACCGCGCGCGATCCGGTCATGAACCTGCAGGCCGGCGCGGTGCAGCACGGGCTGCGCGCGCTGGAGCAGCTGGGTCTGTCCCGGCAGCAGTTTTCCTCGCGCGCCGATCGCTACGAGCACCTGACCGGCAAGGTCTTCAGCCTGCCCAACCAGCAGGTCGCGTTGCTGGGCCTGCTGCTGCTGCGCGGCCCGCAGACGGTCAACGAGCTGCTGAGCCGCGCCGAGCGATTGGTGAAGCTCGCCGACGCCGAAGAGGCCCGCCATCACCTGGATCGCCTGGCCCAGCGCAGCCCGGCGCTGGTGGTGCAGATCCCGCGCGGCCCCGGCCAGCGCGAGGACCGCTGGATGCACCTGCTCTCCGGACCCGTGGACGTGGAGGCGATCAGTGCCCAGGTGGCCGCCTCGTCTTCCGGTGGTGGCAACAGCGAGCTGGACCATCGCGTGGCCGAGCTGGAAGCGCGCATCGCCGCGCTGGAGTCGCGCCTGGCGCGCCTGGAAAGCAGCGACGGGCCCGCACCGGCCGCGCCGCAGCTGTCCTGAGATCGACGCCTTCGGCGTGAACCTGCATGACGCGCGCCAGCGCCCACGCGGAACTTCACCCATGCGCATCACCCTGTCCGCCGGCGCCCTGCTGCTGGTGGCCCTGGCCGGCTGTGATCGGCAGCCGTCGGCCGCGCGGGTGGCCGGGGTCGCGGCGCCCTCGCTGGAAGCCATCCCCGACCGGCCCGCGCCGCAGATCACGATCAGGCCCTCGTTTCAGTGCGGCAAGCCCGTGGCCGAAGGCGAGCCGATCCTGCGCCTGGACACGCCGCTGACCGAACTGCAGACGCTGATCTGCGCCGAGCCCGAACTGGCGCTGCTGGATCGGCAGACCCATGAGGCATATCTGGTCACACGCCTGCGCAGTGGCGTGGACCGTGCACGCCTGTCCAGGGCCCAGGCGCAGTGGGAGGCCAATCGCGAAACCTGCCTCAAGGCGGCCGACCCGCGCGATTGCGTGGCCGAGGCCAGCCGCACGCGCCTGGCCGAGCTGGCGCTGCAGGACCCGAAGCTGGTGGCCGGCACGCAGGTGGCCTTCTCCTGCCAGGGCACGGGCACGCCACTGACCGCGGCGTTCTACAGCCGCTTCGATCCTCCCTTCGCCGTGCTCGGCTTCGGCCGCCAGCAGGCGATCGTGTTCCTGCAGCCGACCAATGCCGGCCTCAAGTACCAGCGCACCGGGGCCACCATCTTCGTGCACCAGGGGCGGGTCAAGGCCGAGATGTACGGCCGCACGCTGGCCTGCGTGTTGCCGTCGTCGCACTGGCTGGAGGGGGCGACACCCGCCGTGGCCGCCGTGGAGGCACAAGCTCCGGCGACTGCTGCGACCGAAACGCTTCCTGCGCCTTCGCCCGCGCCCGCGCCAGTTGCGCCGCCCGTTTCTGCGCCTGTGCAGCAGGCGACGGCGATCGCGGCGACCGAGCCGTTGAAGCCGGTAGGGCTGCCGCAAACCCGGCCAGC
>JBIIHJ010000232.1:0-6447 GCA_044235875.1 Pseudoxanthomonas sp.
TTTGATTGCCATGGCCTTAGGGCCGCGTGGCAGGGGCCCGTGGCCTCCATGACCACCAGATGAGCGCGGCCAGCCGGTTTTCAAGGGTTTTGACACGGCCTTCCCACGCGCGCTTCTAGGGTGGCGTTCATGCGCGGACCAAGGCGGTGCGTGCCACCACGAGAGGTCCCCATGACCATCAAGATCGGCGAGCGCATTCCAGAAGCCACCCTCAACCGCATCCGCCAGGGTGTGGAGAAGGTCGATACGCCCACGCTGTTCCGTGCCGGCAAGGCGGTGATGTTCGGCGTGCCGGGCGCATTCACCCCGACCTGCTCGGAGCGTCATCTGCCCGGCTTCATTGAACACTTCGACGCGTTTCGCAAGCGCGGCATCGAGGTTTACTGCATCTCGGTCAACGACGCGTTCGTGATGAAGGCCTGGGGCGAGACGCTCGGCGTCCCCGACGGCCTGCAGTTGCTGGCCGACGGCAGCGGCGACCTGACAAAGGCGCTGGGCCTGGACATCGACCTGAGTGGCAACGGCATGGGCCTGCGCTCGCGCCGATATGCGCTCTATGCCGAGGATGGCGTCGTCAAGCAGCTCTGGGTCGAGGCACCAGGCGAATTCAAGGTGTCCTCCGCCGAACACGTGCTGGAACAACTCCCCGCCTGACCCAGCTTTTCCTACCTACATCAACAGAGGCAAGCCAATGTCCAAGACATCAGCCACCACCTTCGATCACACCGCCGCCAGCGAGCTGGCCGACCGCGACACCTTGCGCGCCAATGCGCGCAAGAGCATCGAGGACGGGGCGATCACCAACACCTACAATGCCGACCGCAAGGAAGTCATCAAACTGCTCAACGAAGCCCTGGCCACCGAGTACGTGTGCGTACTGCGCTATTACCGCCACTACTTCATGGCCAAGGGGATGCTGGCCGATTCGATCAAGGCAGAATTCCTCGAACACGCCCAGCAAGAGCAGGCCCATGCCAACAAGCTGGCCGAGCGCATCGTGCAGCTGGGCGGCGAACCGGACCTCAATCCCGACACGCTGACCAAGCGCTCGCACGCCGAGTACAAGGAAGGCAGCGACCTGCGCGACATGGTGAAAGAAGACCTGATCGCCGAGCGCATCGCCATCGACAGCTACCGCCAGATGATCAACTACATCGGCGACAGGGACACCACTACCAAGCGCCTGCTGGAATCGATCCTGGAGCAGGAAGAAGAGCATGCGGACGAATTCGCCGACATGCTGGACGGGTGGATCGGCAAGTAAGCCGCCGAAGCGATCCATACGAAAACGGGCGCCCCATGGCGTCCGTTTCTCTTTGGTTGTCATCGCAGTCGTGTAGAGCGGAGCTTGCTCCTGAAGTCTTCCCGCTATCTGTCCGGAAGGCAGCGGAGCAAGCTCTGCTCTACAAGAATTGTGCGAACACATTTGGAGCAGGGCTTGCTCCGCTGGAGACTGGAACGGCAAGTGAGTACCGAAGCGATCCATACAAACACGAACGCCTGATGGCGTCCGTTTCTCTTTGGTTGTCATCGCAGTCGCGTAGAGCGGAGCTTGCTCCGCTGAAGACTTCCCGCTATCTGTCCGGAAGGCAGCGGAGCAAGCTCGGCTCTACAAGAATTGTGCGAACACATTCGGCGCAGGGCTTGCCTCGCTGGAAACTGGAACGGCAAGTGAGTACCGAAGCGATCCATACAAACACGGGCGCCTGATGGCGTCCGTTTCTCTTTGGTTGTCCTCGCAGTCGTGTAGAGCGGAGCTTGCTCCGCTGAAGATTTCCCGCTATCTGTCCGGAAGGCAGCGGAGCAAGCTCCGCTCTACAAGAGTCCTCTGAACAGATTCAACACAAAGCTTGCTCCGCTGAAGGCTCGGTGCCCTCTGTGCGGAAGGCAGCGGAGCGAGCTCCGCTCATCTCGGCGTGCAGGCCTCGTGCGTCGGGGACAATTTCAGCGCAGCACCTTGAACTTCACCGTCGCCCATGCACCGCTGTCGGCCAGTGCGGTCAAGGTGTGTTCGCCGGTCTGGTCGAAGCTGTGTTCGAAGCTACGTGCGCCCCGCGTCTGCGCGATCCAGCGGCCATCCACCAGCCACTGCACGTCGGTCTCGGTGCCCAGCGCCCGCAACCGCACGGTAGCGGCCTTCAGGCTGCCGGGCGAACGCGCGATCGTGGCACGGTCGTTGAGGCCTTCGATGCGCAACGAAGCGCTGGCATCGCGATCATCGGCCACGCAGTCCGCTGCCAGCGGGGGCAGACGGGAGGCGTCGCGCTCGGCCGCAGTGAGCCAGGGCGAGGCCAGCGCCGGCCAGCGTGCGATCTGCGCGGCCTGCGCCACATGCGGCGCACTGCATGCGGCGGACAGGCGCTGCCCACCGGCGGCATCGCGCTGGAAGGTCTCAAGCCCACTGCGCCACAGGCGCGCGTCGCGCTCGGCGAAGGTCGGCGGCACGTTGCCATCCAGCGTCCAGGCCTGCAGGCGTTTCTGGCACAGCTGGGGCGCCTGCGGATCGGGCGGCAATCCCAGCGGCCAGCACACCTCCACCTGCGCCACGTTGCCTGGCGCGGGCGTGGCCGATGCATCGCCACGCGCGCGCGGCAGGCTGTCGATCACCTCGAACATCAGCGGCAGCGCCGTGACTGCGCCGTACTGGCCCGGCAGCGGCGTGCCGTCGGGGCGCCCCACCCACACGCCCACCGTGTAGCGATGCGTGCCACCGATCGCCCAGGCATCGCGATAGCCGTAGCTGGTGCCGGTCTTCCAGGCCACACGTGGACGCGCGGCCGTGTCGAAGGTATCCAGCGCGTAACCCGGGCGCGGGTTGTCCTGCAGGATCTGGCGCACGATCCACGCCGCGCCGGGCGACAGCAGGCGTCGATAGGCTTTGGGATCGTCCTGGGTGTAGCGCACGCGACCCGACAGGCCATCACGATTGAACGCGGCGAACGCGCCGACCAGGTCTTCCAGCCGTGCGCCGGTGCCGCCCAGGATCATCGCCAGGTTGGGTTTTGCACCACGGGGGAAATGCAGATCGATGCCGGCGTTGGCCAGTCGCGCGGCAAAACGCGGTGGGCCGACACGATCCAGCACGTCCACCGCCGGCACGTTGAGCGACAGGCGCAGGGCTTCGGCCACGCCGACCGGTCCATTGAAGGCGGCGTCGAAATTGCCGGGCCGGTAGCCGCCGAAACTCTGCGGCGCATCGACCAGCAGGCTTTCCGAATGGATCAGGCCATCGTCCAGCGCCAGGCCGTAGAGGAAGGGCTTGAGGGTGGACCCCGGCGAGCGCCAGGCCTGGACCATGTCCACGTGGCCCAGCCGCCTGGCGTCGCCGAACTTGACCGAGCCGACGTAAGCGCGCGCCTCCATCGTCGCGTTGTCCACGACCAGCAGTGCAGCCGAGGTGCGCTCGGGCAGACTGGAGAAATAGGCGGTGACGCGCTGCTCCAGCGTGCGCTGCAGGTCGGCATCGATCGTGGAGGCGATGCGCGTGGCCCTGGGCTGCTGCTGGTGCAGGCGCAGTGCCAGCAGGGCCGCACTCAGCGGCGGCTGCAGCGAACGCGCGACCACCGGCTCGATCCGTGCATCGTCGACCTGCGCCTGGGTCCACACGTGCAGCGACACCATGCGCGCCAGGACCTTGTCACGGGCGTTGCGTGCGGCCTGCGGATTGCGGTCCGGACGCAGCCGACTGGGCGACTGTGGCAGCACCGCCAGCAGCGCGGCCTCGGCATGCGACAGGCGCGAGGCCGGCTTGCCCAGGTACGCCCAGCTCGCCGCTTCTACGCCTTCGATGGTGCCGCCGAAGGGCGCGCGCTCCAGGTACAGATCCAGGATCTGGCGCTTGCTCAAATGCACTTCCAGTTGCACGGCGCGTAGCAGCTGCTTGGCCTTGCCCCACGGCGTGCGCGTATGCGGGTCCAGGATGCGCGCGACCTGCATGGTCAGGGTGGAGCCGCCCGAGACGATGCGCCCGCGCGTCACCAGCTGCCCGCCGGCACGCGCAAGCGCCCACGGATTGATGCCCGGATGCTTCCAGAACCAGCGGTCCTCGTAGGTCAGCAGCGCCTGCAGGTACAGGGGCGAAACGCCTTCGGACGACACCGGATAACGCCACACGCCATCGCGATCGGCGAATGCCCGCAGCGGCGTGCCATCACGCGCGACCACCAGGGTGCTGGTGTCCCGTGACTTGGGCAATGGGGGTGGGAAGGCGAAGTCCAGCACCAGCAGCGCCACCAGCAGCGCAACGGCAGTCCAGCGAATGATGGGCTTGAGACGCCGAAGCCTAGGGCGTGACACGTTCATGCGAACCCAACTGGCGCACGATCAGGCAAGGGAGGCCCGCAGCTCGATCAAAAGCGATATCACGCTGGCTTCGACGTGCACTCAGCAACGCGCTTTCGATTCCGGAACGCTCGCCAAAGCCTGTAGCCGCTCGGCGGAGCGCACGCGCGCCCTGGCCCAGGGAGCATCGCATTCGATCGACATCTCATAGTCGGTGATGGCAAACGTACCGTGTACGCGGAGGCGTTTCATGTGATGGTCCGAGATCAGCAATCGAGCGTGCTCATCGCCCAGCATCATCGCCAACGTTTCCTCACCGTTGTCGATATCGATCACCCTGATGCCGTAGCCCTTGAAATGGGGAAGGCGTGCTGCAGAAGACGCGTCGGGAACGATCAAATAAGTCGGCTCGATCACACCAGCGCCTACTGATACCCACTCCGCCATGAGGTCTCCAGATACCTGCTCCTGTCCCTTGAAACTGACAGGTTCCCGAAGCCCGACCTTGCCCATCGCCTTCCACTGCGAAGTCTTGGGCATGACCAATGAAGGGATCCCGTCGGCCCTCGCGACCGAAGGCATGACGGCCAGGACCACCAACATCAAACCAACTGCTGGCAGCCGCGAGGGCCTCAAGGCTGCACCACCGTGATCGTCGCTGGGCTCGACGCGCCCACGCCGCGGATATCCGGTCGATACATGTCTTCCACCAGCGGCGGCGGGACGGTGTAGGTGCCAGGCGTCACCGCACGGACCAGGTAGAACACCTTGGCGCCGCTGCCGCCTTCGGGCAGGCGCAGCGCCGCCACGTAGCGGTCGTCGCGGAACTCCTCGTGCTTGACGTCGGCCGCGTTGCCACGATCGGTGATGTCGATGCCGTCGACGACCACATCGGCCCACTGCTTGGCGTCGGAGAGGTTGAAGTTCTCGATCTCCAGTCCGGCCGGCAGCAGGTCGGTCAACAGCGCGTCGGGCATGGCGGTGTCGGCGGTGATGCGCAGGCCGACGATCAGGGCATCGCCCTCCTTCAGCGGACCGCCCTTCCACTCGGTGCCATCGGTGTTGTAGTAGCGACGCACCACGCCGACCTTGGACTTGTCCTCGGCCGGCGCACTGCGCGGCACGCCGGCGATTTCCAGGCTGGCGTACAGCGGCGGCGTTCCCTGCGGGGTGAAGCTCACGCCCTGTGCCAGCGTGTCGCCATCGAAGCTGCGTGCGAACAGGCGCTGCCCGTCCACCGCTTCGCTCGCCCCATTGGCCGCCCAGGTGCCGCTGACGGTCTTGGCCTGCGCATCGCCCAACAGCGACTTGCCCAGTCGCGCAAGCGCCACCTGCTCCTGCGTGCTCAGGTAAAACCAAGTCGCCTTGCGGCGCTCGTCCAGCTCGCGGCCCAGCGACACCACCCGCGCGTCGTATTCGGGCCGGGACAGCTTGCGCTCGCGCACCAGGGCCAGCATCAACGCATCATCGCGCAGCTGGGTACCGTAGTCGCCCAGGTAGCGCGGGCGATCGCCGGTCTTGTCGAAGCCCAGCGCGATCGCGCGGCTGCCACGCTTGGTGTCGCCCTGCAACGACAGCGCCATGCCCAGATGCACCAGCGGCAGGCCGGTCATCGACTTGCCCCGGTCGTTGTCATACAGCGCACGCAGCGTGCCCAGTGGCGCGCGGCCGACCCGGGCCAGCACGTAGCCTTCGTAGGCCTGGTTGGCAAAGCGCAGGTGATCGCGGAAATCCGCACCGTAGAACTGGTTGCCGCCGGACAGCAGGTCCTCGCTCAGGCGGTTGAGCGCCTTCTGCAGGACCGCGTCGGGCACGGCGAAACCGGCATCGCGCGCATCGAGCAGGAACTCGGTGACGTACGGGGTGATGTACGGCACCACGTCGCTGTCGTCGCCCCACATCGAGAAGTTGCCATTGGCCACCTGCATCGAGGTGATGCGGCCAAAGGCGCCTTCCATGCGCGTGCGGCGCTTCTCGGCATCCAGTCCTTTAGTACCGAGCAGGTCGGCCGTGGCCTGGTCCAGCAGCAGCGTGCCGTAACCCTTGCTGGTGGTCTGCTCGATGCAGCCGTAGGGATACTTGAGCAGGTCTTCCAGCGCCGCGGCGAAGGGGATCGGCGGCAGCGCACTGACCACCATGCGCGCGTTGATCGAACCGGCCATCAGC